>CAYFPX010000132.1:14618-18175 GCA_964344945.1 uncultured Enterobacterales bacterium
ATGATCTTCCGGTCGCGGTCGGTGTAGAGCTTGGCCAGGGCCTCGAGCTTGTCGCGGGTCGCCGGGTCCAGCTGGTCGAACAGGTGCATGGGCGGGGCCGATGTTAGCCTCCTGCGCGACTGGAGGACTGCAATGGAGGCCATCGACGCGCTCATCGCGGCGCTGCGCAACGCAGACGACGACGACGAGGTCGCGCGAATCCGTGACGAGCTGACCGCCCTGTGCAGCGGGTCCCAGGGCGCCGATGCGCGCAGCTACGTCGAGAGCGCCGCCCGGGGGCAGGTCCTGGAGGTGCAGTGGGAGCTGGAAGAGGTGGTCGAGGCGACCACTCCCAAGGCCGCTCCCCCGCCGCCACCCGGGCCCCAGCCCGACCCCGACCCCGAAGCCGAGGCCCCGGCCGACCCGAACAAGCCCCTGACCGCAGCCGATCTGGACAAGGTCTACGACCAGCCAGGCGCCCTGATCCTCCACCGGACCAAGGACGGCCAGCGCTGGTTCGCCACCCAGGCCGATCCCCGGACCGGCCAGCCCCAGACCTTCGAGCTCCACCCCCACGAGATCGACCAGGTGAAGGCCCAGCTGCTGGGATCTCCCTACTGGGTCAAGGGGCCCTGACTTGAGGCGCCCGTGAAGACCCTGCTGCTGGCCTGGTTCCTGGGCACCGCGGCCTTCGCCGGGGTGAAGAAGGACCTGAAGGAGGGCGACAAGGCCCTCGCCGAGGGCAAGTTCCCGGTCGCCCTGCGGGCCTATGAGCGGGCGCTGGACACCGAGCCGGACAACGCCACGATCCTGCTGCGCATCGCGAACCTCCAGCTGGCCGCCGGCAACCCCGAGAACGCCCTGGCGCCGGCCCGGGTGGCCAGCGCCGCCGGCGAGCCGGGTTCCTCGGCGGTGCTCGCGCGGGCGCTGCTGGAGACCGGTGCCGCCGCAGAGGCTGCGGCCATCGCCCGGCAGACCCTGGCGGAGAGCCCGGACCCCGAGGTCTCGCTGGTGCTGGGCGAGGCGAGCCTGTCGATGAAGGAGTTCGCGTCGGCCATCCCCCAGCTCCAGGCGGCGAGCGACGCGGGCATCGTGCGCGGAGCGGTGGGCCTGGCCTATGCCCTGGCGCGGGCGGGCCAGAAGGACCGGGCACGCATCGAGGCCAGCGGGCTGCAGCTCCGCCACGCCGACGACCCGATGGTGCTCTCCGGGGTCACCGTGGTCTTCAACCTGATCGGCGACCTGCCCGCCGCGATGGCCGGCAGCGAGCAGGCCCAGATCGCGAGCCACAAGCACGGCGGGGCCCTGAACCTGTCCCAGGGCTGGTTGGACCGCGCGGCCCAGCGACACGCCCGGGGCGACGTCGAAGGGGCGCTCTGGCTCGGTCTGCCCGCAGCGTCCCTGGCTCCCCGCGATGGCCACCTGGCCTGGGTCCTGGGCATGTGGTGGCTGCAGAGCGAGGAGTACCTGCACGCGGCGAGCTACCTCGCCCGGGCCCTGACCCTGCCACCCTATGCCCTCGCGGGCTCCGGCGAGGGCGTGGCGGTGATGACCGCCGAGTCCCTCGACAAGCGCAAGAAGGCCGCGGCTCGCGAGCAGATCGCTCTGAGCCTCGCCCTGTGCCACGAGAAGCTCGGGGACCCAAGGGCCGAGGCCGACGCCCTGCAGATCGCCATCGACACGCGCGACAACCCCTCGTCGGACGCCCTGTTGCGCCTGTCCAAGGCCTACCAGAGCGCCGGCCGGTACAACGAGAGCGCCAAGGCGGCGGTCGCAGCGGCCGAGGCCGACCCGACCAACAGCGAAGCCCACTTCCGGGTGGCCAGCGGGTACGCCGCGGCCGGCCGCGTCGACGTGGCGATCCGCTACGCGCTGCAGGCCTGGCAGTACGACCCCGGGGACCCGGAGATCGCGCTGTTGCTCGCCGATCTCTTCATGCAGCGGCAGGAGCCCAAGCAGGCCCTGGAGATCCTGGACGTGGCGGTCGAGGCGAACCCGAACCGCCCGGACGTGGCGGAGACCCGGGACGCGGTCATGCGGCAGTCGACCTTCCCGTACTGATCGCGGCGACGGATCCCGGCGATCTTCGTCACAGCGCGCGTCGAGACCGCATACGGACCAGCCTGACACCTCCTGGACAGCCGGCAGAGTATGCTCTCCGGCCTTCCCTCCCGGACCTCCCGACAGGAGCCCGCTGGCCATGCGAAACCTCCTCCTCCCCTCTGTCGTGATCGGGGTCGCCCTGGCGGCGGTTCCCGCCGTGGCCCCCCCGGCCTTCGCTCAAGACCTGCCCGCCGTCGCCTTCGCCTCGGGCCCCGTGGTCGAGATGCTCCCCGCCGGCACCGTGCTCGGCGACGGCGAGACCACCGTGGCGCTGCACGTCACCGCGCTCGGCTCCGACGGCGCCCCGATCGACACGGCGTCCAAGTGGAAGATGACCGCCTCGGCGGGCTCGGTCGCCGGGCCGACGGACCTGGGCAATGGCGTGCTCGAGTTCCAGTTCACGCCGCCGGCCCTCGACGAGAGCAAGGTGGTCGAGTTCCGCCTGAAGGGCCGCTCGGCCAGCGGCACGGTGGAGAAGGCCTGGGGCCTGAACGTGGTCGGCCAGGGCCCCAGCGGCATCGCCGGCACGGCCAACCCCGCCCAGCTGGTGCTCGGCCAGGACACCAGCGCCAGCCTGGCGATCAAGTTCAGCGGCTCCCTGGGCAGCCAGGAGACCAGCGCCGACGTGCGGGTCTTCGCCTCCAGCGGCAAGATCTCCAATGTCACCTACCTGGGCAATGGCCAGTTCACGGGCCGCTTCGAAGCCCCGTCGGTGAATTTCCCCCAGCTCGCGGTGCTCACCTACGTCGACGCCCGGGACCCGGGTGGCGTGCACGGCCACACCATCGTCCCCCTGGTGGGCAAGGCCGACTTCCCGGTCAAGACCGACCCGGGCTCCACCGTGCTGCTGCGCATCGCCGGCCAGGACTACGGGCCGGTCACGGCGGATGCCACTGGCAGAGCCTCCATTCCGATCACCGTGTCCCCCGGCGTGAAGACCGCGACCCTGGTGACCGCCATGGGCGGCAAGAGCACCGAGCGGGAGATCGACCTCCAGGTCCCCGAGACCCCGCGCATCGCCATGTTCCCGCTGTACGCAGGCCTGCCCGCCGACGGCCGCACCCAGGTCCCGGTCCGGGCCTTCGTGGCCACCGCCGACGGCAAGCCCGATCCGGGGGCCAGCGTGACCTTCTCCACCTCGGCCGGCACGGTCGGCGAGGCCGTGCACGAGGGCGGCGGGGTCTACCGAGCGCTGTTCACCCCGGCCGCGGCGGGCGCCTCCAGCAGTGCCGCGATCAGCGCGAGCCTGACCAACCAGGACGGCCAGACCTCGACCACCGAGGTGCACCTGGTCCCGCCTCGCGCGGCCAAGGTCACGCTCTTCACCGAGCCCGCCCAGCTCGGCGCCAGCGCTGCGTCGTTCAAGGTCTTCGCCAAGGTGACCGATGCCGGAGGCGCCGGCATCGCCGGACAGCAGCTGCTGCTCACCTCATCCTGGGAGTCAAACCACGGCGCCTCAACGTCCACCGCATAAA
>CAYFPX010000132.1:18185-21071 GCA_964344945.1 uncultured Enterobacterales bacterium
CGCTTCGGTGACCGGCGACGGCCGCGATCTCAAGGGCGGCGACTACGAGGCCACCTTCAAGACCAGCGGCGATGGCTCCGTGGACATCGGCGCCGCCGTGGCCGTCTCCCCCGCCGGCAATGCTCTGCGCCACATCGTGGTCTTCAGCGAGACCGAGCGCCTGGCCCCCAGCGGCACCGCCACCACCACCCTGACCGTGGCCTCCGTCGACGAATTCGGCCACCCGGTGCCCAACGTGCCCGTGACCCTGCGACTCGTGGCCGGCGACGGCACCGTGCCCAGCCAGGTCACCACCGACGCCGGCGGGCTGGCCCAGGTGCGCTACACCGCCGGCCGCAAGTCGGGCATCGTGTCCATCCTGGCCCAGTCTGGCGACGTGGCGGGGGGCACCGCGCTGATCCAGGCGCCGGCCACCGTGGCGCCGCTGCTCTCCCTGCCCCGGTCCGGCTCCGTGGCCGCCCGCTCGATGGCCAGCGACTGGTCGGGCGTGGTGACCGAGGTGACCCTGCCGCGAGAGGGCGCCTCGATGGCGTCGGCGTCCGCCGCCGCGGACTCCGCCGACGCAGGGCCCCTGGCGACCTACGCCATCACCTCCGAGCCCGCTTCGGCCGCCGCTGGCGGCACCGTGGTCGTCAAGATCATGGGCAAGGACGCCAGCGGGCGCAGCGTGACCGACGGCAGGCCCGATGTGCTGGTCACCCAGGGCACCCTGGGCCCGGTCCAGGACCTGGGCGGCGGAGCCTGGCAGGTCGCCCTGACCCTGCCGCCTTCGGCGACCGCGGACACCAAGGTCGTGGTCACCAACCCCGGCGGCAACGTGGCCGAGGTGACCGTGTTGCCCACCGTGGCCGACGCCGCCGCGGTCTGGACCGGCGCGGAGCCCGCGGGCAACGCCTGGGGCGCGACCGAGAGCACCGCGACGACGGAGCCGGCCGAGGAAGCGCCGCCGGCCGAAGAGCCCCCGGGCGCGGAGGAGACCCCCGCCGAGGAGCCGACCGCAGAGGAGCCGGCCGCCGAAGAGGCCAAGGACGAGCCCGCCCCCACCGCCGGCACCGTCGCCACGCGCGAGGGTACCGCTCCCTGGCTCCGTGCCAAGGTCGGCTGGACCGGCGGCAGCTACACCTATGAGCAGAGCCCGACCGACGTGGCGGACAACCCCCTGTGGAACAAGCCGGTCAGCCTGGGCGGCGACGCCGGCCTGACCTGGCAGAACGGCTTCGCGGTGGACCTGGCCGCCTGGGGCGACGAGCTGCCCCTCCCGAACAGACTCGGACGCTTCCTGGGCGCCGAGGCCGAGTTCCGCCTGGCCGCCTACCGCGTCCGCTGGCCCGGCAGCAGCGCCGTCATCACCGACTGGGTGCCGCAGGTGCGCCTCAACGGCATGGTCCGGTACCCCTTCTCGGCCGGAGCGGGCGACTTCTACGTCGGCGCGAAGGTCGGCTACATGTACAGCGACTTCGTGACCTACCTCGAGGGCGACACCGAGGGCACGATCGAATTCGGGCCGCTGGGCCTGAGCGGCCTGGGACTGGGAGCCGAGATCGGCGCCGACATGATGGAGGGCGATCTGCACTTCCAGGCCGGCATCCTGCAGGGCCTGCGGGGCGATCTGCCCTACTCCACCAACGTCGACCTGGAGCTCAGCTACCAGGTCATCGACGGCGTCTTCATCCACGCTGGCTACGGGCTGACCGTCCAGTCCATCCCGGTGCTGTCCACCGCGACCACCGAGGTCGGCACCCTCAGCGACCGCAGCAGCCTGGCCACGGTCGGGGTCGGCTACCAGCGGTAGGGCGCCGGTCCGAGGAGCCTCAGCTGAGGGCGGGGATGCCCTCGCCTTCGGCGATCTGCTTGATCTGGCCAGCGTGGTTCCCGAACCACATCACCTGGGCCAGAGAGAAGACCGGGAAGGTGATCAGCAGCGGCAGCACGAGGAGGTAGCTGGCGATGTTGTTCACCACGCCGGAGACCACCAGGAAGATGATCACGGGCACCGGCTCGGCCTTGACAGCGTGCAGCGAGGCCTTCAGGGCGTCCATGGGCGCGTAGCTCCGGGCGGCGAGCAGCAGGGGGACCCAGAAGAACAGGATCGCCAGCGCGACGCCCGGCAGCACGCACAGGAAGAGGCCGACCGCGATGCCGATGGCCATCAGGAGCATGCCGACCACGTCGTCGGCGGCGTGGTCGAAGTTGAAGAGATCACCGACGTCTGGGGCGGCGTTGGCCCGCATGGCCTTCTCCAGGCCCCGGTAGAGGTTCGGCAGCAGGACGAGGCCTGCCAGGCCAACCGTGAAGGCCACGACCAGGAAGAAGACGAGGCTGTACACCGCGTAGGGCACGAGGTGGTTCTTGACGTGGCCCCAGGCCGGCTCGATGTGATCCATGAAGTGTCCCAGAGTGCAGGAAGGCGGGACACTCTACATCTTTGGGTCAGCCCGCTTCCACCCGAAGGATGCGGACCTTGCGGAGCACGACGTCCCTCACCGGCTTGTCCCGCTTGTCCCGGGCCACCCCGGCGATACCCACGGCGGTCTCCAGGGGCCCGCAGGAGCCGAAGATCGTGTGCTTGCCGTTGAGGTGCGGCACGGCTTCGAGGGTCACGAAGAACTGGGAGCCGTTGGTGTCCGGACCTGCGTTGGCCATGGCCAACAGACCCGGGTCGGTGAACTTCAGGTCCTGTGGCTCGTCGGGGAACTTGTAGCCGGGGCCACCCGTGCCGTTGCCCAGCGGATCCCCGCCCTGGATCATGAAGCCCGGGATCACCCGGTGGAAGACCGTGCCGTCGTACAGCGGGCGCGTGACCTTGCGGCCGCTCATCGGGTCGGTCCACTCCCGGGTGCCCTCGGCCAGCGCCACGAAGTTCAGGACCGTGTCCGGGGCCTTGTC
>CAYFPX010000132.1:21081-22493 GCA_964344945.1 uncultured Enterobacterales bacterium
GGAGCCGCTCGACCCGGGCCTCGAGCACGGCGTTGACGGCCTGGGTCTTCTCCAGGTCGCGCTCGGCGGCCTCGGCGCGCTGCTCGGCGTTCGCCAGCTGGGCTTCGAGCTCCGCCGTGCACCCCGTCAGGAGCATGCACAGGAGCACCGCGTTCCGACCCATCGCCTCCCTCCGTTCGCTGGGGCCGGGCATGGTAACGTCCGGCGCCCTGGAGGGTGCCTTGGCACGAGCGACCGTCTTCCTTCGGACCTCTCTGTTCACCACCACCGCCGGCGATCACCATGTCCCCAAGGGCGTCGCGGTCGTGGAGGGGGAGCTCGAGCGAATCGGTGATGGTGGCGTCACCATCAAGGTCGCGGCCTGGCGCAACGAGAAGGGCCGCCCCCTCGAAGGCGGTGCGAAGACCCTCTTCCTCCCCATGTCCAAGGTCGACCACGTCGACATCCTGGAGGGGTGATGCGCACCGCCCTCGTCGCCGCTGGTGCGCTGCTGGCCACGACCGGTTGCTCCCGCATGGCCATCGACGGCAAGGTCGCCGACGTGGCGGGGCAGCCCATCGTCGGCGCCATGGTGAGCGCCGTCGGCGGCGCCCAGTGCCAGACCGCCACGGGCGTCGACGGCACCTTCGAGCTGGTCTGTGCACCCCAGCACTACGAGCTGCACATCGGCAAGGCCGGCTACGTCCCCAAGGTGAAGCCCGACTTCGACGCCTCGGAGCGCAAGCGGTACGACGTCGGCACCCTCACCCTGATCAAGATCCCCGACACCCGCGGCCTCACCCGCTTCAAGGGCAACGAGTACGTGCCCATGGACCGGGGCTGGCTCACCAAGAAGACCGCGCCGGGCCAGGGCGGCTTCCGGCACTACTGCCTGCCAGACGGCGTGCCCGCCAACCGGCTCGCCGCTGGGCACAGCCCGTTCTTCGACTACGAGAGCGAGGGCTGGAAGGTCTTCCGCCTCGACGACGAGGGCTGCGCCTACAAGATGAGCCCGGACCCGGCCCGCCGCGGCAAGTGGAAGGTCGACTACGCCGATCGGCCCAAGTGGGAGACCCAGCGGCTCGAAGAGGGCAAGGAGATCGTGATCATGGCGCTGACCCCGGGCCGCTACTTCGTGGCGGACTGGGCCAAGGGCTTCTTCACCAAGGGCAAGCTCGCCGACGGCACCGAGGGATACCTGGGCTACTACGTCGAGGCGGTCAAGTAGGCCCCCAGCGCGGCGGCGGCGGACCAGGCCGCCCACACCCCCAGCGGTCCGAGGGCCTGGGCCAGCACGGCGACGCCCAGGTGGAGTGCGCCGGCGCCCACCGCGCACAGGGCGACGCTCGCGGCCAGGCCCGGGCGCTCGCGCCGCGCCAGGCCCAGGGCCAGCAGCGCCACGATCCCCGGCGCCAGCAGGCCGCTCGCCCGCC
>CAYFPX010000133.1:0-22489 GCA_964344945.1 uncultured Enterobacterales bacterium
CTGCCCCTGTGGGCCGACGTGGCCGCCTTCCTGCTGCTGGCCCCGCTGTCGATGTCCCTGCACGAAGGCGCCCACGGGCTCGCCTGCAAGCGCTTCGGCCGCAAGGTCAAGGCGGTGGGCCTCACGCTGATGGACGGCTTCGTGCCCACGGTCTACGTCGACGTGAGCGACATGTGGATGTCTACCCGGTGGGGCCGGATCTGGGTCTCGATGATCGGGCCGGCCCTGAACGTGTGGCTCGGCGCGGTCGCCGCCCTGGTGGCGTGGCGCGTGCCGGACCCGACCGTGAGCTGGGCCCTGGTGGTGCTGGTCGACGTCAACCTGGCCCTGGCGCTCTACACGGTCTGGCCCTTCCACGGCATCAAGGAAGACGGGTACGACGCCTTGACCGACCTGGTACGCATCGTGGCCCTGCGAGAGCGGACCTGGCTGGGACTGAAGCGGCTGCTCAGGGGCGAGGGCACCCACGGCCGGCCGGCGAAGATGGTCGCCACCTTCACCATGTACGGTCTGGGCACCGCCCTCACCTGGGTGGCGCTGCTGGTCGGCGGGTTCGCACTCCTGGCGTAGTCGCCGGGCAAGGCCCTCACTGGAGAGAGACGCGGTGCACGGGCAGAGTCGTGCGTCTCAGCCCGGGCATCGATTGCAGAGGGGTTGAACAGGTCGAGGGGTCAGGTCGAGGGGTCAGGTCGAGGGGTCAGACCCCCGTGCCTGACGCTTTCATGAGGGTGAGGGGTCAGACCCCCGTGCCTGACGCTTTCAGCCCGGCGAGGTCGAGGTCAGGTCGAGGGGTCGGACCCCCGGGCCTGACGCTTTCAGCTCGGCAAGAGGTCGAGGGGTCAGGTCGAGGGGTCAGACCCCCGTGCTTGACACTTGCAGCCCGTCCGATCGAGGGGTCAGACCCCTGAGCCAGAGGCCGCCGTCCCGCGTGGCCGGCGGAGGGCCGCCGTCCCGGAGCCGTCGCCACCCGGAAGAACTCACGGATCCATGTTCGTCGCGTCCAGCCCCCACTCCACCGCTTCCTGCACCTTGACGTTCGTCGCCCGTAGCTTGCTCGCCAGGTCCCGCAGCAGCGCCCAGGCCAGCTTGCTGAACAGGCCTTCGTCCTCCTTCCAGAGCTGGTTCAGCCGGGCGTGGTCGATGCGCACCAGGCGGGTGGGCTCCTCGGCGGTCACCGTGGCGCCGGCCAGGCGCGCGTCGATCAGGTTCAGCTCCCCGAAGAACTGCCCGGGGTCCAGGTGCGCCAGCACGCCTTCGACCTCGCCGCGGATCAGCTTGGACACCACCACCGCGCCCGACACGATGATGTGCACGGCGTCGTGGCTCTGGCCCTCCCAGATGACCACCTGGCCGGCCTCGTAGTCCTTGGCCTCGAGGTAGCTGGCGAAGCGGGTCCGCTCGGTGTCGGAGAGGTCCCCGAGCAGCGGCACCGACTTCAGGAACGCGGTGTCTCGGGTGGTGATCGCCATGGCTGCCCCCTGCGCTTGTCGCAGCGGGCATCCTCTATCGGCACACCTGGAACTTCAAGCGGCCAGTGCCTCGGTTCGTGTCCATCGACACCGTCGCCTTGCGCCCGTTGTCGCGGGTCACCTCGATCGAGCCGGTCAGCGCCGTGGCCGTGGTCGGGATCTCACCGTTGGGGTCCGGACAGTGGGCCAGGATCGCCTCGGGGGCCTTGGCGCCCGTCAGGTCGTCGCGGGCGGGCAGGTCTTCGAACCACACGTTGAAGGTGTGGGCGTTGCTCGGGCTGTTGGCCTGGACCATCCAGGGCTGGCAGAAGCCCGGGGTGTCCAGGGTCTCCCGGTAGAAGCCGCAGATCCCACCGTCGGTGTCGTCGTCGCCGTCGTCGACCGTGGTGGTGGACGAGGCGGTGTCGGCGGCGGTGTCGATCACCGTGGTCGAGGTGTCGCCGGTCTCGGAGGTGTCGCTGGTGTCCGCCGCCGTGTCCAGGGAGTGGGGGCAGCCCTCGTAGCTGACCGCCACGCCGAAGGCGGCCAGGGTGTTCTCCGAGGTCTCGCAGACCACCATCACCCCGCCCATCAGCCGCAGGCGATCGCCCTCGTCGCCCCTGAGCGAGCCCGCGTAGCAGCCGGTCAGGGCAGCGGCGGCAGCGGCGATCAGCAGCGGGCGGGCGGTCACTTGGTCAGTGTGCGCGAGAAGACGGGCGATCCGCCATCCATCGTGTAGAACTCGCCGGTCATGGTGTTGTCCCGCAGCTCGATCCACACGAAGCCTTCGATGGTGTCGTCGCTGTAGAACGTCGGATTGCCGTCGCGTGCTTCGAGGTCGGTGGTCTTGGCGGCGCTGCCGGAGACGATGAACTCGGTGCCGCAGACCGGCTCCAGCCACTGGCGGTTGTGGTCGTGGCCGCACAGGTAGAGGTCGATCTGGCCGCAGACCGCGTTCTCCATGAAGGACTTGACCGAGTCGCCGTTCACGATGGGCAGCCACCACAGGTCCTCGTAGTTGCCGGCGTTGCCGTGCTGACCGTCGGAGATGTAGGGGTGGTGGCCGTAGGCGATCTTCCAGGTGGCGGTGGACGCGGCGGTCTCGGCCTGGAGCCAGGCCTGCTGGCCCGCGGCGTCCCAGTCCAGCATGATGCTGTTGGTGTCCAGGCCGTAGAAGCTCGCCGGGCCCTGATCGAAGGTGTAGTACTTGTCCGGCAGGTTCCACTTGTCGCTGTAGAGCGAGTACTCGACCTGGGGATCGGCCTTCCACCAGCTCAGGCTGGTCTCGCCGTAGTCGTGGTTGCCCAGCACGACCATGAAGGGCAGGTCCAGGTCGGCGTAGGGGAGCTCGAACTTGGACTGGAACTGGTCGTCGGTGACGTCTTCGACGCCGTCGTTGTAGAAGTTGTCGCCCAGGTAGAGCACGAAGTCGCAGCCGGGGTCGCTGTCTTCCTTGGCGGCGCAGAGGTCCTTGACGGCCGCGGCGTTCTGGTACTGGTCGTCGTTGCCCTCGCCGCCATCGCCCATGGCGATGAAGCGCACCAGGCCGCCCGCGGTGCTGGGCTCGGTGTCGGTGGGGTCGGCGGAGTCGGAGAGGACACCGGAGTCGGTGGGGTCGGTGTCGGTGTCGGCGTCGGCGTCGGCGTCGGCGTCGGTGTCGCTGTCGGCGTCGGCGTCCGAGTCGGTGTCCGTGTCGGAGTCGGTGTCCGTGTCGGCGTCGATCTCGTCGGTGCCGTGGGTCCCGGTGTCCCCGCCGGACCCGGTGTCGTCGCCGCAGGCGGCGAGCAGCGCGAGGAGGGAGAGTGTCAGCATCTCCCAGATATAACGGATGAATCCGGACCGCCGATCAGGATTCCAGGCGCTCCGCGGCCAATTCCACCAGGGTGCGCTCGAAGTCCCGGGCCCACTTGGCGTCGAGCAGGCGGGCCTCGACCCACCACGCCGCGGGGTCGTCGGGATCCGGGCGGACCCTGGGCCGACCGCGACTGACAGCGTAGGGAGACAGCAGGACCAGCTCCTCGAGCACCCGGTGGACCCGCTCGCGGGGGGCGTGAGGGGGGACCCGCAGGCGGACCTCGACCGCGGCCCTGGGGTCCACGTCCAGGTGCACGGCCTGGCTCACGAAGTCCCAGTTCGGCACGGTCACCAGCGAGCCACCGGTGGTCCGCAGGGTCACCGCCCGGGGGCTCTGGGAGACCACCTCGCCGGCCAGGCCGCCGACCCGCACCTGGCGCCCGGGCCCGAGCTTGCGCTCCAGGGTCAACACCAGCAGGGCGAGCACGTCGCGGAACAGGCCCCACGCGGACAGCCCGGCGGCCAGCGCCACCCCGACCAGCACCCACGGGATCAGGCCCCGGGCCCCGTGCGGGAGCACGAAGAGCACGGTGAGCAGGGCGGCGACGACAGCGACCACCCGCGCCGCCAGGCCACCGGCTCGCAGCAGGGCCGGCAGGGCTCCACCCCCGCGCAGGTTGGCGACCATGGCGGGCGCCGACCGGGCGAAGGCGGTGGTGACCAGGGTGACCAGGAACCAGAACAGGGCCAGGAGTGGACTGCCCGGCGGCACCCGCGGCAGCCAGGGGCCGGGCCGAGGCGGTGAGTGCGGGGCGTCCGCCGTGGCGTCCGGGGCTTCGGCGGGCTCCGGCTCGCCGGCGGGCGGCCCCTGGAGCGCTGCGATGATGCCCGGCGGTAGGCCTGGATCCGGCTCGAAGACGATCTCCGGCGCCGGGCGTGGCCCCAGCTGGCCCTCGGCCTGCCCATAGGGCCGGCCGGCCTGGAGCACCTCGCCGGACCCCACGTCGACGAGCGGCCAGGCCCGGTGGACAGGACCCTCCGGCTCGTGATCGTCGGGCCAGGGTCCCAGGATCGGCAGGCCTTCGGCGGTGCGCAGGACCGGGTCCACGGGCGGGGACCACGGGACGGGCGCCGCGGGCTCTTCGGTGGCGGGGTCCTCGTCGGGCAGGGCCGGCTGCTCGGCCGCCGCCTCCGCCTCGGCTGGCGGCGCGGCCGCGGGGACCTCCGTCGCCTCTGGCTCCTGGGCCAGCACGGCGCCGAGACACAGCCACCAGGTGGTCACGGCAGCCACCCCTTGCGCCGCAGGGTGCGCTCGACGGGGCCGGCCAAGGTCGGCGCGAGGCCATAGCCGGCCGGCGAGGACTTCAGCAGGCCCCAGTGGTGCAGCCGCGCCAGGTGCGCTTCGCTGCTCGTGTCCGCCCAGCGCAGCCACCTCGCGTGCTGCTCCGCGGTCACGCGGCCGGCCCGGGTCACCAGCCGCAGGGTCAGCAGGTCTTCGTCGGGCAGGCGGGCGATGTCAGGGTCCGGACCGGCGGGCACGGAGCCCAGGGTCACCACGCTCCGCCGCTGGTCCAGGCTGTCGACCGCGGCCATCCACAGGCCCTCCGCCTCGTCCAACACGCCGCCGCAGCGCCGGTGCAGGGCCCGGAAGAAGGCCTCCTGCTCCGGGCCGTCCTCGGCGTCCCGGCCGATGCGCCGGGCCCGCTCGGCCAGAGTGGGCACCTTGGGGGAGAAGGCCAGGCCGAAGCCGCTCATGGTCTGGCGGTTGAGCAGCGCCCGCTGGAGCTCGGCCAGCCCCAGCGGCGCCAGGTCCAGGACCTCGGGGAAGACGTCGCGCAGGGCGACCACCGGCTCCAGGGACTCCCAGACCGGCCGGCGGGCACTCAGGAGCCAGCCGTTGTGGCCCTGGTCGGCGACCACGGCGGAGAGCAGCCGCCGCAGCGGCGCCAGGCCCTCCCGATCCGGGCTGACCATCCAGTGCAGCCCCTCGATCACCATCACCGCGTCGCCGGTGGCCTGGCTGACCAGGAAGGCCACCTGCTCCTCGGTGACCGGCGCCCGCAGGGTGTGGCGGGAGACCCGGTCCGGGTTGAGCCCCCGCAAGATGGCGTTGGCCACCGAGCCCTGGCCGGGACCGCCCGTGCCCAGCAGACCCACGGCCCGGCTGATGCCGGCACCCTGGCCCAGCAGCGTCCTGCGGACCCGCTCCACGTCGTGCTCGCGGCCCAGCAGCAGGTCGCCCGCCTCGAGGGCGGGATCGCTGAACAGGCGCCGATAGACGGCCGGCAGCTCCACCCGAGGGGGTTGGGGGGTGAAGGACGTGGGTCCCAGGGGCTGCCGCGGTCGCACCGCGGGCAGCCCGAGCCCGAGCCTCAGGGATCGGGCCAGCTCGGGGCCCAGCCAGCGGGTCGCGGCCTCGCCCGCCAGCTGACGCAGCTCGGTGAGGGGCTGGTCGCCCCCGGTCAGGAGCTGCCGCCGCCGGGTCAGCTGGCCCCGGACCAGCCGGAGCCGGACCTCGGCCCAGCGGCCCTCCACCAGCAGGGCCTGGAGCTCCCGGGCGTGGTCCAGGACCAGGTGGGCGAGCTCGTCGCGCACGGTGTTGCACGCGATCTCGGCCTCGGCGGCGGCCTCGGCGAGCACCGCCGCCTGGCGCTCCAGGGCCTTGAGCAGCAGCTCGTCGAGCAGCTCGATGGTCCGGCTGGGCAGCGGGCCTTCGGGCAGGACCTCGACCTCGGTCAGCGCCAGCTCCATGTTGAAGCCCAGGCTGCGCTGGATCTCCTCCATCGCTGCGTACACCGTCTCCACCCGCGCCTGGAGACCGGCGGACCAGGTGCTCAGGTCCCGGCCCACCTGGACGTCCATGTACTGGCGCACGAGGTCGCGGAAGTGGATGTCGCGGACGTCGGCCGTCTCCGGCAGCCCGCGGCCGATGGTGTTGCCCCGCTGCTCGGTGATCTCGAAGCGGTCCGTCAGGTCGTCGATCTGCCCGTGCAGGTCCCCGACCAGCGGCTCGAGCTCGGCCTCGGTCTTCAGCGCCGAGCGGAAGCCCTCGGCGATGCCCAGGCCCTCCTCCAGGGTGGGGTCCACCGGGGCCAGGGAGGCCTGGAGCATCTGCGTCAGCTCCTCGACGGTGGTGCCCGGGTCCGTCAGGGCCGGCCGCAGCCGCTCCACCCCGGCGGTCAGCACCTGGATCGCCCGCCTGGCCGGCGCCACGACCCGGCTGCGCAGGTCCCGGGCGAGCGCGTCGCCGCGGGCCTCGATGCCCAGGGTCAGGCGCTCCTCGAGCCGCACCAGCTCCAGCTCCATCGCGTGGCTGCTCGCCAGGCCGCGGGTGAGAGACCGGGACGCCCCCAGCCCCCGCTCGATGCGGGCCAGGGCGTCCTGCCGCTCCTTGTACACCCGGCTGAAGCGGTAGTTCCGGCGCGGCAGGGCCGGGGTGCCTGCGTCGGCCGTGAGGGTCAGCCACTCGCGCCAGGCCTGGCCCAGGGCGGACTCCGCGACCCGCAGGGACTCGTCGGCGAGCCGGTCGAGCTCCCGGGTCGCCAGCTGGAACTCCTCCTCCATCTCCAGCCGCAGGGCCTCCAGGGCTTCGAACAGGCGCTCGCCGCCGGTGTCCAGGACCTCGTCGAGGGCGTGGTGGTGGACCTCGTAGAGGTTGCGCGCCCGCAGCAGCAGGTGGCGCTCGGCCATCGCCAGCAGCCCGGCGAGGGCCACCAGGCGCTGAGGCACGCCGCCTTCCAGGGCGAAGCGCGTGATGGGCCGCACCTCGACCAGCCGGTGGGCCGTGCCCAGGGACTGGCGCACCCGGAGCAGGGCCGCGCTCAGGCGCTGGGATCCGGCGGCGTCGGGCCCCAGGGTGGTGTGCCGGGGCTCCAGCGCGACCTCCAGGGCCACCGGCACCTCGGCGCTCAAGCGGTCGACCTCGGCCACCAGCTTGTCCACGGCCCGAGCCTCGGCCCGGAAGTCGGCCATCGCGGCCCGGTCCAGCAGCTGGTTCTCCCAGCGGCGGGCCAGCTCGGCCCGCTCGCTCCGCAGCGCGGCCTCGAGCGCTGCGGCACCGCGCTGGCTGTCCCGGGCGATGACCAGGCAGTGGCGGTGGTAGCGCAGGTACTCTCGCCGCAGGCCCCGCAGGAAGCTCTGGCCGCTCGTGCGGCGGGCGGCGATCACGCCTTCGCCCAGGTCACGGACCAGGATCTGGAGCCCCCCGCGCAGGGTGCGGGCCAGGCCGCCCAGAGGCTCTTCGGGGATCTCCCCGCGCCAGGCGTCGAAGTCCGCGGGTCGGGCCTCGGGGGACCACTCGGGCAGCCGCACCGCCGGGTCCTCGGCCCTGGGCGGCGCCGTGTCCTCGGTGTCCGGATCCTCGACCGGCTCGTCGTCGGCGGGCACCTCGCCGGCTCGGCTCACCGCGATCTTGAGCAGGACCGGTCCACAGAGCTCGTTCATGGCGATGCCGGCGACCGCCAGGGTCTCGACGCTGTGGCCGATGTCCCCGAGGCTGTGGGCCACCACCTGGGCCATGTAGAGGGCGATGCCGGCCTGGGCGCCGAAGCCGTACCAGCCGTGGCGGGCGATGGCCGGCGGGCCCCGGCCGATCCGGTTGCCCACGAGGGTGCCCAGGTAGAGCCCGCCCAGCCGGCCGGTGAAGAGGATGATGGCGAAGGCGGCCATCTCCACCACCGCGTCCAGGTGCAGCCCGGCGCCGGCGACGAAGAAGAAGACCACGTAGACCGGCAGGCTGAGGCGGTTCACGACCCGGGTGAACTCGGGCTCCTCCTCCGGAAAGAGGTTCCGCACCACGAAGCCGGCCACGATGAAGGGCAGCGCCGGCTGGATCTCCCACTGCAGCGCGATCCAGGTGACCGTGAAGCAGAGGGCCGCCAGGATCAGCAGGAGCTCCTCGTTGAGCCAGCGCACGTACAGGGCCAGGCCCGCGCCCAACACCACACCCAGGAACATCGAGCCGGCCAGCTCCAAGACGACCTTCTGGAACAGGTGGCCTTCGCCGTGGCCGCCCGCGAGCTCGGGCGCCAGGGAGAGCGCGATCCCCATGCCGATGGCGAAGAGCACGACCACCACGATGTTGTTGAGCACGCTCACGCCCATCGCGGCGTCGCTCACCGGGCCCCGGGCCCGGGTCTCGTGGAGGATGGCCACCGTGGCGGCCGGGCTCATGGCCGAGCCGATCAGGGCGATGCAGATCGCCGCCGCCGCCCGCACCCCGAAGGACTGCTCGGCGAGGAAGGGCAGCGCCAGGCCTGGGATCGGCCCGCTGAGCAGCAGCACCAGGCCGCCGAGCAGGGGCAGCAGCACCAGGAACTGCACCCCGATGAGGGACCCCAGCAGCCGGGCGCTCTTCTTCAGGCCCTCCCACTCCAGCGCGGCGCCGGCACTCAGCCCGATCAGGGCCACCGCCAGGCTGTTGAAGAGCTGCAGATCGGCGACCACGCCGTAGGTCAGCAGCTTCAGCGCCGAGGGCCCACACAGCGCACCCGCCAGCAGGTACCCGGTGATGTGAGGCAGGTGCCAGGTCTCCATCAGCTCGCCCAGCCCGTAGGCGGCCAGCACGATGAAGCCGAAGGTGGCCATGGTCTCGGGGTTGACGGTGCCGTCGCTGGGGCTGTGCAGCAGCGGCAGCGCGGCCATCAGCCCGAAGAGCATCAGGACGGTGATGAGCTTGCGGAAGTTCGCGCCGCTCTCCGGCCAGAACCCGCCGGCGACCTCCTGGGGGGCGGTGCGCCCGCCCATCAGAGAGACCGCCGCTTGAAGAGCCGCTCGACCGAGGACCGGGCGGCACGGGTGGTCAGCACCACCACCGCGTCTCCGGGCTCGATCACGTCGGAGCCCCGGGGCACGATGACCTGGTCGCCCTTGACGATCGCGCCGATGATGCAGCCCCGGGGCAGGTTCAGCCGCTGGAGCGCCACCCCGGCGACCCGGCTGCCCTCGGCGGCCACGAACTCCAGCACGTCGGCCTGGCCCTCCTCGAGCACGGTCAGGGCCTTGAGCTGGCCCCGGCGCACGTGCCGCAGGATGTGGTCGGAGGCCGCCAGCCGCGGGCTCAGGGCCACGTCGATGCCGAGGGTCCGGTAGATGTCCAGGTAGTCCGGGCGGTGGACCAGGCTGATGGTCCGGGGCACGCCCATGCGCTTGGCCATCAGGGCGGCCATCAGGTTGACCTCGTCGAGCTCGGTGACCGCGCAGAACAGGTCGTGCTCGGCGATGTGCTCCTCTCCCAGCAGCGCGGCGTCCGTGCCGTCGCCGTGGAGCACCACCGTGTCCGGCAGGGTCTCGGCGAGCCTCACGGCCCGCTCGCGGTCCCGCTCGATCAGCAGGCAGTCGATCTCGCTCGACGCCAGGCTGCGGGCCAACAGGGTGCCGACCACGCCGCCCCCCACCACCGCCACCCGAGCGGCCTCGCGCCCTCCGACGAACCGGTCCTGGACCGGCTCCAGCCGGCCCGCGCGGCCCATCAGCCAGCAGCGATCGCCGGGGAGCAGCACGTCGGCCCCTCCGGGCACGAACAGCTCCCGGTCCCGGACCACCGCCGCCACCAGGGTCTGGGCGGGCAGGCTGAGCTGGGCCAGGGGCTTGTGCAGCACCTTGCTGTTCCCCGGCAGCTCCAGGGACACCAGCTCCACCCGGTCCCCGACCAGTCCCAGCACGTCCAGGGCCCCGTGGCTTCGGGCGATCCGGGCCATCTCCTCGGCCACCAGCACCCGCGGGTTCACGGCCACGTCCAGGCCCAGCAGCCCCCGCTGGATGCCCCAGCCCGGCTCGCTGTTGTGGGCGGCCTGGACCCGCGCGATGGTGCGCCTGGCCCCCAGGTCGCGGCTGATGAGCGCCCCGACCAGGTTCACCTCGTCGTCGTCGGTGACCGTGACCACCAGGTCCGCTCCGGCGGCACCGGCCTCCTGCAGCACCTGCCGGCTGGCCCCGTGGCCCTCGAGCACACCCACGTCGTGGCTCTGCTCCAGCTCGCCCAGCACCTCGGGGCTGCTGTCCACCGCCAGGACCTCGTGTCCTTCTTGCTCCAGCACGCCCACCACGTGTTGGCCCACCTGGCCCAGGCCCACCACCACGACCCTCACGCGGTGCTCCGGTCCCGCCCGTCGTCGCGGATGTCGCCGGTGTCGATCAACAGCTGGCGCAGGCTGCGGGTCGCCCAGAGCTCGCTGCAGACCACGCTCACCAGGATGGTGGTGTAGACCAGGTCGCTCAGGGGCCACTCGGGCACGAGCCGGAAGTTCAGGGCCATCGCGACGGCCAGGTCGCCGTGGCCCAGCAGGCCCCGGCCCAGGTCCCGCCGGCTGTCGCTGCCCATCAGCAGACCGGCCAGGCTGCCGCCCACCCGCTTGCTGGCGAGGCGCAGGCCCACGTAGCCCAGGGCGGTGCCGGCCATGATCCACGGCACCGGCGTCCACAGCAGGCCGGCGAAGATCAGCAGCATCAGGAACATCGGGCGCCGGGTGCGGTCCAGCACGTCGCGGATGCTCTGGGCGATCTCCGCCGTGGCCACGTTCACCAGCACCAGGCCGAGCACCATGTTCACCAAGAGCGGGCTCAGGTGCAGGAAGTAGGCCACGCCGCAGGCGAAGACGATGATGCCCACCAGGGCCAGGAAGACCTTGTCGGTGTCGGTCTCGTCGCCCAGGAAGACCCGGAACAGCA
Organism: uncultured Enterobacterales bacterium; assembly: GCA_964344945.1. Classification (GTDB taxonomy): domain Bacteria; phylum Myxococcota_A; class UBA796; order UBA796; family CAJQPC01; genus CAYFPX01. Next base: position 10,911 of record CAYFPX010000133.1, read on the forward strand.
CCCCCAGCGCGGCGCCGATGCCCACGGAGATCGCCAGCCACTCCATGGCCACCGGGTCCCGGGGCAGCACCGGGTTGGACGGGTTGAAGATGCAGAAGATCAGGCCGAAGGCCGCGATGGCGACGGGCTCCTCGAAGCGGTGGGCGCTGTCGAGCATCTCGGTGGTGGCGCCGGTCGCCCGGTAGCGGTCCCGGACCACGCTCAGCACCTGGGTCGAGCCCACGCTGGCCACCACGCCGAGCACGGCCGAGGCGAGCAGGGTGTCGCTGGTCGACAGGCCGGAGGTCCCTGGCAGGCCGAGCTGGGTCAGGGCCACCCAGGATCCGGCGCCGACCACCAGGAAGCTGAAGGTGCTCTCCACGGTGGCCAGCTGGAAGGGGCGCAGGTCCCACTCGCCCCGGGCGTTCTGCAGGGCGCGGCGCACGTTGACCTGGGTGCCGTAGAGCAGTCCCAGCCAGCCGATGGCGAGGGCCATGAGCGGGGCGAGATCGCTGAGCACCTCGGACGTGATCAGGCCCTGCTCGGACCAGCCGAACATCACGCTCAGGCTCGGGCCCACCAGGACGCCGAGCAGCAGGTACTCCCCACCGGTCGTGACCGCCCACCGCTGCTGCACCCGCACGAGCACGACGTGGGCGCCGACCCAGGCGGTCACGGACACGGCGATCAGGGTCAGGACCGCCAGCAAGGGTGGGGGGCTCCGGGGTGTCGGGGGGACCGGGAGTCTACGCCGTGCGGGCGATCAGCCAGAGTCGATTCAGCGGGTCACTACCCGCTCCCAATGCACATGTGCGCCTCCCACGTGAAGCTCGCGGGAAGGTCGTAGTTCTCCGGATCGTCCGGCGTGAAGACCCCGTTGGCGTAGCTGTAGTTGTAGTCGTCGCCGTTGTCGCCGTAGACCGTGAACACCTGCATCTTCTCGTTCGGGTTGCCCCAGGCCGACAGGTACTCGAGGATCACCCACACGGTCCACGCCTGCTCCTCGTAGTCGGTCTTGTCCTGCTCGAAGATCCCGTAGTAGAGGATGTTGCAGGCCGGGCTGGGCAGGCTCATCGTGGTCTCCAGCATCGCCTCGGCCTCGTCGGCGCCCCAGGTCGCCGGATCGCGCCTGGAGACCTCGCCTTCATAGGTCCACTCGTCGATGCAGTCGTGCTCCCAGTCGCCGCCGTTGAACTAGTACCAGGTCTCGGTGATGCTGGCGGTGCCGTCCTCGGTGGTGGCGCCCTCGGCCAGCATGTAGACGTTGGCGCCCTCGGAGCCGTCGGCCTGGGTGCAGCCGTCGGTGTTCCACTTGTACTCGTAGCCCTCGGGCACGTTGGGGTGGATGGGCTCGGGGGCCGGGCCGGTGTCGGCGGAGTCCACGGTGTCGGCGCCGCAGCCGACCAGGGCGAAGAGGAGGATGGAGGTCATCGGGGACACGCTCTCAGCCCGCAGGCCAGTCGATGGGGTGCTCGGGACGGTAGCCCAGGATCTCACGGGCCCGGGAGCCCTCCAAGACACTGGCGTAGTGGAAGCGCCGGCGGTTCATGCCGTAGCTGAAGTCGTGGCCCCTGAGACGCCGACGCAGCCGGTAGATCGGAGTCAGGGCGAAGCCCGGGGCCGGGACCTGGGGCTTGCCCCACTTGGCGATGCTCTCGGACAGCGGCAGGGTGTCCCGGCCGGGCACGTTGAACACGCCGATCGTGCCCTCGGGCGCACGGGTGGCGAGCTCCAGAGCGTGCACGGCGTCCGCCATGCTCAGCAGGTTCATCATCGGGTTGTAGCCGGCGGGGCGCAGGCAGACCGGGGCGTCCAGGAAGTCGAAGAGCTGGGAGCCCGTGCCCGGACCCAGCACCTCGGCGCAGCGCAGGACCAGGATGTCCAGGGGGCCCAGGCCCATGCGGGCGCAGGCGGTCAGGTCGGCCTCGACCCGGTCGCGGATCCACTGGGGCGCCCCCGGGTGCATGTTCAGGGGGTGGTCCTCGGTGACCAGGATCGGGAGGTCGTGGCTGACGTTGTAGACCTCGGCGAAGCTCCGGAACACGAAGCGCCGGATGGTCGGGTGGCGCTCGCTGAGCTCCAGGAGCGACCGCAGGGCGTCGACGTTCTGGGCGTGCACCCGCCCGCCGGACGCGGCGGCGGAGCGGTGCATGCTCAGGTGCACCACGCACTCGATGCCCAGGTCCCGCACGATGCCGAAGAGCAGGTTGCGCACCCGGCGGGCGCGGCTCAGGTCGACGGAGCGGTAGACCAGGCGGTCGCCGTGGGAGAAGGGCAGGGCGTGCTCGGGGGGCTCGATGCCCACGGCGAGCACGTGCTCGATGGCGGTGTCGGCCAGCAGCGAGCGGCAGAGGCGCTCTCCGACGGGGGTGGTCGCGCCGGTGACCATGACACCGCGAGGGGTCATGCGAAGACGCCCTCGCGCTGCTCGAGGCCCTGATCGAGCAGCTCCTGGACCGCGGCCTTGACCCGGGCCGCAGCTTCGAGCACGACCTCGGGGTCGTCGGCCATGTCCGGGGTGTAGTCCTTGTGGACCGAGATCGGCTCGCCGTAGTGCACGTGGTAGCGGACCGGCAGGGGCAGGGGCGTGGCGGGCACCGGGATGTAGGGCAGGCCGAAGGCCTGGACGTCGATGCGGCCGAGCTGGGGCATCTGCTCCTCGGCGCCCACGATGCCCACGGGCACGACCGGAGCGCCGTGGCGGATGGCGAGCTCCACGTGGCCTACCCGCCACTTCTGGAGCTGGTAGCGCTCGCTGAAGGGCTTGCCGATGCCCGGCACGCCTTCGGGAAAGATCATCAGGACCTGGCCGGCGTCGAGCAGGCTGCGGGCGTTGCCCCGGGAGCCGCCGACCATGCCCGCGCGGGCGAACAGCGTGCCGATCCAGGGCAGGGTGGGCACGAAGTGGTCGGCGATGGGCCGCGGCACCCGGCCACTGTTCATCACCACGTCGACCCAGAGCATCATGCCGTCGATGGGCACCGTGCCGGAGTGGTTGATGGCCAGGACTGCCGGGCCGACGGCGGGCACCTTGTCCGCGCCGTAGCTCTTCACCCGGAAGTAGTTCTTGTACAGCGGGCTGGCGATGCCCAGGCCCAGGGCCACGAAGGCCCGGTGCAGGCCGAAGGGATCGTAGCCGTGGCCGGCGTCGGCGATGTTGACCTGGCGCACCCGCTCCAGGTCGTCCTCGGTGAGCATCTTCCTGGCGAGGCGCCAGGCGATGGCCGGGGGGAAGGGCATGGGGTCCGCTAACGCGGACCTGGGGCTCCGGGGCCTCGGGCTACGGGCTTCGGGGGGGCATCTGCGGGGCGCTGGTGGCGTGGCCGACGCGTGTCGTGGAGCGCTCAGCGGGCGGCGTTGAGGGCGCCCGCCGCCCGGTAGCTCTCGGCCGCCCAGCCGTCCTTGCCCTGGGCCTCGAGCGCCTTGCCCTCCAGGTAGAGCAGCCGGGCCAGGTAGGGGGAGTTGGCGCTGCCCCGAGCCTTGCCGGCCGTGATGGCCCGCAGCGCTGCCGCGGGGTCCTCGGCGTCGAGGTACCAGACCGCCGCGCGACCGGCGAAGTCCTGGCCCACCCGGGCGTCGGTCTCGGCGATCAGCCGCTCGGCGACCTGGCCTGCGTGCTGGTAGTCGCCGACCCGGGTGTCGGCGTCGGCCTCCTGGAGCGCCTTGCGGATGCGCTCCAGGGTCGGTCCGTCGCTCACGCCGCGGCCCATGAGGTACCAGCCGGACTGGTAGTCCATGGGCCGGGCGGCGCTGCGCAGGGCGTCCATCTCGTGGGGGGCGGGCGGGGACGGGCCGCTGCCGGGGCTCGCTTCCTTCAGCGCGTAGGCGTCCTCGCCACCGAGCTCCGAGGAGGCCATCGGGGTGGCGGACTCGGACTTCTTGCGCTCCCTGCGGAGCGGCAGCCACGCCCCAGTCGCCCGACGCGCTGGAGGTGGACGCCGCTCCGCCCAGCATCGGAGTCGCCTCGGGCTCGGCCTCCGGCTCGTAGGCCATCGGGGCTTCCTCGTCGGCCACCTCGTGGAAGGCGTCGGCGGGTACGTCGTCCCAGTCGTCGTCGGGCTCGGCAGCCTGTTCTTCGGCCGGGGCGTCGCGCAGCACCGTGGCCGGGGCGGGAGCCGGGGCGTCGGCGGCGGGGTCCGGCTCGGCCTGGCCGCCGGCGTCCTCGGCGGGGGCTCTGGCCAGGTAGTAGCCCGACGTGTCACGGTCCTTCGCCTTGGCGGGCGGGGTCGGCGGCGGCGACTCGGCGGGAGCGCTCGCCGGGCGGGTGGTGGTGTCCAGGCGCTGGTTCGGCTGGAAGCCCCGGCCTTCAGCGACCTGCTGGCGCAGGGAGCCGTCTTCGAGCGCCTCCTCGGACTCCTCGGCGACCTTCGCAGCGGGTCCCGGGGCGGACTGGAGGGCGGCCTCGGGCGCGGGTCGGCCAGGAGCCATCGCTGCGTCCTGCAAGGCCGAGTTCGGCACCACGAAGAGCAGGACCGCGGCCGCGGCGGCGATCGTGCCGGCGGCTTGCCACAGGCGGCGGCGGGAGAAGCGCGGGTGGCTCGCCAGGTCGACCACCTCGGCCACCGGCGCCAGGTCGGTGGTGGGGTCCGAGTCGTCCTCTTCCGTGGGCGGGGTCTTCGGGACGACCGGGTGGGCGCCGGACGGCTCTGTGGTGAGCCCGACCGGGGATGCGGTGGGCATTCCGGCGCTGGACAGCTTCACGGGCTCCGCGGCCCGCTGGCGGCCCGAGGGGGTGGTGGGCGGCGGGGGGGCGTCGACCACGCCGAAGGCCGGGGCGCGGCCAGACGGGTTCGTGGCTTCCTCGATCAGGTTCTCGGAGATCGGCTGCAGGCCGGGATCCGTGGCCTCCTCGATGGTCTGGCTGACCGGGTCCGTGCCGGTGATGCCGACCACGGGGGTCGCTTCGACCTCGCCGTCCTCGGCGGGCGGAGGGGCGACCTCGTCGACGTGGTCGGGGTCGGGCTCAGCCTTGGCCTCGGCCTCCTCTTCGACCTCGGCCTCCTCGGCCTCCTCGGCCTCCTCGGCCTCCGGGTCCTCCTCGGCGTCGGGCTCCTTCGCCGGGTCGTCCGGCTCGTCCTGGTCGTAGGTGGCGCTCAGCTGGAGGTCCAGGTCCTCGCCCCAGGGGGTCGCCAGGGGCGGGCCGAGGGCGCCGCCGAACGCCGGCTCTCCGGACTCGCCGACGATGGCGGTGCTCTCCTCGGAGGGGGGGCTCACCTGGGCGAAGGGTCCGCTGGTGACCCCGGCCAGGATGTCGTCGACCGAGACCCGGGGAGCCGGCGCCAGGTCCGGGCGCAGGGCGTACACCGCCTCCACCACCTCGGGCGTCACGCCCTCCGGGGGCGGCTCGCCGGGGTGTGCCTCCAGCCAGTTGGCCAGCAGCCTGGGTTCGTTGAGGTCGGTCATCGTGTCAGCGTGGGGGGTAGATCTTGCGGAAGGCCTTGGTCGCTCGGTGCAGGATCACGTCGAAGTTGGCGACGTTCACCCCGAGGGCCTTGGCGCACTCCTCGCGGCTCCGGTCCTCCAGCAGTCGGAGGCGCAGGGCCTGGGCATAGCGGGGGTTGATGAGCTCCAGGGCCTCGGCGACGAGCTCGGCCGTCTCCTCGACCTCGACCTTGCGGTCGGGGGCGGGGGCGGCGGTGCCCACCGGCACGGCCTCCGGCTCGGCCACCAGCTTGTCCTCGAGCCTCTGCTTGCGGGCGTGGGCCCGGTGCACGTCGAGGGCACGGTTGATGGCGATCCGGCGGAGCCAGAAGAAGATGCTGCGGTCCTCCAGTCGGAATTGATCGATGCGCTCCAGGGCGACGCGAAAGGTGTCTCGGAGCACGTCCTCGGCCAGCTCGACGATGGGCAGTCGCGGCAGGATGGCCTGGCGATAGAGCCGCTCGCCGTACCACCCGTACAGGGTGGCGAGGGCTTCGCGGTCGCCGTCGCGCAGGGCTGCGACGACCTCGCGCTCGCTGTCCAGCGAGGCGAGGCCACCCGGTGCCAGTGCCCGGTCCGGCAGGCTCAAGTGATCGTGCTCTCCGTCACCTCCGCCCGGTGAACGGAGGACGTGCGCCATCCTTACACGTCAGGTGTCATCCGGGGTCCCCGGGGGGGCCAGGAGCGTGCCCCGACCGAGGATCCAGGCGGGATCGGCGGCGGCCTTCAGGGCTCGGAAGCCGGCCAGCAGCTCCGGCCCGAGCATGTCGGCCAGGTGGGCTCGCTTCAGCTTGCCGATGCCGTGTTCGGCGGACACCGTGCCGCCGCGGGCGACCGCGAGGCGGCAGAGCTCGCGGTAGTAGGCCTGGGCCTGCTGCGCCTGCTCGGGGGTCTCCGGCAGCATGTTCAGGTGCAGGTGGTTGTCGCCGATGTGCCCGAAGAGCACGCTGCGCACCGGGGCGTCGGCATAGGCCTGCATCAGCTCGTGCAGCGCGCTGTCGGGCACGGCGCAGTCGGTGCCGATCTTGCGCATGCCGTTGGCGACCACGATCTCGTTGACCCCGGCGGGCACGGCGTGGCGCAGGGCGTTCAGGCGTGCGTGGCCGGCGTCGTCGTCGGCGAAGATCGTGTGGTCGACGTCGGCGCCGCTGTGCGCCAGCAGGGCCCACCAGGCGCCCAGGTGGTCGTCGAGGTCGCTGTCGCTGGACTCCTGCTCACACCAGACCGCGCAGGCCGCGCCCTGGGGCACGCCGGGCTCCCGCTCGCGCACGAGCGCCAGGCTGTTGGCGTCGTACCACTCGATGCAGCGGGGCTGGAGGCCGTGGGACTCGGCCCTGGCCTGGGCGACGAACGCCAGGCCGTCCTGGACGGTCGGGAAGAAGGCCAGCACGCCGAACACCAGGTCCGGCAGGTCGGTCAGGCGCACGGTGGCCGCGGTGACCACGCCCAGGGTGCCCTCCTGGCCGATGATCAGGTCCAGCAGGTTGTCGGCGGGCTCGTAGCCGGCGGCGGACTTCACGGCGGGTGGGGACCAGGTGGGGACAGGCCAGGCGGCGGGCACCGGGTCTGCCCGGGTGATCTCCCGGAGCTCGCCGGTGGGCAGGACCACCTGCAGGGACTCGATCCAGGGTCGGATCGGGCCGTACCGGTAGCTCCGGGCGCCCGATGCATTGCAGGCGATCGCTGCGCCCAGGGTGCACTCGTGGCGGCTGGTGGGGTCGGGGGGGAAGTAGCGGCCGGTGGCCTCGACCTGGGTCTGGAGGGCCCCCAGGAGCACGCCGGCCTGGGCGCGGGCGGTGTCGACGCCGATGTGCCCGACCTCGTCCAGGTGTTCCATCGAGAGCAGCCACCCGCCCTGGGGGACCGGTCCGCCGGTGGTGCTGGTGCGGCGGGCGGAGACGGTGAGGGGCACGCCCTGGGCCTGGCACCAGCCGACCACTTCGGCGACCTGTTCGGGCGTCCGAGGCCGGACCAGCCCTTCGGCCTGGCCCTGGAGGTTGCTCGCGTCGGTCAGGTAGCCGGCGATGACCTCGGGGTCGCGAACGACCTGGAACGGCGGCTCCGGGGTGTGCACCGCAGCTGACTAAGGCCCTCCGGGATAGATTGCCCCACGATGCTCCCGTGGTTCCCCTTGCTTGCGGCGCTGGCCTGCACGCCCCAGATCGATGTCGACGGATCGGGTCCGGGCGACGCGGACACCGACACCGACACCGACACCGACACCGACACCACGCCGGTCGAGATCACCCTCACTGGCGTGAGTCCCGACCTGGGCTCCAACGGCGGGGGCCAGGAGGTGATCATCAGCGGGGAGCAGCTGGCTGGGGTGGACCGGGTGCGGTTCGGCAGCAGCGATGCGACCGTGCTGGGCACCACCGCAGGGACCGTCTCGGTGGAGACGCCCCAGACCCTCCAGGAGGGGCTGGTGTCGGTCTCCGTCTCGGGGCCCGGGGTCGAAGGTTCGCTGCCCAACGCCTTCACCTTCCTGGCGGACCGGACCGGGACCTCCGGGGGCATGGGGCTGCACTTCTACACACGCTCAGTGGGCTACGAACAGGGCGACGGTGACACGGGAGACAGCGACCTCTGGCTCTGGGGGGGGCAGCAGCCCTTCGACGTTCATGACTTCATCGGTGCCGAGGGCGAGTGTCTCCCCGAGAACCCGGTGCCGCCGTCCATGACCACGACGGACCTGGGGGTCGACGCCGTCGGCCTGGCCAGCTCGGGGGGTTCGTCGCTGCGACTGGAGCTGGACGAGGAGGGGCGCTTCCACCAGGACCTGGCGAGGGGCGAGGACTACGCGGGTGGCGAGGACTGGGACATGGCCCTGGCCGCTGGCGAGTGGCCGTCGTTCACGGTCTACGACGCCTTCTCCGCGCCCGAGGCGACCGCCTTCGCCTCGCCCTCCCTGGGGTCCGGTGAGCCGGTGGTCAGCGGCAGCCAGACCTTCACCTGGAGTCCGCGCTCCGGGGAGTGGATGTTCATCTCCATGAACCTGTACTGGCGGGAGTGGTGGTCGGCCTCCTACGGCTACGTCGAGTCCCGTCGCTGCCTGTTGCCGAACGACGGCACGTGGACCATGAACACCGGGTTGTGGAGTGCCTGGCCGGACCACCTCTGGGACTACGGGTACGTCGAGTTCGTCTATGGCGAGATCAGCGTGGACCAGGTGCCGCTGCCGGACGGCTCGGAGATCACCTGGCTGAGTGGCGCCCTGCTGCACGCGGGCGCCTACACCGAGGACTGACTGGGTGTCTTCAGATCCTCCCGTCGCTGTTCTTGCTCTCGCAAGCGACGCAAATCACCTGGAATCGCGATAGCTGCGCCCAGCTCGGTCCAGATCCAAGAACACCCGGTGACTGCCCGGGTCACCTGGGTTGACCCGCCCTCGCTGGGCTCCGGACCCCCACCGCCGCGCCTTCGTCTCCAGGTGACTCGGCCACATGTTCGACTCGGTCACGACGGTGGGGGGCCGGACTCCGTCGCGTTCATCGGATCAGCCCAGCCGACCCGGGCAATGAGCTACCAGCGCCCGGTGAGGCCGACGACCGGGGTGCCGTTCTCGGTGAGGATGATCATCAGGCCGGTGGTGCCGAGGCCCGCGGCGCCGACGCCGATCAGGCCGTAGCCGATGTACTGGTACCGGCGGATGCCGAGCTCGTGGTAGTCGTTCCACTTGCCCTGGCACTCGCTGTCGTCGGCGCCACACTGCTGGATGCCGGGCACGTAGTGGGTGACGTAGTTGTTGTAGGCGGTCGCCACGAAGCCGGCGCCGACGCCCGCGGCGACGGCCGAGGCGCCGCCGAGCAGGATCTTCTTGCCGCGTCCCTTGCGCTCCTTGGTGGGGTTGGGCTCAGCGGCGGCGGCCTGGGTCTCGGCCTTGTCGTCCTTCTTGTCCTTCTTGTCCTTCTTGTCCTTCTTGTCGACGGACTCGGTGGTGGTCGAGGACTCGCTGGACCCGGCGGAGTCGCCGCTGGCGGGTGTGAGGGTCAGGTCGACGCGGGTGACTTCGCCGGACTTGACCAGGACCTTCTCCTCGAGGGGCTCGAAGCCGTCGAGGATGGCGCCGACGGTGTGCTCGCCACGGGAGACTTCGTCGACCTCGACGGGGCCGACGGCGACGGACTTGCCGTCGAGGAAGAGCTCGGCGGTCACCGGTTCGACCATCAGGGAGAGTGTGCCGAAGCCGGCTTCGGCCAGGTCGAAGCGCAGGTTGGTGGCGCTTCCCATCTCCACGCGGATCGTGCGCTTCTCGGGGGCGAGGCCGTCTGCGGTGGCCTCGATCACGTGGTCGCCGCAGTCGGCTTCGATGCCGAGGTTCGGGCCCTTGCCGACCTTGACGCCGTCGAGGAAGACGATGGCCGAGGGCGGGTTGATCTCGAGCATCAGGAAGCCGCCGACCGAGCTCATCTGCATCTCGGTGCGATGGATCCGGCCGCCGGCGACGTCGACCGTGGCGTTGGCGACCATGCAGTCGCCGCGCACCTGGATCTGGTGCTGGCCGATGGGCACGCCCTTGAGGGTGGCCGGGGTCTTCAGGCCGGTGTCGTTGCCGTCGAGGTAGATCGCGCCGGCGTTGCCGTCGACGAGGGTCACGAACACGTCGCCGGTGTCCTGGGCCAGGGCCGGAGCGGCCAGCAGCGTCCAGACGAGGGCGGAAATCATCGGAACTCCCAGGGTCCACCAGGGGAAGCGCCGCAGTCTACCCCGGCGGGCCTTGCGGCGCCCGGGGCCGGTCGCTAAGGCGGGCCCGTCGCCCCCCCGGAGCCCCTGATGACCCCGTTCGGAATCCGCAAGAAGCTCAAGAGCCTGCTCGGCCTCGGAGGTGGGTCTGGCGAGGGCCGCAGGTCCGCCGCGCCGGTGCGCAAGGAGCGCCCGAAGGTGAGCCTCATCGTGCTCGACGGGTCGGGCATGGAGCAGTCGGTGCAGGGCTCCGCGGCGGACACCCTTGTCTACATCTCCGGCAACATGCACAAGCCCATCGGCACCGGCTGTTCCGATGCAAGCTGTGGGACCTGTCGGGTCGAGGTGCTCGACGGCGACGACAACCTCAGCGCCCAGGAGGCGCGGGAGCGTGCCACGTTGAAGGAGAGCGGCTTCCCGGAGGATCTGCGTCTCGGGTGCTGTGCGCAGCTCCTCGAGGGCTCGGCGAAGGTCAAGGCCTTCGAGTTCATCGAGGTCTGATCACGCGGCTGCTTGGACCGGTCTGGCGAGGGCTTCGCGGAGGCCGAGCTGGAGACGGAGGGCGTTGTCGAGGGCGGTGGGGACGCTCAGTCCTTGGAGCCGCGTGGCGGTCCGGCGGGGGAGCTCCAGCAGGTCCCGGGCGGCCGAGGGCGCGAACCCGTCGGCGAGTGCCAGCTGGAAGGCGGCGGCTCGGGCCAGCCGCAGGTCGTCGCCGCGAGGCGTGCTCCGCGCGACGACGGCGCCGACCGCTTCGGAGAGGTGGAGCCCTGCTCGCCCATGATCGAGCCTCTGGACGGGGAGGTGGGGCAGCAGGTCTCGCCTTCGCAGGCGGGGCAGTGCCGTGCCGACCCGGCGCGGCAGGCTGGGGTCGACGGCCCGGAGGCCGAGCAGGTCCCAGAGGCTCGTCGCTTCCTGGAGGGGGTCGCCCCGGCTCTCGTGGTGAGCGTCTTGGCGATGGATGTAGTGGAAGGCGTTGCGCAGGTGCCCCTGGGTCTCCACCGGGGTGAACCGGGCGCCGTCGAAGCCGACTGGCAGGGCGAGTCGCTTGACCAGGGCGCCCTCGGCCTTGTTGGCTCCCTTGCCGGCGGTTCGGCGGTCGCACTGGAGGAGCAGGTGGAGGTGGTTGTCGGGGATGGAGAAGGCCAGCAGCCCATACCGAGGAGGGAGCTCGAGCAGGGTCCGCGCCGCCTCCCGGCGAGACATCGTGGACGAGGTCAGCAGGCGGTCGAGGGACAGGTGGCTGGTGATGTGCCAGGCGATGGCGGGCATGGGACCTCCTGGTGCGCCCCAGCGGGTAGACACGCCCAGAGACCCCGTCGAGGGGAGGCCCGCAGAAACTGCAGTCAGGGGGGTCGAACGCAACACCTGAGGGATCTCTTGACCTTGCGGTCGATGTGGCCCCGAGGTGGGCCAGATCGGCGACTGGCGGCGTGCCAGCGGTCGATGTGGCCCCGAGGTGGGCCAGATCGGCGACTGGCGGCGTGCCAGCGGTCGAT
>CAYFPX010000134.1:0-2769 GCA_964344945.1 uncultured Enterobacterales bacterium
CTCGCGCGGCGGCTCGGGTGCGCTTCCGCGACGGCGAGCTGGACGCAGAGCCCCTGGCCGTGCCCGAGCGGGACGCGCTGGAGTCGGTGCACGACGCCTTCCTGGCCGCGGTCCGGGGGGAGGGGCCCTACCCGGCACCGGCCAGCGAGGCCTTGGCGGTGGTGGCCCTGGCCGAGCAGGTGACCGCACGGGCCCGCGGTCGGTCCTGGGTGTGACGGACCCGCCCGGCCCCCGGGTCTTCGTCTCGGCGGCAGAGGCCTCCGGGGATCGCCTCGCGGCGGAGATGGTCCAGGGCCTGCACCAGCGTGTGCCGGGTCTTCGGGTCCGGGGCCTGGCCGGGCCGGCCATGCGAGAGGCGGGGGTCGAGCCCCTGGCCCGGGCCGAGGACGTGTCCGTGATGGGCGTGGTGGAGGTGCTGGCGAAGCTGCGGGGCATCCTGGCGCTCCGCCGGCGGGTGTTGGCCGGGCTCGCCGAGGGGGCCGATCTGCTGGTCGTGGTCGACGCGCCGGACTTCAACCTGCCGCTCGCCCGGGCCGCGAAGGGCCTCGGGATCCCGGTGGTGTTCTATGTCTCCCCCCAGGTGTGGGCCTGGCGGCGGGGTCGGGCACGGGAGATCGCCGCACTCGCCGCGGAGGTGCTGTGCCTCTTTCCCTTCGAGCCGGCCGCCTACGCCCCTCACGGTGGTCGAGCGAGCTTCGTCGGCCACCCGGTGGCCGGTCGGCTGGCCCCCGCGCCGGCGGGCACCCACTTCGCGGTGTTGCCCGGGAGCCGGCGGGCGGAGCTGGGCCGGCACGGTCCGGCCTTCCGGGCCGCTGTGGCTGCACTGCAGAGTGCGGTGCCCGGCGCCGAGATCCGCCTGCCGGTGGCCCCCGGTCTCCGCCCGGAGGAGCTGGGGGAGTGGCCCGGCGTGTCCCTGACGGAGACCACCGAGCAGGCCCTGGAGGGGGCCCGCGCGGCCCTGGTGGCCTCGGGCACGGCCACCCTGGAGGCCGCCTGCCTGGGGGTCCCCCACGTCATCGCCTGGCGGGGTCACCCGCTGACCTACTGGATCGGTCGGCTGCTGGTGCGGGACGTGCGCTGGATCGGGCTGCCGAACCTGGTCCTCGGCGAGCTGGTGGTGCCGGAGTTCATCCAGCACCTGGACGGAGCACGGCTGGCCGAGGCCTGGCTCGCCGCCGCAGACGACGCCGACCAGGTGGCGGCCCTGGCCCGGGTGCGGCAGGCCCTGGCCGGCGAGCAGGCGGTGACGCGGGCCGTGGAACGTGTGGCCGCGGCCCTCGTTGGATAGACCTGAGCGGCCATGTCGACAGACGACACCTGGGTCGTCACCCCGACCTACAACGAAGCGGACAACCTGCCCCGCCTGGTGCGCGAGCTGCGGGGGGCTCTGCCCACGGTGGGCCTGCTGGTGGTCGACGACGGCTCCCCGGACGGCACCGGCGAGCTTGCCCAGGAGCTCGCTCGCGAGCACGGCCGGATCGAGATCCTGCACCGAGCGGGCAAGCAGGGCCTCGCGTCGGCCTACGTCGCCGGCTTCGGCTGCCTGCTCCAGGCCGGTGCTCGCCGGGTCGTCCAGATGGACGCCGACCTCTCCCACGACCCGGCCGACGTCCCGCGGCTGCTGGCCGCCCTCGACGACGGCGCGGACCTGGCCCTGGGCAGCCGGTACGTGCCGGGCGGCGGCACCCGGAACTGGCCCCTGAACCGCCGCCTGCTCAGTCGCTTCGGGTCGGTCTACAGCCGGCTGTGGCTGGGTCTGCCCTACCGGGACCTCACCGGGGGCTTCAAGGCCTGGACCCGGCACGCCCTGGAGCACGCCCTGAGCGAGCCGGTCGTCTCGGACGGCTACGCCTTCCAGGTGGAGATGACCTGGCGGGTCGTCCAGGGGGGGCACCGGCTGGCCGAGGTGCCGATCGTCTTCACCGAGCGGGAGGACGGCCTGTCGAAGATGAGCCGCGACATCGCCATCGAGGCCGCCTGGCTGGTGCCTCAGCTGCGGTTCCGACGGTGAGGGCTGCGGCCGCGGCCCTGGTGGCCGTGCTGGTCCTGCGACTCGTGGTCGCAGGGAGCCTGGGGCTCTCCGCCGACGAGGCCTACTACTGGACCTGGAGCCAGGCCCTGGACGTCGGCTACTACGACCACCCGCCCGGGGTCGCCTGGGGCGTGGCCCTGGGCACGGGACTGCTGGGGGACACCTCGCTGGGGGTGCGGCTGGGCGGCCTGGTCGGGCAGACCGCCGGCCTGGCCGCCCTGGTCTGGCTGGCCGCCGACGAGGACCGCCCGCTCCTGGCGCTGCTCCTGCTCGGCCTGCCGGTCCTGTTCATCGGCGGCCTGTTGGCCACGCCCGACGCCCTGCTCCTGGCGACCTGGGCGGGCTGCCTGGTGGCGGCGGAGCGCGGACGGTGGGGGCTCGCCGGCGTGCTGGCCGGCTGCGCCGTGCTCACCAAGCTCACGGGGGTGCTGCTGCTCGCGGTGCTGGCTGCCGCGGGGTGGCGACGGCCGGAGCGGGTGGCGCTGGCCATCGCCTGGGCCATCGTCGTCACGAGCCCATGGATCTACTGGTCCATCGCCCACGACTCGGTGAGCATCGCCTTCCAGCTGCAGCACGGGCTGGGCGGCAGCGATCCCCCGGGTTGGCTCGGCGCCCTGGAGTTCCTCGGAGGTCAGGCCGGGGCCGCGGGCCCCGTGGTCTTCCTGGCGGGCCTCGCCTGGCTGCTGGTGTCCCAGCGGGACCTCTGGTGGTGGTCCGCCGCCGTCGTGCTGGCCTTG
>CAYFPX010000134.1:2779-10928 GCA_964344945.1 uncultured Enterobacterales bacterium
TTCGGCCTCGCCTCGCTCCGGGCCCACGGCGAGGTCGGCTGGGCCGCCCCGGCCTGGCTCGCCGTGGCCGTCGGCCTCTCCCGCACCAGCGGCCCCCTCCGCCGGGCGGCCTGGGCCGGCGGATGGATCTCGGCGGGCATCACCGGGCTGGTGGTGCTGCACGCCGTGCACCCGATCTGGCAGACCCCGGGCAAGGACCCGACGGACCGGCTGCGCCAGGGCGAGGTGCTCGGCGAGGCCGTGGAGGCCTGGGGCCAGCCGGTCCTGACCGCCCGCTACCAGGAGGCGAGCTGGGTGCGCTTCTACGGGGGCGTCGACGCCACCACCCTGCCGGAGGTGCACCGGGAGGACCAGTACGACCTGTGGCCGCGGACCCTGCCCGAAGCGGCGGTCTACGTGCGGCCGGCCGGCTGGGATGGGCCCGCGGAAGCCACCCTGTTCTACCGGGAGGTCAAGGGCCCCGCCCGCGTCCGGGCCCTGCGAGGGGACCGGCTCATCCAGGCCTGGGCGGTCTATGAGGTCTCCGGCCTGCGGGATCGGGTACGGTGAGCGCCATGTCCGACAGCGCCTCCGGCGCCCTGTGGCGCCTGGCCCGAGCCTACCGGCCCCACCGCGCGGGCATCGTGCTCGCGACCGCGTTGCTGGCGGCGGGCTCGACCGTGCCCGGAGGCGTGGTCTTCGTGATCGAGCAGCTGCTCGACGAGGTGCTGATCGCCCGGGACGAGGTGGCCCTGACCGCGCTGCCGTTCGCCCTCGCCGGGCTGTACGTGCTGAAGGGGGCGGCGACGGTCGGCTCGGTGATGCTGACCCGGCGGATCGGCTTCCACGTGGCCCGGGACCTGCGCCAGCAGGTGGTCACTCACTGCCTCGCCCTCGACGTCGGCTGGCACCAGCAGCAGCGCCGGGGCGACACCCGGGCGCGGGTGGTGCACGACGCTGGAGAGGTGGAGCTGGCGGCCGAGGCCTACGCCGGGGCGGTGGAGAAGCCCCTGAGCCTGCTCTTCCTGCTGCTGGCCGCCCTGTGGATGGACTGGCGGCTGACCCTGTGGTCGCTGGTGGTCCTGCCCTTCGTGGCGCTGGCCATCGACCGCTTCGCCCGCCGGATGCGCGAGGCAGCTCGGGCGACCCTGACCAACCTCGGAGACCTCTCGGCGGGGCTCCAGGAGGTCTTCGCCGGCATCCGGGTGGTCCAGGCCTTCGGCGCCGAGGCGGAGCAGGCCGAGGCGTTTCGGGCGGTCAACGAGCGCCAGGTCGCGCTCCAGCTGCGGGCCGCCCTCGCCCAGGCGATCCCGGGCCCGGTGGTCGAGGCCCTGGCGGCCGTGGGCATCGGGGTGGTGCTCTGGCTGGGGGGCCAGCGGGTCTTCCAGGGCGACCTGCTGCCGGGGGAGCTCATCGGGTTCCTGGTGGCGATCGGGCTGATGAACATGCCCCTGAAGGGGCTCAGCGAGGTGGTCGCGAAGGCCCAGCGGGCCGCGGCGGGCGCGGAGCGCTCCTACGAGGTGCTGGACCGCCAGCCGCGGGTCCTCGGGGGCACGGCGACCCTCTCCGCGGAGCGCTGCAGCCTGGTCTTCGAGCGGGTCTCCTTCGACTATGGCGTGGGCCCGGTGCTCGATGGCGTCGACTTCGCGGTGGCGCCTGGAGAGCGGGTCGGCATCGTCGGCGCCAGCGGCAGCGGGAAGACCACCCTCGCGGCGCTGGTGCCTCGGTTCCACGACCCCACGGAAGGCCGGGTGCTCATCAACGGGGTCGACGTGCGCAGCCTCACCCTGGAGAGCCTGCGCCGGCACGTGGCCGTGGTCTCCCAGGAGCCCTTCCTGTTCCGGGGCTCCGTCCTGGAGAACGTGCGCCTCGGTCGCCCTCACGCCACCCCGGAGGCGGTCTGGGAGGCCTGCCGCGTCGCCAACGCCGAGGGCTTCGTCTCCCAGCTGCCCGAGGGCCTGGACACGGTGCTCGACGAGTCCGGCGCCCGGCTCTCGGGCGGTGAGCGCCAGCGCCTCTGCATCGCCCGAGCCGTGCTGGCCGACGCCCCCATCCTGATCCTGGACGAGGCGACGTCGAACCTGGATGCCCGCAGTCAGGAGGCCGTCAGCGAGGCCCTGGAGCGGCTGATGGCCGACCGCACCACCCTGGCGATCGCGCACCGCATGAGCACGCTGGTGGACGCGGACCGGATCCTGGTGCTGCGGGAGGGCCGGCTCGTCGAGCAGGGTCGCCACGCGGAGCTGGTCGAGGCCGCGGGCGAGTACGCGCGGCTGTGGCGGGCGGCGCGGTGAGCGGCTTCCGGGCCCGGGTCTACGCCGCCGTCCGTGGGGTGCCACCGGGCTGTGTGGCCAGCTACGGCGACGTGGCCGCGGCGATCGGGTCCCCTCGGGCCGCACGGCAGGTGGGGTGGGCCCTGGCTGCCCTGGCCGAGGGGGGGCTGGACCCCCAGGGCCGGGTCGTGCCCTGGCAGCGGGTGATCCTGGCCAGCGGGCACATCGCCTTCCGGGGCGATCCGCTCCGAGGGCCCCTGCAGCGGGCGCTGCTGGAGGACGAAGGCATCGTCTTCGCCGGGGACCGAGTGGACATGGTCCGGTTCCGGTGGCAGCCCGAGGCCGACCTCCTGCACGCGCTGCTCGCCGAAGCTCCGTGAGCCTCCGCCTGCTCTGGCTGGGCTGGATCCTGGCCGCGCCGCTCGTCGCGCTGGTGACGGCGCTGCACCCGCGCACCCGGGAGACCTGGCGGGCTCGCTGGGCCCTGGACCTGCCAGCGGTGGCCCCGGGAGCGGTCTGGGTGCACGCCTCGTCGGTCGGGGAGGGGAGCGCGGCCGCCGCCGTCTGCGAGGCCCTGCGCCGGCATCCGGCGCGGCCGGTGCTGCTGCGCACGGCCTCCACCGACACCGGTCTGGCCACCGCCCGCGGCCACCACGTGCTGGCCCCCCGACCGGTCGACGCCCCCTGGGTCGTCGCTCGCTGGCTGGACCGGGTGCGCCCTCGCCTGCTCGTGCTGGTCGAGGGGGACCTGTGGCCCTGCTTGATGTCCGCCTGTCGCCAGCGGGAGATCCCCATCGTGGTCGTGGGGCTGCGGGCTGGCCGGGGACTGCAGCGGCTCCGCCGCCTCCTCCCCGTCCTGTTTCGCGACATGGCGGCAGCCGTGTCCCTGTGGCTGGTGCGCGAGCCGGTGCCGGGCCTGCCCGGTGCGGTCGAGCGGGTCGGCGAGCTCAAGGGCCTGCCAGCGGGCCTGGCGCCGGTGCCGCTGCCGGCTGGCACGCTGGTGGCCGGTTCCACCCGGCCCGGCGACGAGGTGCGCCTGCTGGACGCCTGGACGGATCTGGACCCGAGGCCGTTGCTGGTCCTGGCACCGCGTCATCCGGAGCGCTTCGCGGCGGTGGCGGACCTGTTGGCCGCGCGCGGGCTCCGGGCGCAGCGCTGGAGCCGAGGAGGCGCGGTGGAGCCGGAGGCCGAGGTGGTCCTGGTCGACACGGTGGGCGAGCTCGCGCGCTTCTACCCGCGGGCCGCGGCCGCCTTCGTGGGCGGGACCTTCGACCAGGCCATCGGAGGTCACAGTCCCGCCGAGCCGGCAGCCGCCGGGCTGCCGCTGGTCGCCGGGCCGGAGCGGGCGGCCAACGGCCCCGCCTGGGTCGGCCTGGCCCTGCACGAGGCGCCCAGGCCGGAGGCCCTGGGGCCGGCGCTGGCGGCGGCGCTCGCCGAGGGCCCCGGCGTCGCAGCGCAGACCGACGGGCCTGCCCGCGTGGCCCAGCGGCTCGGACCCTTCCTCGCGGGACCGGTCCCCCTGGAGCGCACCCTGCGGCCCTGGCTCGGCCCGTTGGTGCCCCTGTACCGCCTGCTGGCCACCGGACGCACGGCCCTTCGCCGGACCCGCGCGGCGACGCTCCCGGTGATCAGCGTGGGTGGGCTGGGCAGCGGCGGAGCGGGCAAGACGCCCGTCGTGGCCGCGCTGGCGGAGCGCCTGGAGGCCCGGGGACACCCGGTGGCGGTGGTGGCCCGGGGACACCTTCGGGATCCGGGCGGGCCCCCGCTGCGCACGGGTGGCGGCGCAGCCGCCCTGGGCGACGAGCTGGCCATGCTCGGCGCACGGGGCCTGGCGGTCATCTCTTCCCCCGACCGGGTGGCGGGTGCGGCGGAGGCGGCCGGGGCCGGCGCCGAGGTGGTCCTGCTGGACGATGGCTTCCAGCACCGCCGGCTGGCCCGGTCCGCGGACGTGGTGGTGGTGGATCCGCGGTGGCCGAGCGAGGGCGGCGTGCTCCCCGCAGGAGAGGCCCGGGAAGGCCTCTCCGCCTTGACTCGAGCCGATCTGCTCTGGCTCTCCGGACCCGGCGAGCTCCGGGGAGCCCCCGAGGGCCTGCCCCGGGTGCGGAGTCGCCTCGTGCCGACCGGCTGGCGTCACGGCGGTGCCCAGCTCCCGCTGGACCAGGGGCCCCCCGGACCTCTCGCCGCCTTCGCCGGCATCCACCGGCCCGGGCGGTTCCTGGCGGAGCTCGTCGCCCTGGGCCTCGACGTGCGCCGCTGGCAGGCCTTCGCCGATCACCGGCGGTGGACCCTCCAGGAGCAGGCCGACCTGGTGGACTGGGGGGTGGGGTGCAGCCTGGTCTGCACGGAGAAGGACCGGGTGAGGCTTCCCGAGACCTTCGACGTCTGGGTGCTGACGGTCGCCTGCGAGCTCCTCCACGGCGAGGCAGCGCTGGAGCAGCTGCTCGACCGGGTGATGGCGTGATCCGCGGGCTGGCCTGGGTCCTGGCGAGGACACCGCTCCCCGTCGCGGCGTTGTTCGCCCGAGGTCTCGCGGTGTGCTGGTGGTGGGTCCTGCCCATCCGCCGCAGCGTCGCGGTGGCGAACCTGGCCACCGCCTTTCCGGGGCTCGCTCCAGGGCCAGCCCTGCGGCGGAGCTTCGGGGACATCGTGCTCGGCTATGTCGAGCTGCTCCACCTGGATCGGAGGGGCCTGCCCGGCCTGGTGTTCGAGGGCCACGAGCGGGTCCTCGACCACGCGGCGAGCGGGCGGGGAGCGCTGTTGTTGGCGGGCCACGGAGGGGCCTGGGACATCGCCCTGGCGGGTGCGGCCAAGGTGCTGGACATGCCGCTGAGCATCATGGTCCGGGCGCCCGCTCACCCGCCCAGCGCCGAGCTGATCGAGGGGCTGCGGGCGCGGTCCGGCGCCGAGCTCCTGGACCCCGAAGGCGGCTTCAAGGCGCTCCTCCGGAGCGTGCGCGCGGGTCGCATCGGGGTGGTGACCCTGGACCAGCGGCAGAACAACGGCACCCCCATTCCGTTCTTCGGGCGGCCGGCGTGGACCAGTCGCGGCATCGGCGTGCTCGCGCGACGCACCGGGGTCCCGGTCTTCACCGTGTGGCAGTGGCGAACCGGGACAGGCGCTCACGTGGTCCGCTTCGGCGGCCCCCTCCCACTGCCCGAGGCCCACGACGAGGCCACCCGGACCTGCCTCGCCTGGATCGAGGATCGCATCCGGGAGCACCCCCACGGTTGGCTCTGGCTGCACGATCGCTGGAAGGTCCCCCCCCAGGCCCATGGGGAGTCGTGAGCGCGGAGTCCGGCACGGGCGTGGACCCCACCCTGCGTGCGCTGTTGGTGTGCCCGCGTTGTCGTGGGCCCCTGGAAGACCTCGCCGACGGCCTGGGGTGCCGGGCGTGCGCCCTGATCTACCCGGTCGTGGACGGGCGGCCCTGGATGCTGCCGGAGCGGGCTCGCAGGTGGCGGGAGGCGGCCACGCGGCCTTGACCCGAGGGCCGCGGGCCCGGCCACGACAACGCCCCCTGCTTGACACACCGCGCTGGTGGGGAACTAGTGGACCCTGGAGCGCCACGTGTCCGAAGAAGCCACCGCCGCCGCCCGGCCCGGTCGCCGCCGCACCGCCCGCGGCCGTCGCCCGGGTGGCGCCCGGCCGCCGGACATCCTCTACCACGGCTGCACCGTGCCCCAGGCCGTCCGGGCCTGCGACGAGGGCCGCCTGAAGGTCGCCGGCAACCGCCCGGTCTACCTCTCCAGCAGCGAGGCCCACGCCTGGCGGGTCGCACACCGCAACGACCAGGCGCCGGAGGTGCTCTACGTCGACGCCGGGCGGGCACGCCGCGCGGGCGTCAGGTTCCGGCGGGGCCGCAACGGCCTGTGGCTCGCGGATGCCGTGCCGGCCCGCTTCGTGCTCAACCTGCAGGCCGGCTTCCGGGAGCAGTTCAGCGCTGGCGGCATCATCGTGAGAGACGCCGCGGGCGGCCCGGAGCTCCTGCTCGTCAGCTGCAGGCGGGCCTCTGGCGCGACCTGGGAGATCGCCAAGGGCAAGCTCGAGCCCGGGGAGTCGCCCCCGGTGACCGCGGTCCGCGAGGTGCTCGAGGAGATGGGCATCGAGGCCGGCCTGCGCATCACGAGCAGCCTCGGCGTGGCCCGCTATGGCTTCCGGACCCCGGAGGGCGAGCCCCGACTGAAGACCCTCTACGTCTACTTGATGCGGGCCGATCCCTGCCCGGAGCACTTCGAGCCGGCGGCGCTGGAGGGCATCGAGGACGTGCGCTGGTTTCCACTGGAGGAGGCCTGTCGCCGGGTCACCCACGGCTCCCTGCGCCCGCTGATGGCCACCCTGCGTCGAGGGCTGCCCGCAGGCGCCTGACCCAATAGCTGTCCGCACCCCCCTGGAGAGCGACACGATGGCCGGTGAGTACCTGACGTGGCTGGCGGACATGTTCGAGGAGGCCCAGGTCCCGCTGACGGCGGAGACCGAGGAATTCCTGGACCAGGCCCTGCACCGAATCGCCGCGATCGAGCCCGGGCCGGGCAGCGGCGAGCGCGTCTACCGTGCGCTCCAGGTGAGGTTCCTGAAGGTCGGCCAGTCCGGCCGCCAGCTCCTGGCCGCCTACCTGCGTGACGAGGCCTACGCCCGCCGGGACAGCCCGATGCGCCCGACCGAAGGCGTGGGCTTCTACACGAACGACGAGTACGAGGGCCAGCCAGGCTGACCGTGGCTCAGCGGCCGCCGCCGCTCTTCGGCGCGTGCTCTCGGGCGTCCAGCACCCGCCCGTACCGATCGTAGAGCACCGCCCGGTCGTACTTGTTGTTCCAGATCGGCACGTCGTTGCCCAGGTACACGGCGAGCTGGCTCTTGGCATCGGTCTGGTGCTCGCCGACGCCGCTGTGGAGCTTGAAGGTGTGGCCCGGGGGCACGATCAGGCTCGGCAGGACCCAGCTGCTGCCCGACGCGTCGGCGATGCGGAAGCCGTCGAGGTTCACCGGCCGGGCGGTGACGTTGCAGATGCGCAGGTACTCGCCGTTGATGTTCTCCCGGTCGTCGCCGCTGGCGTTGGCGTGGAAGGACGTGATGTGCAGGGCGCCCTGGTACCGGTCGGTGGACCAGATGCCTCGGTTGGCGGCCCGCGCGCGCTCCTGGGCCGCGAGCAGGGCCTCGATGTCGACGTCTGCCTCGACCGGCGGGATCAGGAACAGGTGCCCCAGGCCCAGCTCCAGGAGGTGCTCCGCCAGCCACTTGCCCTCGACCTTCGGGGCGGCGATGAGGCGGCCATAGCTGTCCTGCTTCACGGGCCCGTAGAACAGGTGCACGGTCTTCTCGCCGAGGAAGGCCTCTGCGGCGTCCCGCGCCTCGATGCCGTAGGCCTCGGGCGGGCGCAGCTCCGGGGTGTTGACCCACTGCAGCCGCACCTTGTCGCCGGTGTCCAGGGTGAACGTGTCGCCGTCGTAGACGCTCACCACGGTGGCGGTCTTGGGGGGAGAGGCCAGGGCGGTGGCCAGGGCGAACAGGGGGAGCAGCAGGCGCATGGGCTCTCCGAGGGCTCAGGCTAGCGCGGCCTCGAACCCTCGACCCGCTCTATCCGGTCCGCCTGCCACAGGTGGTAGACGACGTCGGGGCGCAGGCGGGCGGCCTGGCGGGCCGGGGTGCGCGCCAGCTCCTGCTCCCCGCGCACCAGGTGCACCACCGCCAGGGTGTCCTGGAAGTCCCGGTCGAGCCCCTCGTCCATCAGCGCCTCGGCACGGGAGGTGTCGCCGAGCATCGCGAAGCCGGCCGCGGCGAAGTCCAGGGGGCGCAGATCCGGGTGGAGGCGGGAGAGGGCCTGCTCCAGGTCCACCCGGTAGGTCTCCAGGGCCAGCTCGTCGCCCAGCTCACGCGCCGCCAGGCCGTAGAACCAGAAG
>CAYFPX010000134.1:10942-12065 GCA_964344945.1 uncultured Enterobacterales bacterium
CTCGCTGGGGTAGAGCCGGATCCGGGTGCGCAGCAGGCTCACGGCGGCGATGGGGTCGTCTTCGGCGAGGGCCAGGCGGGCCCGCCGCAGCAGCTCGGCGTCCGGGTTGCCCTCGCGCCGCGTGGCCTCCGCCAGCGCCGCCCGCGCCTCGAGGAGGCGCCCGGCCGCCAGGTGGGCGTCGGCGAGCGCGACCCAGGCGGCCGGGGCGTCCGGGTGGGTGGTCGCCGCGGTCTCCGCCAGGCGGGTGGCGGTGTCCTTGGAGCCGAGGAGCAGCTCCAGGTTGACGGCGGCCACGATCTCCTCCTCGGCGACCAGGGCGTCCACACCGAGGGCACCGACCTGGGCCCGGTAGGCGTCCAGCGAGCCCGCGGCCCGGGTCAGGCGGGCCTGGAGCAGGCGGGCTTCGGCGTCGTCGCCGTGGCGCTTCAGGTAGCGAGCGAGCTCGTCGCGAGCGGCGTCTTCCTCGCCGAGCCCCAGGAGGTAGCGGGTGCGGATCAGTCCGCGATCGCGCGCCCGGCCGTGGGTCGCCCTGTCCTGGTCCAGCAGCACCTGGTGGCCGTTCACCGCGCGGGGAGCTCGCTCGCTCTCGGCGAGCACGAAGCGCCCCGCCGGGTAGTCCAGGACCACCCGGTGGTCCTGGAGCACCGAGTAGCCGAGCAGGCCCCCGAGGTCCTGGGGTCCGATGACCGGCCCGCCTCCGTAGTTGATCCAGGTGGCCGGACCCGGGTCGTCGAGCACGACCCCCCCGATCGCCACCTGGTCCAGGGCGATGCGCCGGGTGGTTCGGTAGAAGGTGGACGGTGGCAGGTGGTCGGCGGCGCCGACCCCGAAGATCGGCTCGACGCCCTCCGTGGCAACGGTCTCGAAGCCGTGCCCGGTCGGGCCCGAGAGGATCACGCCCCGGGCCCCGGTGTCCACCTCGAGCCACAGGTCCCGCTCGACGGGGTGTTCGCCCCCCGACGCCGTGAGGCGGGCCTGGATGCGGGGGAAGGACCCCGCGGTGTCCATCGGCACCGCGCCGGCGGGCACCGGGTAGGTGCCCGGCGCGTGCAGCTCCATCACGTCGGCCGGGTAGTCGACCACCACGATGAAGTTGCGCCAGACGTCGTTGCCGAGGATGCCG
>CAYFPX010000134.1:12078-22373 GCA_964344945.1 uncultured Enterobacterales bacterium
AGGTGGACGGAGGGCAGCACCGCACGGGTCAGGGGCACCCGGCCACCGAGGCCGGTGACGTAGCCCTGGGGTGGGCCCACCCGCAGGCCCAGGCGCTCGGCGACATGGGTGTGCAGCACGCTGACCCCGGCGCCGGTGTCCACCATGAACAGGCCGGGCTCGCCGTCGGGCAGGGTGACCTGGACGTAGATCTTGGGTGCGTCCTCGTAGGGTCGCAGCAGGTCGAGCTGGGCGTGATCGGCCGCCAGGGCGGACGCGAGGATGGTCAGCAGCACTGTCACTCCCGCACGGCGGAGCACCGCGGGAGGTCAACAGCCCGGCGGCCAGGATCCATCCATCGCCGGCCGGGACGGTGCCCGTCAAGCACGGCGACCCTCAGCCCAGGTCGCTCGACAGCTCCTGGCCCAGGCTCTCCAGCAGCCGGACGTAGTGACCCTCCAGGGCGTCGCGCAGGCCGGAGCTGTCCAGCAGGCGCCCCACGAGGCGCCCCGGGTCGTAGTCCGCGTGCAGGGTGATGAGCGTGTCGTTGGTGCCCCGCGGGGTGCGCAGGCTGTAGTTCAGCTTGCCGCTGGTGCGCTTGCCCGAGGTGTGGCACAGGACGCGCCGGCCGCGGTGGGAGTCGTCGGCCTTGTCGAAGTGGTACCCCATGGGCCGGGCGACCGGCTTGGTGTCGACCATCACGTCCCAGGAGCTGTCGCCGCTCGGCGTGACCTGTCCGAACGCGCCGGCCAGGCAGCGCGCGTGGTTGGCAGGGTCGGACATCCACTCGAAGACCTGCTTGCGGCGGTAGCCCTCGAGCAGGATGTCGGTGGTGATGACGGACATCGCTTCCCTCCGGCGAGTGGTTAGCAGTCTATCGAACCGACGCCCCAGGCACGGGCAGGAGGCTGGGCGTGCTGCCGCTCTTGATCCCGTACTGGCAGGCGAAGATCCTCTACCTCGGGCCGATCCCCATCGACCCGTGGGCGACCCTGGTCTGCATCGGGTTCATCTTCGGCCTCGAGGTGGGCCGGGCGCGCGCCATCAAGCTCGGCCTGGACACCCGCGACATCGTGGACGGCGGCGTGTTCACCGTGGGCATGGGCTTCGTGGTCGGACACCTGGTCCACGTGCTGGCCTACAACCCGCACCTCCTGCAAGAAGACCCCTGGATCCTGCTCAAGATCTGGGCCGGGTTCTCCAGCAACGGGGGCTTCCTGGGGGCGGTGCTCGGCATCATCGTCTTCTACAAGTGGGTGCGGCCTCGGCCCTTCTGGGTGCACGCCGACACCGTGATGTTCGGCTTCCCCTTCGGCTGGTTCTTCGGGCGCCTCGGGTGCTTCGCCGTGCACGACCACATCGGTGCGCCCTCCCAATTCCCGCTGGCCATCGACTACCCGGCTCCCCTGGGACCCCGGCACGCGGTGGCGCTGTACGAGGCCATCGCCGTGGCGGGCATCGCCCTGCTGTTCTGGTGGCTCGGCCGGTCCGGCCGGCGCTTCCGCCCGGGCACCTACGCCGTGCTGTGGACCGTGCTCTACGCGCCGATCCGGTTCTGCCTCGACTTCCTGCGATCCACGGACCTCCCCAACTCCGACGTGCGCTGGCACGGGCTGACCCCGGCCCAGTTCGGCAGCCTGATCATGTTCACGGCCGGGATGCTGCTCCTGATCTGGCTCCGGCGCCATCCGATCGACGACCCGGTTGAGGAAGCGTCGGAAGCCGGCTAGCCTCCGGGCCATGCTTGCACTGCTCCTGCTCGCCGCCTGCTCGGACGGCACGACCACCGGGGACTCGGCCACCGAACCCTTCGACGGCTGCACGGAGACCTCCGACACGAGCGTCGAGCTCGGGTACCTGGTCGGCTCCGTCTTCACCCCCTTCGAGACCAACACCGAGGTCCGCCTCGAGTCCGCCCCCCAGGGCGGGGTCGGCGTGTCCGTGTCGGTGCGCACCGCAGGCCTCAAGGCCGGCTCACCGGTCGACATCCTGCTCGAGCCCTACTGGGATGGCGCGGTGCAGGGCAGCTTCGTGAGCGAGGGCGTGACCCTCTACTGCACCGAGGACCTGGAGGAGAACCTCTACGGCATCGTCAACGGGAGCGTGGTCGGCTTCGACCCGGACCTCTACGAGACCGACGAGGACCTCGCCGTGCTGGACGGGGAGATCGTGGACCTGCTGGTGGGGGTCACCGACGAGTCGGGGACCTACGCAGAGGGCCACGTCGACGTCGTGATCGGCTTCGACTAGGCGGGACTACGATGATGCTGTCTGTTTTCATGATCGGCCTGCTGGTGGGCTGCCCCGACAAGCCCGACAACGAGGGCTGCGGCTACTGGGTCGGCCCCGGCGATGGCTGCACGACCTGCCACGTGGGCATCGAGCAGGCCCACGGCCCGATCCAGCCCGAGAATTGCGTGATCTGCCACGGCGGCGACGGCACGGCCCTGACCCAGGAGTGCGCCCACGTCGACGTTCCCGAGAACTGGGCCGAGGTTCGCGGCGAGGGCCTCCCCCCGGCGGAAGAGGGCTTCATCAAGGACATGGCCCCCGACCAGCTCGCGGCCCTGGACCCGGACTACGTGCGGTTCATCAACCCGGGCGACATCCGAGTCAACGACGACAGCTGCGGCCAGTGCCACCCCGAGCAGGTGGCCACCCAGCGCACGTCGATCATGACCACCAACGCCGGCCACTACATGCCGACCCTGTACCTGGCGGGCTTCCAGGACCAGGACGCCATCTACGGCTCCTGGCCGGCGGTGGACGTGGCGGGCGATCCGGAGACCTGGCCCGGCACCGTGTGTGAGCTCGAGACCCTCGAGCCGCCCACCGACGAGCAGATGCAGGCCGCCTTCGACGCGGGCGACGAAGCGCTGATCGAGGAGTACGCCAACTGGCACTACCTCTCGAAGTCCTGCAACACCTGCCACGCCGCCGGCTACCCGCCCCAGACGGCCCGCTACCAGTACCGGTCCTCGGGCTGCTCCGCCTGCCACGTGCTCTACAACGAGGACGGCGTCTTCCAGGGCGGCGACGAAGCCATGCGACTCGGGGCCTTCCCGTACCCGATCAAGCACGAGATCACCTCGGCCATCCCGACCCAGCAGTGCACGACCTGCCACTTCCAGGGGGGCCGCATCGGCTTGCTGTTCCAGGGCATCCGCGAGGGCGGGTTCAGCTCGGACAAGACCCCGGAGAACGCCGAGTTCTGGAAGGAGCCCGCCTTCGGGCACGCCGCCGGGTACTACATCCTCGACGAGGACACGACCAACGACTACGACGAGACCCCGGCCGACGTCCACTTCGCCGCCGGCATGCACTGCGTCGACTGCCACGTGGGCACCGACGTGCACGGCACCGGGCGGCTGTACTCCACCAGCAAGTTCCAGGTCGACATCCGCTGCGAGGACTGCCACGGCACCGTGCGCGAGCCCGCCATTGCCGACGCCTCGGGGCTCTACCGCACCGCGAGCGGCCGCATCCTGCCCCAGCTGAGCACCGGCCCCACCGGCGAGGTCCTCCTGCTGGGCAAGGTGGACGGCGTGCAGCACACCGTGCCCCAGCCGGCCCGGATGCTCGCCAACGGCTCCGCCAGCGACCGCATGGTCGAGGCCATGGCCCCGGACGAGCACGACTGGACCCACGCCGAGGCCCTCACCTGCGACACCTGCCACACCAGCTACAACCAGTACTGCATCGGCTGCCACGTGAACGTGAACATGGAGCGCAGCGACGTCGACGAGCAGACCGGCCAGCTGAGCTTCGGCCAGGTCAGCGGCAAGCGCGAGGACTACAGCATCTCCCACACCCTGCTGGGCATCCGCGACGACGGCCGCATCCAGCGGGTCATCCCCAGCCAGCAGGTCCAGCTCACCGTCGAGGACTACGAGAGCAACAAGGTCCTGGGCGAGGGCGGCGAGCGCGGCGTGCACCGGGAGAGCGCCGCCGCGGGGGCCCCGAACAACGGCTTCCACAACTTCTTCCAGCACACTGTCACGGCCAGCCCGCCGGGCTG
Organism: uncultured Enterobacterales bacterium; assembly: GCA_964344945.1. Lineage (GTDB taxonomy): Bacteria > Myxococcota_A > UBA796 > UBA796 > CAJQPC01 > CAYFPX01. The sequence continues at coordinate 16,076 of CAYFPX010000134.1, forward strand.
TGAGACCTGCCACCGCACCGACGACACCGACGAGGAGTGGGCCCGGGTGAAGGGCGTCTACGGCTACGGCACCGGGGAGTTCATGCTCGACGACCCCCACGGCGATCCGGTCGACGCCTTGCAGATGATCGACGAGGCGGGCAACGTGCTGACGGACTGGGTACACGAGGGCCACGGCCCCGTGCCCACAGACGCCCGCGAGCGTGCCCTCGCGGTGGAGGTGACCCCATGATGCTCTCGACCCTGGCGCTGTTGGCCTGCACCGACGGCACCACGACCGATGACAGCGGCCCCACGGAGACGGGCACCCCGCCGACCGGGCCCGGCTTCAGCCTCACCTCCGACGACATGGAGAGCGGCATGCTGCTCTCCAGCTGGACCGACGGCGACGAGCTGCTCTTCGTGGGGGGCGATCTGGGCGGTGGCCCGGGCACCCTCACCACCTGGCGCGACGGCGAGCTCTGCCTCGAGCAGGACGTGCACGACCGCGGGCTGTGGTGGATCCACGGCCCTCGGGACGGGGAGTGGTACGCGGTCGGCTTCGAAGGCCGGGTGCTGCACAGCGTCGACGGCACGCGCACGGTGGAGGACATCGACACGGACGCCACCCTCTACGGGGTCTGGGCCGCGGGCGAGGACGACGTCTGGGCAGTCGGCTGGACCGGCACCGGGACCAACGAGGGCGAGATCTGGCGGCGCACCAACGGGACCTGGTCCCTGCACCAGGGTGGCCTGCCCGGTGCCCTGTTCAAGGTCTGGGACGGCTGGATCGTCGGCGACGACCAGATCTACCAGTGGGTCGACGACGCCTGGGTGTCCCACCCGACCGTCTGGCTGCTCGACGACGACACCGGGGAGCTCTACGAGGAGACCGTCGAGAGCGACCTGGCCCGGGACTGGGACGGCGTACGGCTGCTGACCATCCGGGGCCGCAACAACACCGACGACGTCTGGGCCGTGGGCGGCGACTACAGCTCGCTGCTGCTGCACTTCAACGGCACCCGCTTCGAAGAGGTCACCACCGAAGGCATCGGCCAGCCCCTCAACGGCATCTGGACCGCGCCCGGCGAGGACATCTGGGTCGCCGGGCACTTCGGCACCACCGCGGGCTGGAGCACCGAGACCGAGTCCTGGCTCGCCCCGAGCTTCCCGATCACCAACCAGCACTTCCACTCGGTCTGGGGGCACGGAGACGAGGTCTGGTGGGCCGGCGGCAACCTGTTCAGCGCCGGCAACAACGTGGGCACCATCGGTCGCTACGGCGAGGACTGGAGCACGGTCGAAGCCAGCGACTGCGAGTGATACGGGGGGAGCCCTCCGGAGGCTCCCGATGTCCGCAACCATCCCCGCTCGCATCACCGCCGACATGAAGGCGGCCATGAAGGCCAAGGACAAGCCGCGCCTGGCCGCGATCCGCATGCTGCGGGCCGCGATGATCGAGGCCGAGAAGTCCGGCGAGGCGGTGACCGACGACGGCGTGGTGAAGATCCTGCGCAAGCTGCGCAAGCAGCGCATCGACGCCGCGGGCAGCTACCGAGACGGCGGCCGCGAGGACCTGGCTGAGCAGGAGGAGTTCGAGGCGACGATCATCGACACCTACCTGCCCCAGCTCGCCGACGAGGCCCAGACCCTGGCGTGGGTCAAGGAGGCCATCGCCGCCAGCGGCGCCACCGCTCCGAACCAGCTGGGCATGGCGATGGGCGCCTTGATGAAGGCCCACAAGGGCCAGGTCGACGGCGCTCTGGCCCGCAGGCTCCTGGCCGCGGAATTGTCCGGCTGATGTTCCGACGCATCCTGGTCGCCAACCGCGGCGAAGTGGCCGCGCGGGTCCTGCGCACCTGCCGGGGCCTCGGGATCGAGGTCGTCGCGGTCGCCTCGTCCGCGGACCGGGACCTGGGCTGGCTCGAAGGCGCCGACGAGGTCGTGACCATCGGCGCGGGCCCTGCCGCTCGCTCCTACCTCGACGTCGACGCCCTGCTCGAAGCCGCCGTGAGCACCGGCGCCACGGCGGTGCACCCGGGCTGGGGCTTCCTCGCCGAGAACGCCGCCTTCGCCACGCGCTGCGAAGCCGCCGGGCTCACCTTCATCGGCCCGCCGCCCTGGGTCACGGCTCGGATGGGCGACAAGATCGCCGCCCGGGCCAGCGCCTCGGCCCTGGGCCTGCCGGTCATTCCGGGGAGCGACGGCGCCCTGGCCGACGTCGAGCAGGCCCGCCGGGTGGCCGAGGCCATCGGCTACCCGGTGTTGCTGAAGGCGGCGGCCGGGGGCGGCGGGCGCGGCATGCGGCGGGTCTGGGCCTCCGAGGAGTTCGAAGACGCCTGGGACGCCTGCGTCGCCGAGGCCCGCGGCGCCTTCGGCGACCCGACCCTGTACCTGGAGAAGCTCATCGAAGGGGGGCGCCACATCGAGTTCCAGGTCGTGGCGGATCGCTTCGGCCGCGCGGTGCACCTGGGAGAGCGGGAGTGCTCCATCCAGCGCCGACACCAGAAGCTGCTCGAAGAGGCCCCGTCCCCCGCCGTCACCGCTGCCCAGCGGACCGAGCTCGGGGCCCGGGTCGCTCGCGCGGTCAGCGAGGCGGTGTTCGGGGTGGACCTGGTGGCGTGGCAGCTCCGAGTCGCCGCCAACCAGCCCCTGCCGCCCCGGCCCGATGGCCCGAGAGGCCACGCCATCGAGGCTCGCATCAACGCCGAGGATCCGGATCGGGACTTCGCGCCCTGCCCGGGCCGCGTCACCACCCTGGTGCTGCCGAGGGGGGAGGGGATCCGGGTGGACACCCACCTGCGTCAGGGCGACGCCATCCCGCCCCACTACGACTCGATGATCTGCAAGGTCATCGCCCACGGCGCCGATCGGGCCCAGGCGATCCAGCGGCTCCAGGCCGCGCTGGCCGCCACGCGCATCGAGGGCGTGCCCACCACCATCGGCCTGCACCAGCGCATCCTCCAGGAGCCGGCCTTCGCCTCCGGGGACTACGACACCACCACCCTGGAGACCCTGCTGCGAGGGGGCAAGTAGGATGGCACGACTGTGGCTGGAGCCGGTCGGCGAGGACCTCGACGCGAGCCTGGGCGACGCCGAGCAGGCCCGCAACGCGGCGCACATGGCGACCCTCGACCGGGCGCTGAAGGACAAGGTCAAGACCACGCGGGCCGGGTGGGGGGCCCGCTATGCCCAGCGGGTCCACGAGAAGGGCAAGCTCACGACCTGGGAGCGCATCGATCGCCTGAAGGATCCAGGCACCGAGGTCTTCGAGTTCGGCACTCTGGTGAATTGGGGCGTGGACTTCGAGGGCAGCCGCAAGCCCGCGCCGGGCGCCGGCGTCGTGACCGCCCTGGTCACGGTCCACGGGCGCTGGTGCGTGGTCATCGCCAACGAGAACACCGTGGCCAGCGGCGCCTGGTGGCCGCGCACGCCGGAGAAGATCCAGCGGGCCCAGCACGTGGCCCTGAAGCTCCGGCTGCCGGTGGTCTACCTGGTGGACTGCAGCGGGCTCTTCCTGCCGGAGCAGGCGAAGAGCTTCTCCGGGCAGCGGGGCGCCGGCCACATCTTCAAGTGCAATGCGCTCCTCAGCGACGCCGGCGTGCCGCAGCTGGCCGGGGTCTTCGGGGACTGCATCGCCGGCGGTGGGTACATGCCCATCATCAGCGACCGGGTCTACATGACCGAGGGCGCCTACATGGTCATCGCCGGCGCGGCGCTCATCAAGGGCGCCAAGAGCCTGCACCTGACCTCGCTGGACATCGGCGGACCCGAGGTCCACGTGCACCGGTCCGGCTGCGCCGATGTCCGCGTGCCCGACGACGACACCTGCCTGACCCTGCTCCGGGACGAGGTCGCGCGCCTGCCCAGCAGCGGCGCCGACTTCCACCGCCACGGCCTGCAGCCCCAGCCACCGGCCTACGACCCCCAGGAGCTCGCCGCGCTCTTCCCCACCGAGCACCGGCAGGTCTACGACGTGCGCCAGGTCCTGGCCCGGGTGCTGGACGGCTCCCTCTTCCACGAGGTCCTGCCCGAGTCCGGCAAGGAGGTCGTGGTCGGCGTCGGTCGGGTCAACGGCCTGTGGACGGCCTTCGCCGCCAACAACCTCCAGCCCCAGGAAGACCCGGCGAACCCCGGCCAGTACCGGCCTGGCGGCATCCTCTACCGCCAGGGCATCGCCAAGCTCGCGGCCTTCTCCCGGGCCTGCGACGCCGACGGCATCCCCCTGGTCTGGCTCCAGGACATCGCCGGCTTCGACATCGGCGTCCAGGCCGAGGCCCAGGGCCTGCTGGGCTACGGCAGCTCGCTGATCTACAGCAACAGCACCAGCCGCACCCCGGTGTTCACGGTGCTGCTCCGGCGGGCCTCGGGGGCCGGCTACTACGCCATGAACGGGCTGCCCTACGACCCGGTGCTCCAGCTCTCCACCCCGCTGACCCGGCTGGCGGTCATGGAGGGCCGCACCCTGGCCATCGCGGCCTACAACTCCAAGCTCGACGACGACTTCCAGATCGCCACCGACGACCCGGAGGAGCGGGCCGCCATCGAGCAGGGCATGGCGGAGACCGCCGCTCGGATCGACGCCGACATGGACCCGGTCGCCGCGGCGAGCCGCATGGACACCGACGAGGTCGTGCCGGTGGCGAAGCTGCGGGCCTGGCTCGAGGTCATGGTCGAGTGCAGCTACCAGGCCGCCGGCCACCGGCGCATGAAGAACCCCCGCATCTGGTCCCTGCACGACCTGGAGGTCCTGTGTCCCGGCCTGCCCTGACCGCCGGCCTGCGCGGCGACGCCCTCGTCGCCGAGACCGTGGGCACCTGGGTGTGCGAGCTCGCCCCGGGCACGGTGCTGACCGCTGGCCTGCGTCTCGGTCGCCTGCGGCGGGCCCGCCGCTGGCACGCCGTGGTGGTGCCCAGGTCGGCGGTCGGGCGGACCGTCGCCGAGGCCCAACCGGGGCCCCGCTCCGTCGAGCACGGCTCCCCTCTGGTCGTGCTGGGAGAGGCCCCCGAGGTGGTGGGGGAGGGTGCCGATGCCGCCGGGGACGAAGCGGGCCTGGTGCCGGTCTCCGTGCCCATGACCGGGGCGCTGTACCGCCGGCCCGCGCCGGATCAGCCGGCCTTCGCACCCGCGGGTCAGGTCGTCGCGGCCCGCGACGTGGTCGCTCTGATCGAGGTCATGAAGACCTACAACCCGATCAAGGCGCCGGAGGCCGGCACCGTGGTGCGTTGGCTGGTCGAGGACGGCGAGACCGTCGAGCCGGGGACCGCGATCCTGCTGCTGCGGCCGGTGTAGACTCCCGAGACCGCCTTGAAGGAGGGTCCGTGGTGTTCCTGCGCCTGTTGCTCGCCGCCCTGTTGTTCGTGGCCCTGCCTGGCCAGGCCTGGGCCCAGTGCAACATCCCGTACCCGGCCGAGAAGCTCATGGGCCACATGCAGTCCGCCCAGCTGGCCCTGAGCATCGACGACCCGGCTGGCTTCGTCGCCGCCGCGACCGAGCTGGAGCGTGGGCTGCAGTGCCTGAGTGAGAAGGTCCCTTCACGCGGGCTCGCCGCCGCCTACCGCATGGTGTCCTTGATGGCCTACCGCAAGGGCGACGAGCCTCGATCCCGGCGCTGGGCCCGGACCGCGCGGGAGCTCGATCCGGACTTCCAGTGGGGTGCGGTCGAGCTGGGTGCGGACGACCCGTACCGGGGCATCTACGAGAGCGAGCGGGCCAAGGCCGACACCCCGGCGGTGGCGGTCGAGGGCATGCGGCTGGTGATCCCCGAGGGCGCGGAGCTGCTGCTCGACGGGCGGCCGCTGGAGCGCGCCGAGGCCACCGTGGAGCGGTACCACGTGCTCCAGCAGTTCAGCGAGACCGAGGGACACCTGCAGACCTGGATCGTCAACGGCAACGGCTTCCCGGAGCAGCTCATGGAAGAGGGCGCCGAGGTGGGCGACGAGGACGCCGAGAGCGACAAGAAGAAGAAGAAGGGCAAGGTCTCCGAGGACGCGCCGTACTCGGCCGAGGACATCACGGTGGTCGATCGCGTGGCTCCGAAGGGCAAGAAGGCCGCCATCGCGATGGGCTTCGTCGGAGCCCTCGCCGCGGGCGGCGCCTATGCGGGCAGCTACTTCATGCGGCAGGAGTTCAACACGGCGAACAGCGAGGACGACCTGTACCGGTACCGGCGGCTCACCAACGGTCTCGTGGTCGCCAGTGGCGGTCTGCTGGTCGTCGGGCTCGGGGTCGGCTGGTGGGGCGTGGCGCTGGAGGACGGGGCGATCGTCGGGCGGCGCTGGGAGTTCTAGCGTCTGACGGGGGCTCGGCGTCCCGAACG
>CAYFPX010000135.1:0-7379 GCA_964344945.1 uncultured Enterobacterales bacterium
TCCTCGCGCAGCGCCCCTGACCAGAACAACGGCTGCAGCGTCTTTCGCATGGAGCGGCTGAAGGCCGACGCCACGATGGAGTCCCCTTCCAGCAGCTGCAGAAGCCGGCCCGCCAATGCATCAACTGCCATCGGCGACCTCTCGATGAAGTACGAGGCGGGAGGTCGCATCCAGGACCAGACCTCCTTCGCCTCGGCGGAGGAAGTAGAGCGTGTCCACGCAGTCAGAGGCATGGGGGCTCGCCACCACCGGCACGAATCCCATCCCGGACGCGTGGTCGATCAGGGCCCGCAAGTTCGCCTGGTCGAGGGTCGCCACCTCGTCCAGGAAGAAGGGGACGACCACGGTGTCGTCCGTCAGCATCATCCGAAGGAGCTCGAGGTGAACGAGCACCTTGATCGTGGTGCTGGTCCCCTGGGACTCGATCTGGCTCAGCGAATCGAAGGTCTTCTCCTGACCGCGCACGTCCACGATGCGGAAGCGGAGGTCGAAGAGGTCCGAGACCTCGATTCGGGCGCGTTGCTCCAACCAGGCCTGGACCTCACGGGCGGCTCGCGTTCGGCCCTGCTGGCCGGCGAACAACGGTGCCGCCTCGGCCTCGATCACTGCGTGAAGGCGCCCCAGAAGATCCCGATGCTTCACCAGCAGTAGCTCGACCCGCTCCAGGTTGGAGACCTGGCGTCGACCCAGCGCGCTCGTCAGGCGCGAGACCTCTCGCCGCACCTCATCGACGGCTTCCACCAGCCCCTTGAAGGCGCTGCGCATGTCGTCCACGAGCGAGGTCCACAGCTCCTGAACCGCCCGTTGGCGCTCTTCCAGCGCCTCGAGCTCGTCTTGCAGTCGCTCGATGGTCTCGGCTTCATCGGCGCCGAGATGACGCCCCGCGGTCTGATGTTCGACAGCTCCGAAGAGCTTGTTGACCTCACCGTCGAGTCGCCGGTGTGTGCTGTCGTCCTGACGGAAGGTTCGGACCAGGTCATCCAGGCCGGCCTCGTCCGCGCCGGCTGGCGGGGCTCCCTCTTCCCATGTGACCGGGGGGTGCGCGAGACGCTGCACCTCGCTCGCCTGGCGCTGCAAGTCGATCCGAAGAGACCGAATCTTCTCGTCGAATCCGGAGCGCTCCAAGGTGAGCTTGGAGTGCTGGGCTTGGAGGTTGCGCTGTCGCTCCTCCAGTTCGCGTGACAGCTCATCGAGGGCTTCCAGGCTCGCCTGGATCTCTTCGAGCTCGTGCTGGCGACGCTGCCAGGTCTCCCAGGTGCGGAGCCGGCCTTTGGCGACCTCCAACTGGGCTTCGGCATCTGCGTGTGCGGCCTCCAGCCGCTCCCGCTCCGAGATGTCGGCAAGCACCTGTTCGAGCTCGGCCCGTCGCGCCACGTCTCGCTCGAGGTGCTCCCGGACCACTTCAACGTCCTGGTACTCCTCGATGGAGTTGCCAGACTTGGAGTGCCGACGGACCGAGAAGCCGCCCCCGGCAAAGCCCCCGGCATCGAATGCGGAGGCGATTCCTCGGACCAACGACACCACGGATTCCGGGTCTTGCACCAAGACCCGGCCCTCGTTGCCCACGAGCTCGCCGAGCAGGGCCGGGTTCGCGATGGTGAAGACGTCCGCCAGCGCCGCGTCATCCAGGCCGCTGTGCTCGCGGAGCCAGGTGACCACCGCCTCGGCGTAGCGCTCGACCAGCTTGGAGTTCTTGTCGATCCGGCGCCGCAACTGGTGGAGTTCTCTCTCTACATGACCCCGATTCGCCCGAGCCGCCCCTGCGATTCGGGTCACGAGGTCCGCGACGGTGGACGACAGCTGGTTCCGCGCTGCCTCCTCGAGCTCGGGCATGAATGCCTGGGCCGCCTCTCGCAGCTGATTGAGTTTGGCCAGGTCGCGCTTCAGCCCGCCGCTCTGCTCGCCCAGAGAGATCGCTTCCTTGTTGGCTTCTGCTTGTCGGTGCTCGACCTCTTGGATGGCGGTGTCTGCTGCGGAGCGTTGACCGTTGAGCGCTGTGATGGCGGCCTGCACGCGGGATTGCTCGGCCGCGAGCGCCTGTTCGATGAGGCGCCATGTTGCGACGAGGCGGCCACGGACGAGCCCCCGCTCAACGTAGGACCCGACCAACCTCTCGATGTCCGGCGCGACGGATCGAAGCGCCTCCACGTCTTGGGCGTCTTTCTCGACGCGCGCGAACATGTCGGCGTAGTCCCGTCGCAGGTCGACTGCGTCCAGCCGAAGCCGCGGACGCGAGATGTCGATGAATAGCTCCTTCAGCTGCTTCTGCTCGATCCTCGACAGGCGGAGCAGGTTGCGGAAGAGAAACCGGAAGCTGTCGTAGCTGCCGGACCGCTTCAGAGGCACCAGGCCGAGCGGCGCTCCCTTGGCGTCGCCACTCCCGGTCAAGCTCGCGCGCAGGTTCTTCGGCTCCATCGAGCGCAGGTCGCGTGGCAGGAGGCGTCGCCGCACTTCTTCCCAGGTACGAGGCACTCGACCATCGAGGAAGTCGTCTCGGTCATAGGCGCCGGCGTAGGCGAAGCGGTCGTACTCGAATCCCTGCACTGGCCCTTTGCCTCGGAGGCCGAAGACCTGGAGACCGGTGGGCGTCATACACTCGAACAGGACAAAGCTGCCGCTGTCCGGGAAGTAGTGCCGTTTGGTCTTCTGCCAGTCATGCGCGAAGTGCATCTGGCGAGAGTCGTCGATGTAGAGGAACTGGAGCGCTGCGATGAGCGTCGTCTTGCCGACGTTGTTGCCCGCCACGAGGTGGATGGGCTGCTGCAGGTCCAGTTCGGCATAGTCATAGCCGCCGGACCGGAGCAGGACGATACGGAGCGCGCCGCGAGAGAGGCTCATGGCGCCTCCTCGGCGATGTCTTCGGTCCCCGCCTCGGTCTCCTGCCACACCTCCAGGCATAGGTCGAAGAACCGCCAGGCCGGCGTGCGGAAACGGAACCGGTCGTCGCCAACGCGCTCGGTGAAACCGTAGCGCTCGAGCTTCTTCACGAGGTTGGTCAGCTCGGTCGCGTCTGGCACTCCGGCCTCGCCCATACAGGCTCGCCAGCTCTCGCGGGTGAAGTGCGGCAGGTCGTCGATGACGTGGCCGCCCGGGTCGAACGCCGTGGCCTCGAGATCGTGTCCGGCATCTCCCCAGGCCTCCACCAGGACGAAGAAGAACACGACGAGCTGGGCCGCCTCCTTGCCCAGGTCTTCGCCAGACTGGAAGTAGTAGAAGCCGCGGTCGTGCCCTACCAGGTCGAAGCCCAGAGCAGCAAAGAGTGTGCGGAACTCGTCGAAGTCGGTGCGCAGGGCGAGAAACACCGGCCCGTCGTCTGCCGAGAGGTGTCTTCCCGCCCTCAACAGGTTGAAGGCCTCGCGGAGATAAGGCTTCTCGACCAGGTCATCGATGTTCATGGAGACACCTCGATGGTCGAGCGGTACTCGAGCAGCGACAGCGGAACGGCATCGACTTCCGCCCCAACCGCTCGGTAGCGGCGTGGCTCGGAGGGTTCGATGACTTCCAGTGGGCCGAAGCGGCCGGACGCTAGCTCGCCATAGGCCCGTAGCTGTGCTTCGAGAGGGAACGCTGGCCATCGGTCGAGGACGAAGGCGAGCACATCGGGGATCGGGGTTTCCTCGGCGACGGCCTGACCCAACGCTTCCCGCGTGATGATCGGCATCTCGGGGGCGGGTGGAGCTGTGGCGATGGGCGCAGCTACGGGTGGTGTGTAGCCGACCAAGGCCGCCATCCGAGCGCGGATCTTGTCGTCCGCCATCAGATACCGGGTTCGCCAGCCCACCAGGCCCATGCGCTCATCGAGATTCAGTGGTTTCACGCCCTCAACGCGGATGCGGGCCAGTGCGCGAGATGCGCCCAGGAGCCATCGGCTGTCCCGCCGAACACGCCGGTAGAGCGGCTCGATCTCCTGGATGGCGGCGTGGTGGTCGTCGAATGCGGCTCGACGCATGCGTGCCAGGCGAGCGAGCGAGCGGGAGAACCCGCGATGGACCGGCCCGTGCGCAAGAAACCGCTGCTCCCCGTCGTCCAGGCTGGCCCGCAGACGGTCGAGTAGCTGCTCCATCTCTCCCTGGACGCGCACCAGGTGCCGAAGCGGCGTCAGATGGCGCTCCCACAGGCGACCGACCAGGGTGAATCGATCGACTGCAGACACGCCCTCGGCCGCCGCGCGCAGCCCCTGGGCTTCGCTGACCACTGCCTCACGGTTGCCTTCGGAGAGCACGCGCACGCGGTCGACCAGGCTGTCGAGTTCGCGCAGGGCAACAGCCGCGGCGCTCGCGTCTCCCGAGCGGATGGCCGTCGCGAGATCGCGCTCGGATTGCTCGATGTCGGTGAGGTACGCCTGGAGCACGGTGGCGCTCGACAGGCGGTGCCGTCGGGTGAGCCATGCGAGAACGTCGATGACCGCAGGGCTGAGCTCGAACGAGGCATCTGCGTGCGCAGCACGCTCGAGGATGCCGAACTCCTCAATCTGACGCCGGAGGTGGTCGGTCGCGGGTGACGCGTCGCTGCGGTGCCTTCCGATGAGGGCGAGCAGCTCGGACTCGTCGACTTCGCCGCGGTCGAACAGGAGAAGGACGAGGTCGGTGTTCTCGGCGAGGAAGCGGAAGAACTGGTGGGGGGAGGTCGCCACTCGGATCCCGCTCCTAGGCGAGGGCCTGGTGGCCGGAGTCGACGACCGTGACCACCCGACGAAGTACCGCTGCGTGTCGCACAGTCGTGGAGACACGCTCTCGCCGCGCACGCATCATGACGCGAGCCCCTCGATGTGCTCGATGCACTTCAACACGTCCTCGGGAAGTTCAGCCGGGGTCATTGCCTTCGCGACAGCCGCCCGGGTGACGCCGAATCTCGCTTCCACGCTGTCTGCCGCCTCGTGCATGATGGCCTTGCCGTCGAGATCACGAAGAGCAGTGGGGACATCCTCACTGGAGCGGAAGTCAGCAGCACTCGCGACGACAATCGAGTGCGCGGCCCCGAGAAATGCCTCAACGTCAGCAACGGGAGCCGCCGATGCCCTCGCGATGGCTTCAGGGAACAGCAGGTAGTTCTCGAGCTCCCGTCTGCGCCACTTGAGACACTTCAGCTCGTCGTCAGCCGGGGGGTGGTTCTTGTCGACGAGACTCTCTTGAGTCGTCCCGAACGGCTCGTCGTCGCGATCACGGAGGCTGAGACCGTCGAGTGCGGGAAACTCGGTCTTGAGTTGGCGGAAGAGCACCTTCCGCTCCTTCGCATCTGCGCTCCAGTGCCAGATCACGACGTTGTCGGGCCAGGGCTTTCCAGCTGCCTCGAACCAGCCCCTCAAGATGTCTTCGTCGCTCGACCCCTCCAGGAAGAGAACACGCTTGTGATGCTGAGTCCGGGCAATCCTAGGGGCGTACTCGGCACCAAGTCCGGCCATGACGCCCACCTTCTGGTCATTCATCTTCAGGTATCGAGGGTTGCCGCTCGAGCGCACCTCCAACACCTGACCATGTGGGATGCGGTGGAGGATCTCGGTCGAGTGCGAAGCCAGGACTACTTGCTTCTGGGTCAGACCCGCCAAGCCGTCCAAGCGGTCGGTCAGGTCTGCTTGGAGCGAGCAGTGAAGGTGGGCGTCGGGCTCGTCGAGAAGGAGGACGTCTACGTCGTCGGCCACGGCCAACGCGTATACGCTCAGCCACTGCAGGAACCCGCTGCCTTCGACCATCAGGTCACGGTAGTTGTAGCTGGGGAATTTCTTGAAGCGCGTCCCTGACAGGGTCCCCTTGCAGGCCTCCACCCGGATGTAGGTGTGGTAGGCGGGGTTGAAGTCCTTCACTCGAAGGTCCTGTTGGAAGACCTCTCGAACCGTCTGGATGAGGAGCTCCCAGGGGTCGCTTGAGCGCAGCTCGCGTAGGTCCGGGTTGCGGATCTTGGTCCGCCCGGCCTTCAGTTCCTGCCGTTTCGAGGAGTTCGCCTCGTGGTAGTCGAGCAGGCGATTGCGCAGCACAGCGCCAGCCAGTCCCTGTCCAACGAGCCGCCGTCGCAGGGCGGGCGAGAGCCGCTGCTCCCGGTCACCGATCCCAGCAAAGGGGGGTAGGTATGCGATCCGAGGGATGCTCTGCCCGGGCGCGAGATTCGTCGAGGTGACCTTCACGAACAGCCGATCATTGGCGAGCGACAGGCCGAACTCGAGTTCCCGGTCAGGCGCTCCTTCGACGTCCCACACCGCCTTCACCTTGAGCGTGTACCCGTCGGGCTCCGCTTCCTTCTGCGTGCGCAGATTCGTCCAGAGATGCCGCAGCGACGGGACTGGAACAGGAGTGAAGTCGTCGAAGCCCATTCCGAGGCCCTGATGCGCCGCCCCGAACAGGACGTCCGAGCCCTTCTCGATGGTCAGGACGGTGCGGCAGAACTCCCACAGCGCAAGACCGTGAAGGATGCTCGACTTGCCCGAGTTGTTTCCTCCGACGACCAGCGTCAGCCCGCTACGGAGCGGAACCGAGGACGACTTCCAACGCTTGAAGCGATGGAAGTCCACGCGCTTGAGGTTCACCGGACGTCCCCCGTCTCGACGCCAATCTCAGTCGGCGACTTGATGGAGCCGCAATTTCCGCACGGCTCACACTTCCCCCTCGGCCGAGAGCGCTTCACGGTGCTGAGCCTCCTGGGGGCGGCAGCTCGCACACCAGCTCGGCGATGACCCGTGCCCGTCGTCCAGCGTCACCGCCGAGCACAACATCCTCGAAGTCCGGATTGGCAGGTTTCAGCACGAGCTGCCACTCGGCCCGGCCCTCCTGCAGGGCCTGTGCCTCCGTCGTCGTGTACCGCTTGAGCGTGTAGTTGCCGCCGTGCTCGGAGTCCTCGAGATCCTCGGCCCAGACGAGCACGTTGCGGTTCACGGGGTCGCGAGTCCCCAGCGGACGGAACAGGCCGTAGGCTCCATCGGCGATCACGGGCTCCATCGAACGGCCCGAGATCCGGGCGACGAACATGCCCTTCTCGAACGGAGGGTGATCGTCCCAGGTCACCCAGTCGTCCAAGGAGGTGCTCTCCGCCATGTCGGACAGGGGGATCTGCTTGTCGCCCCAGCCAGAGGCAACGGCGCGAAGGCTCACCAGCGGCACACACTCCTGGAACGCGGTCCGCTCGACATCCGCGGCGTCCACGTAGCGGAACTGGAGGACCACGCCACGGGCGTGCTTGGCGATCTTCTGCCGCACCTCGGACAAGGTTCGGGCGATCTCGAACTGCCAGTTGCCCCAGCGTCCGAGGTTGCTCACGGCCTTGCACCACGTCGTCGCCGCCTGGTTCTTGGCCTGGACGCGGTCGGAGTCGTGGATCTCCCCCTTCCCGCCCTTGATCTCGAGGACCACGTGCGTGCCGTCGACCACCCGGACGACAAAGTCCGGCTCGTA
>CAYFPX010000135.1:7389-13260 GCA_964344945.1 uncultured Enterobacterales bacterium
CCAGGTAGGTGTAGAGGATCTGGAAGCCCAGGTGGCGCAGGTTCGGGGTGAACGCCTCCACCTCGTCCATGTCCTCCATGACCTCGATGGCGTTCTTCTCCCCGATCTCCCCTGGCTTGCCGAAGCTCAGGATCGGTGCCGCGTTCAGATGGCTGCGGGCGAGCTTCACCACCGGGCGACGGGTCAGCTCGTCCACCTTGTCGGTGCTTGTGCAGGGCTCGAAGCGGTTGATCCGCGGTAGCAGCGGATTCTCCTCGCTCGACGAAGCCGGCTTGATTCCCGTGAGGAGCCGCTCCCGCAGGAGCGTCACGTACTTCTCCAGTGCAAGGTCGCGGGGGTCGACGCCCTCGTCGAACTTCACCTTCCGGCGGATGAAGTCCCGAACGATCTTGAGCACTGCGGGAAAGACGTCTCGGCGGGCGAGGTGCACGTCCCTGAACTTCTCGGCATTCGGTCCGCTCGCCCCGCTGAGCAGGTCGTCCATGACCAGCTTGGCCACCCGGAACTCGATCTGCTGGGGGCGCACCTGGGCGTGGAACGCGCTGCGATCCTGGCGCACGAAGTCGGCGGGGTCGATGGTCGTTCCCTCGTCCTCGTAGCCACGGGGCATGGTCAGGTAGACCTCGGTCGGCTCGTGCTCGACCACCAGCCCGGCCAGCTCGTCGACATTGCACTGGATGCCGCTTCCCCTGACATCGTAGGTGTAGCCCTCGACGATAGGGATCTCGATCCGAAGGTGTTCCTTCTCGTCCACCGGGTAGATGTGGTTGGTCGGCGGGTCGGGCTGGGTGTTCCCGCTGGCCTTGCCCCGGTACGGGATGAGCGAGAACGGGATGCCGTAGACGTCCACGAACTCCGGCTCGAAGTACCCCTCGTCGTCGGGCACGTAGCTGCGGCGGCGCAGCCCGCGGCCGACCACCTGCTCACACAGGAGCTGGCTGCCGAAGGCCCGCAGCCCCAGGATGTGGGTGACGTTGTTGGCGTCCCAGCCCTCGGTCAGCATCGACACCGAGACGACGCAGCGCACCTGCCAGCCGGACTTGCCACGCTCGCCCACCGAGTCGATCAGCCGGCGGAGCGCCTCGGCTGCCTCATCGCGGGACTGCCCCACGCTGCTCTCGACCTTGTCCAGCAGGGCCGAGTCAATCCGGACCGTTCGCCGAGGTGCCTGCGCCGAGTTGGCCAGCAGGGGGAAGTTCTTGCTGCCGTCGTATTCGGTGCGCGTCCTGGTCTTGCCGCGCTCGTCCTCGTACTCCTCTTCCCGCTCACCGCTGATGAGGCGGAACATGTGCTCAGCAAGGTCCGTGTTGTCGGAGACGATGATGAGGACGGGAGGCGTGAACGGCTGGCCCTGGGCCGACTCCTCGTCCCCCTCGAACTGGACCTTCCACTGGGAGTACAAGGTCAGCAGCGCACTCTCGGCCTCCCGGTAGACCGACTCGGCCTTCGGGCGCTTGCGGATGTAGTCGCTGGGCTTGAGTCCGGCCTTCACGTGCTCCCACAGACGGAAGTACTTGGGGTCCGGTCGGCCTGCGTCGTCCTTGGCGCCCAGGTCGTCGGCGACAGGGAGGCGCGGAACCTTGACGATGCCGCACTCGATGGCGTCCACGAGGCCGAAGTCTGAGACGAGCCAGGGGAATGGGCTGCCCTCTGGGTAGCCCGAATTCGCCAGGAAGAACGGCGTGGCCGACAGGTCGACCGCCGCCAGGATCGAGGGCACCTGGTCACCGGCAAGGCCACTGGTGTTGATTCGATCGAGCCCGGCCAGCCAGACCCGCGCCTCCTCTTCATCCTGCTTGAGGGCCTTCCTCTGCTCGGGTGTCAGCCCGCGGAGGCTGGCCTTGCCCGCCGGGTTGGGGCGCCAGCAGTGGTGCCCTTCGTCGTTGAGCACGAGGATGGGGAGACGGTCAGCGAGCTCGCCCAGCCGGTCGAGGGTGAAGACATCGGAGGTCTCCTCACCCTTGTC
The DNA here is from genome assembly GCA_964344945.1 of uncultured Enterobacterales bacterium. Lineage (GTDB taxonomy): Bacteria > Myxococcota_A > UBA796 > UBA796 > CAJQPC01 > CAYFPX01. Next base: position 9,356 of record CAYFPX010000135.1, read on the forward strand.
CACCACCTTGTATGACTGACCAGCCTCACGGTGGGGGCTTCGGAGCTGGAAGGCGTGCCAGTTGGTGATCAGGACCCGGCCGCTCAGCAGGTGCTGCTGGAACCGCGGTGGAACAAGCTCGAACTCCTTGTAGTAGTTGCTGGCACTTCCCGGGATGAGCACCTGCAGACGCTCGGCACCACACACAGCACGGCGTGGGGGAATCGCTGGTCGCTCGGCGTTGCCCCGCGGTTGCAGAACGCCCAGGAGATCAGCATCGCCATCACCAGCGTCTTGCCCGACCCGGTCGCCATCTTGCAGCCGAGGCGGGTCAACGGAACCAGCGACTCGTCCGCAGGCGGGTCGACCAGGCGCGGGAACCACTCGGCAGAGGTGTCCCAGCCGGGATCGACGCCCTTCAAGAGCCGGCGGAGCTCTTCGGGGCCGACCTCGAAGCTCCGGTAGCGGGTCTTGGAGAGCTGGCCCGGAATGCCCAGCTCGAGCAGGTAGACGATGGTCTCTACGGCCTCGCGCTGGCACCAGAAGGGGCGGCGGGGAGCCTTGTCCTCGCGGAACCACTCGTCGAACAGCGCCCGGGTGACCTTGGTGGCGCCGCGGTACTTCGCGCCACGCCAACGCGAGACGTCGGAGCGCAGGCGGTTCACCAGCTCCAGGAGGTCCTGGTCCTCCTCGGCCCAGAGCCCCTCCTGCTTGGTGCCGATCTTCTTGCTCTTGTAGAAGTAGCTGGCCTGGCGCCGCTCGGACATGACGAACGGCTTGGAGACGCCGCCGCGCGCTCGGTAGATCCAGTGCTTGCGCGGCTCCTCGTACGGGCGGTTCAGGATTGGCTCGCGGCCGTCGCCGCCGGTCACGGCCTGGGTGGGGGCCCAGTCGCTCGGTGGGGCAGCCTCGCCAGGCGGCTTGCGTCTCCGCGCCATGCTCAGCTCCCCAGCCGGCGCACGGTCATCACCTCGTTGCCGCGCGGATCCACAACTTTGACCGCGATGCGACGGTGCTCTCCCGCCGCGAAGGGGACCGACCGGGCGCTCGAGAACGCGTCGAAGGCCTTGGGGTCGGCCGCACTCTTGAGGGCCTTGGCGATCTTCGCCCAGGCCTTCTTGTCGGGGAAGAAGGCCTGAGTGATACAGAAGCAGCGTCCGTCGTAGTCCTGGTCCAGGAACCAGCCCGCGACCCGGCCCACCGGCGTGGACACCAGCTTGTTCTTGACGGGGTCGTACACGTCGACGCCATTGAGCTGGACGGTCCAGCCCTCTGCGGTCTCCTGGACGTCGATGTCCGGCTGGCCGAAGACCGTGAAGAGCTGGCTGTCGGGTGTGTCCTTGAGCAGTCCCTTCATGCCCTCGTTCACGTCGGGACGGATGTGGGCGGGGTGGACCTGGAGGCGCGGGTGCGGGTTGTCGCCAATGAGCGCCGAGGCGTCGGCCGTGAAGCTGAACCCGCAGACCACCAGGTGCTCGTAGCCGCGCGAGGCCGCGTAGATCAGCTCCTCGACCTGTGCGGCGGTCACCGGGCCGTACTGGGGTCCGAAGGCGATGGCGACCCGGTCGGGTTGGTCCAGGTCGTCGCCCTCCCACGCCGCCTCTGCATGCAGCGGGCTGGTCGAGCCGTGGTCGAACAGTGCGGTGACCCGGGCGAAGGAGCGGTGCTCGTTTCCGAGGAACGTGACGCCGTCCTTCTTGATGAGGCGAACCATCTCGTCCAGGTACGCCGAGGCATTGGTGGCAGCACGGTTCGGCCCGGCCTCCTCGTCGTCGAACTCGTTCGGCGTCGGGTCGAAGAGACCGTCCTCGTCCATCGCAAGCTCCTCGGGGCGGACGCCCTCCACGGTGAACGGACCGGAAACGCGTACGACGCCAGGGACCTTCTTGGGGCTGTCCACGAGGACGTCCTGCTCGGCGTGCTCGTCGATACAGGCCTTGACCTCGTCCATCTTGGCCCGCCGGGCCGTGCGGTAGGCGGAGACTGCGCTACGGAGGGCGGACGGCCACTCTGGGTCCGTGTCGAAGGGGACAGTCCAGTGTTCGAAGCGGTCCACGGGGAGAGACCAGCGACGCTGGTCTGCGTCGGTGACTGAGCGCTTCCCTTCGGACTTCGCCTTGGCGGCCAGTTTGGACTCGAGGGCGGCGCGGACGGAGCCGCTGACCGAGGCGAGGGCCTGATTACAGGCCTCGAGGGCGGCGTCGAGCACGGGCTGGTGGCGCTCAAAGATGGGATCGAGGTGCTGGTTGTTGGCGATGGAGCCGAGGGTGATGTGAGGGACGGAGCGCAGGACGAAGCCCCCGTCGACTCCAGCCTTCTCATCTGAGAGCTCGAAGTAGTCGAACTGAGAGGTCAAGAGCCGCTGGCGGGCCACGGTGAGGGCGACGCGCGCCGTGTCGCAAACCACCCAGCGACGCCCCCACTTCTCTGCGCACCAAGCGGTAGTTCCCGACCCGCACGTCGGATCGAATACCAAGTCACCCGGGTCTGTCGACATGAGGATGATGCGCTCGATGACGGAGGCGCTCGTCTGCACGACGTAGACCTTCTGGGGAGCACCTCCTACATCTGTCCAGAGATTCGTGATCTCGTATGCGGGAAAGTCGTCGAGGAACCGAACGTACCGGATCGACTTGCCAGTGTCGGCGATTCGGTCGGCTTGCGTGAGGCGGTCAAGTCCCTGGACGGTAGTCTTCCAGCAGCTGTTCGAGCCCGGGTGAAACGTTCGCCCCTGGAAGGAGTAATCTACGGTTGTGTTCTCTCGAAACGCACCGGACTTCAGGCTGGTGTATTGCAATGCACGGGCTCCCGACGGGACCGTGGAAGGCTTCGACTTCTCAGACCTGGACAACGACCGCCTGGCGCCTCCGGGCTCCTCCACCATGTCGTAGCGAGCCCCAGTCCCCTTGCCGACGCCGAGTTCCTTGGGGAGAAGCAACTGTCGATACTTGAGCTGGCCCTTGTCCTTTGCGTACCAGAGAAGGTAGTCCACGACCGCCTTGAGCCCACTGGTGCCGAGTCCGCCCGTCTTCTGAACCACAATCTCAGCCACAAAGTTCTCAGCGCCAAAGACCTCGTCCAGCAACGCACGGACACGATGGACGTTCTCGTCCCCAATCTGGAATACAACACTGCCGGATGCCGCGAGGAGGCGCTTGGCAACCACCAATCGGTCACGCAGATACGTCAGATAGGAGTGTATTCCGAGGTGCCAGGTGTCGCGAAACGCCCTCACCATCTCCGGTTGGCGAGTGAGGTCTTGATCTCTGTCCTTGACATCCCACTTGCCCAGGACCGGCTGGAAGTTGCTGGCGAACTTGATTCCGTACGGCGGGTCCAGGTAGACGAGCTGGAAACGTCCACCCATACCCTCCCTTCTAATCAGTGATGTCATCACCTCGAGGCTGTCCCCGAGGATCAGCCGGTTCGCCCAGTCCACGTCGTGCTTGTAGAACTGCACGGCCTCCGAGAACGACTGCCGCGGGTCCGCGAAGAGGTCCCGCTGCACATCCTCCCGCATCGCCGCCCGCACAATCGCCTTGGCACTCACCCGCTCGTGGATGTGCAGGGCCACCGGCTCAACCTCGAAGCCGCCACGGCGGTGCTCCTCCTGCTTGTTGGCCCACTCCAGCCAGGGCTCATGGTTCGCGAGGGCCTCAGCGAGGGTGCGCTGCTCGTGGGGCTCGAGCGGGCGTAATCCAGCCGCGGCGATCAGCTCGGGCAGGCTGTCGGCACCCGCCGTCCGGTCGAACTGCAGCGCCGGCGGCCGGTGGGGAGAGTAGCTGTACTCCGCCTTGGGAGGCCGTTCCGCCTTGCCGTGAGCCGCGAGCCTGGCCGTCGGGTTGTTCTTCCGCCGGGCCTTGTCGTGCCGGTAGTCCGAGGTGGAGGGCGCCCCTCCCGACTTCTTCCGCGCCATGCTCCGCTCC
>CAYFPX010000135.1:13270-22338 GCA_964344945.1 uncultured Enterobacterales bacterium
TCACTCGCTTATCGCTAGCCCGCGCGTACGCGGGCCAGCATCATACGGACTTCAGGGCCTCCGATCAGCGGCCCGACCACACACGGGTCGCCAGTCGCACTTCCGGCAGCGGGCCCGGGAGGGCTTCGCCTCCAGCTCACCTCCTCTCATCCGGGCCATCAGCTCCGTGACCCTCGCCTCTGCCCGCTGCACCGCCATTGGGTCCAGGTCGACCGGTTGCCGAATTCCGGTGGACATTTCGTGCAGCCATCCGGCGTCGATCACGAGCCCCTCCCGGCGGCCTGCAGCGGCGTACACCTGGAGCTGCCAGACGTATGAAGCCTCGCGCTCCGGCGCCGTCGTCGCCTTGTAGTCGAGCAGGGTGAGCTTGGGATTCGGCCCAGGGGCGTCCGCTACGACCACGTCGGCCCGGCCATGCACGACGCCGTCGGGCAGGTGGAGTTCAAAGGGACGCTCGACACCCCAGACGCGGGTCAGCTCGTCGGTGTGCTCCTGGATGTACGCCGTCACGGCCCGCTTCGCCGAGCTCCGCATGGCGCGCCAGGCGGCCGGGGTCGCGTAGGGCACATAGAACTCGTGGTCCAGGAGCCGCTCCACGGCCCTCGCCCGCGGCGCCCGGCCGGTGGCGCGTACCCGCTCGGCGACCTGTCGCAGCACGTGGTGCAGCGCGCGGCCATAGCCGAGCTGCGGGGTGTGAGGCTGGGGGAAGTCGAAGGAGGTGCCGAGCCTCCAGGCCCGCCCACACTCGGAGGCGAGGGCCAGCGCCGAGAACGAGACCTCCAAGGGAGGGGCCGACGCGGTGGCTCCCCGCTCCGGGGGCTCAGGGACGGGCAGTTCTTCGGGGCCCAACAGGCTCTCCCCGACGGTCTCGACGAGGTAAGGCGACGGCTTGAAACGCCGTGACTTTCGCTCAAAGCGGGAGAGGTAGACAGTGTCGCGCGCTCGGGTGAGCGCGACGTAGAACAGCCGGCGCTCCTCCGCGTCCCCGCCGGCGTACCGCGCGGCTACCACGTCGTCGACTGTGCCTTCGGGAAACAGCCAGTCCCGCGGGGTGCCGGCGCGCCGAGACGGGAAGCGGCCGTCCACCAGGGATGGCAGGAAGACCACCGACCACTCCAGGCCCTTGGCCTGGTGCACCGTCAGCACATCCACAGCGTCCAGGTCCGCGGCTGGCTCCCCCGTGAAGTCCTCGTAGGCCCCCTGCGCCCAGTGGAGGAGGTAGTTGTGGAGTGACCAGTACAGGGACTTCCCGCGGCTGGGCCCGGGGCGAAACACCGTCTTCCCGTCGTCGGTCTCCTGGGTGTGGCCCCGCCTGAAGATGTGCTCGAAGTCGCCGATCACGCTGGCGAACTGCGCGAGGGCGCCAAGCCTGGCGGCGTCCGCCGGTTGATCTGGATCGAGGCGCCAGACGCCGAGCTCCTCGTACAGCCGGTAGAGGTCTGCGACCATCGACTCCATCGCCCGTCCGCGCAAACGGACAGCTCGCCAGTCCTCCAGGTACTGCTGCAGGTCCTCCCGCGCGCCCGGGAAGAGTGCGCGGAGCGCCTTGGCGATGTCTTGCACCTCGGGGACCCGAGCCTCGCCCCAGCGACCCTCCCGCCACTCGCCGTCGACGAACCACGCGAAGAGCTCGGCGAGCAGCCGAACCTCGGTGCGCAGGAACAGGCCCGTCCGACCGGCGCACTGGTAGGGGATGCCACGCTCCTCAAGGGCGTCGAGCAGTGGCCCAGCGGAGGTGCGGACCGATCGATACAGGACCGCCATGTCGCGCCACGCGAAGCCGGCCTTCTTCAGCCGGAGCATGTGGTCGGCGATGGAGACGGCCTCGGCGATGTCCGTGGGTGCTGCCCAGCCGACCACGTCCGCGTCGGTGCCCGGTCGCACCGGCGTCATCGCCTTGTCCATCCGGTCGGGAATGTCGAGGGCGAAGGCGTTGGCCGCCGTGACGATCGGGCCGCGGGACCGTCGGTTGGCGAGGAGGCGCACGGACTCGACCCGCGACCGGCGCTGCAGGAAGGTCAGGATGTTCGCCACGTCCGCACCGCGCCACTGGTAGATGGCCTGGTCGTCGTCACCGACCACCGTGAGTTGCACGGGCGGCTCGGCGAGGAGACGGATCAGCTCCTCCTGCGCCGGGTTGATGTCCTGGTACTCGTCCACGAGGAGGTGTCGAAGTGGCCCGCGGGCAAGAGGAGCCCGCGTAGTGTCCCGCAGCACCTGAACTGCTCGACTGATGAGCTCGGAGAAGGTCAGGAGCCGGAATCTGCGAAGGACCTCCCGGTAGCCCCGGACGGGCTCCTCCAGTGGGCTGCCCGCCAGGGCGGCGTCGGGGATGAGCTCGTTGCCCATCACGTCCAGCGCTTCGGAGAATGTCGCCACGGCCTTCCAGTGGCCGCGGGAGAGACCGCTCAGACCCAGCGTGCGGAACTCCCTGGAGAGCAGCGCCGTATGCTCGTTCTCATCCATGACGTCGTAGTCACCGAGCTCGGGCACGTGGGTCTGGAGCAGGCGCTGGCAGAAGGCGTGGATCGTGCCCACGTAGACCGCGCTCATCCGGTCGCGGGCGCCCTCTCCGAGCAGGTCGACCAGGCGTAGCTCGATCCGGTGGGCGAGCTCCGTGGCCGCCCGCTCGGTGAAGGTGAAGGCGACGATCGAGGCTGGGTCGACTCCTTCGGCGATCAGCGCGGCAACGCGCCGCGCCATGGACTCGGTCTTCCCAGCGCCCGCGCAGGCGATCACCTGGAGGTCAGAGCCCCGGTGAGCGACGATGCGTTCCTGCTCGGGCGCGAGCTTCACCGGGCGATCTCCCCATGTCCGCGCTTAGCGGCGCCGGTACTATACGAGTCTCTCGCCAAGGGGCCGGATGTCGAGGAAGACCAAGCACGCGGGTGATCCCCGGCTGGACCGGCTCGCCGGTGCCGCACCGCGGCGCTCGCCAAACGTGCGGGCGCTGGCGCGGTTCGCGGCCAACGTGGACTGCACCCTGGCCACGGTGGGGTTCGCCGCCCGGATCGACTTCGACAGACTCCTGGTCGGGACCCGGTTCGAGGTCCCATTCGGCCAGTCTCCCTTCGCCTTCCTGCGCGGCAACCGCTTCGAAGAGCGCCTGAGGGACAACGGCCACGAGCCTCTGCTGTCCCTCTTTCGGCAGAAGCTCGGCTTCGATGTGGCCGACGCCCGCGTCTCCGACCTGCGCAAGGGGGCGTGGAACCGGGCAGGCATGGAGAAGCGAGCCCAGCGGACGGTCGCCGACGTGCTGTCGATCGTCCGGGGCGATGCGTCCGCTCCGAATCTGCTGGATGGTGCCGTGCTCACTCGGGACGTAGCCGGCGTGCGGTCCTACTTCGAGGCCGATGCCGTCGCGGCCCGGTTCGACGCCCCCATTCGCGTTGGCGAGATCAAGTCGTTTCCAACGGTGGACGAACAGGCCGATCCGGAAAAGGTGGGCGCCGCCGTCGCTCAGGTTTCGATCTACATCCTCTTGATGCAGGAGCTCGTCGCCCAGGTTGGTGGGGATCCCGGGCAGCTGGTGTCGGACGAGGCCCTCATCATCACGCCGAAGAACACCGGTCTGAGGCCCACCATGTGCGTGAAGGCCGTGGGGCGCCACGTGGACCGGGCGCGACGCATCCTGGAAGGTGCCCCGAACGCGACAGAAGTCGCCGACGACCTGCCCGACGACCTCCCGAGCTTCGAGGAGGTCCACGATCCCAAGGCACTCAACCAGCAGCGGCTCGATCGCGCCCAAGAGCTCGCCGAGAGGGTGGGGACCGCCTACCGACCGGCGTGTCTGGCTGCCTGCGGTTTCTCCCGGTTCTGTCGCCATCACGCCCATCGGCGAGGTGACATCGAGCTCCTCGGCGGGACTCTCCAACGCCTGGTGCCGGGCATCGACTCGATCGACCGGGTCGGTGCCCTGGCGACGGGCGCTGCGCCAGCGGCAGGCGAAGAGGCAGTGGCAGAGCATCTGCGCCGCGCCCAGGAGCTGAAGTCCGAGTTCGCGGGCGGCACCCCGTGAACTACGTGGAGGCCATCCTCGTGGCGGAGGCCCGCAAGCAAGGCCGCGCGGTCCGCTCAGCGAACTGCCGTCACGTGCACCTGACCGAGGACCCACTGGGGATCTTGTTGTGGCAGCTCGGGGCGGAGCCTTTCACCGCCGCAGCCTTCGCGTGGGGGTTCGGAGCGGCGGACAGGGACTTGGTCGTACCAGGCGAGCCACGGAACCGGGAGCTGGCCTTCCGGGCGCTCCAAGGCGTTGCCTACGACTTCAATCCCTGGTTCGAGTCCGGGGAGAAGCCCGACGGCAGTCGTAGGAGGAGCCTGCCGCAGGTCGTCCTACCGAACCGGGGCAATCTGACGTTGCTCCGCCGCCTCGGCCGCCGGCTCGCGTTTCTGCCGACATCGGGTCCCAGCCCGGCCGACCCTGAGCTGGTCCAATTCGGCCGCCACCTCTCCTTCCTTGCCGAGTACGCCCGCACGCCGGGCCAGTCCCTGGTAGTCGTCCTGACCGACTTGCTGTCGAGCCATTGGGCGACAGAGCTCTCACCACTGGAGGCGCAGAACCTGCCCGCCCTGGATGCCTGGATCCAGCCGAGGCCGGGCGCGAGCGGCTACGAGTCGGCGCTGGCGGCCGAGGCGCTCGAGATCGGGCCGGTCCCGACCGGTGAGGACGACGAGACCGTCGAACCCCTGGTCACGGCCTTCAACAAAGCGCGGGCGGGGCGCACCGACGAACCAACGGTCAGGCCGCTGAGAGCCGGGATCGAGGCTCACTACGAGGAGCTTGTCGACAGGGGGTGGCCGTTGCTGTGGAAGACGCTCGAGCGGGAGCGGGGGCTTCCTGCCGCTGCGAGCTTGGGACGCCGATGGGCGCAGGATGAGGAGGCGCTGAAGTGGCACCTCGACTGGGTCGTGAACAAGGGCGGCCGGCTATCCACCCGCTACACGCACAAACGGGCGGCCTTCACCCTGAAGAAGTGGGAGGACTCCCAGTCGCTGCTCGAAGCCGAGTACGCACTCGACGACCCGCTCCGCATGGTCGGTTCGATGTTGAGGAACGACGCCGTGGCTGGCACCGTGGTCCGGGTCGACGACGAGCATCGGGAGAGGCCCGCGAAGCGAATGGTGCGGCGACCTCTCGTGACCCTCGAGACCAAGCACCCTTGCACGATGCCCCCGGGGAAGAAGCTCTGGTGGAGCCAACACCCTCAAGGCAAGCACTACGAGCTGCGCTCGGTCGAGCACACCAACAGCGGCGGTTCCAGGTTGGTGCTGTGTCTCCAGACGGGGAGCGCTACGCCGCTGCCCCCGGTCGGGTCCAGGGCGATCTTCTCTGTGCACGCCCTCAAGCAACCCTTCTACAGCAAGTGGCCGCAGTCCGCCCCGTGGACGCACCAGGAGGCGGCTGGGCCCCGAGCGGGGTCGCTGGAAGACGACAGCTCGGCCTGGGGTGGCGCATGAGCCACTTCAATCAGCAGGTCGTGAAGAGCGCCGACGAGGCGGTAGCCTCGATCATCGGCGAGGCGCTGAAGAGCCGCTCCGAGGGTGCCGTGGTGGGGGTCGCGCCCGCCGGAGCCGGGAAGTCCTACGCGATCGGAACGGCGGTGCTGGCCGCACGGAAGAAGCGCTTGAAGGTCATGGTGGCGACACCCACCAACGAGCAGGCCTATGCCCTGGTCTCCGGCCTCGCGGACCGGCTGACGGAGTCGGGCTCCAAGGACGAGGTGACCTTCCTGCCCGCATCTGGGCGGGCTCTGCCGCCGGAGCACTGTCGGCCGAACGCCTGCGAGAGCAAGGCAAAGAACGCAGGGGCCGCGAAGATCCGGGTCGGGACGCTCGACAAGCTGGGCGATGCATGGGCACGGGGTGACCTGGCGGGCGCGGACCTGCTCCTCATCGATGAGGCCTACCAGGCCAACGCCGTCCACTATTACAAGGTCGGGGCGATCGCGGACCGCCACCTGCTGATGGGCGACAGCGGTCAGCTCGCACCCTTCTCCACAGCCCCGGAGGCCGACCGCTGGCGTGGACTGCCGGAGGATCCCCTGCTGCGTGCGGTCGAGGTCCTCGATCACAACCATCCGAGCACGACGAAGGTGCGGCTCCCCATCACCCGTCGGCTGGACCCAAGGGCCGTCCCGGTCGTGCAAGCCTTCTACCCGGACCATCCGTTCTCGGCGGCCGTGAAGCCGGGGGTCCGCGATCTCGCGCTGGAGTCTGGGGGAGGAAAGATTTGGGCGCTCGAGGACCACGTTTTGGAGACCTCGGCCGCGGCTGGTTGGGCCCATGTGGAGCTGCCGGCGAGCGTCGTCCTGCTCGACGATCCCGAGATCGCAAACCTGCTCGTGCGCATTGCCAAGCGACTGCTCGAGCGGACGCCGCAGACTGTCTGCGAGAACCACCGCAAGCGCAAGACGCTGCGGGCCAGCGACATCGTGATCGTCGTCAGCCACAACGCGCAGAAGGACCGGCTGCACCTGCTCTTGCAGCGCGCGGGACTGGCTCAGGTCGCTGTGAGCACTGCCAACAAGGTCCAGGGGCTCACCTACCAGGTCGTCCTGGCCTGGCACCCGCTCGCTGGTCTCCAGGAGGCCGACGAGTTCCACCTGGATCCCGGGCGCATGTGCGTGATGCTGACCCGCCACAGGCACGCCTGCATCGTCGTGGGGCGCGCAGGCGACAGGGCGCTGGTCGAGGGCATCCCGCCGGCCACGCCTGCCTATCCCGGGTGGGACCTCGACCCGGCGCTGGACGGCTGGTACGCCCACGAGGGCGTGTTCCGCGCGCTGGAGCGGCACCGGATCGCGCCTTGATGGGCAAGAAAGAGCTGGTTGAGGGCATCCGAGGTGAGCACGACGAGCAGCTCACCAAGATCGCTGTCCAGGCGATCGACACCTTGCTCGACGCCGGCCTGCCGCACCCCTGGCTGTACGTCTTCGAGCTCACCCAGAACGCTCTGGATGCGGGCGCCAAGAAGGTCCGCTGGACGCAGGAAGGGGACGCGCTGGTCTTCGAGCACGACGGTGCCGAGCCCCTCGAAGAGGCCCACGTGCGCGCCCTGTCCTCGCTGGGTGGATCGACGAAGGGTACCGAGACGGTCGGCTTCATGGGCGTCGGCTTCAAGTCCGTGTTCACGCGGTTCTGGGTCGCCCGGGTCTCCGGCTTCGGGTGGCGCTTCAAGTACGAGATCGGCGCTGCCGAGGGTGCCGGATCCCGGCCGATACCTCAGTGGAAGGACTCTCTGCTGCCCACCTGGGACGTGGATGGGGCCGTTCCCTCGTCTGGCTACACAACTCGCGTGGTCCTTGAGAAGCCGCGTGACCCGACGCGGGCATTCTCCGATGATCTGAGGCACCTGCAGCCCCCGGACCCGGTTCCGCTAGCGGTGCTGGCTCTCCGCGGGCTGCAAGAGGTGGACATCGATGGCGCAGTCTGGCTCCTCGACCATCAGAATGGTCGGGTCGACATCGTGTGCCACGGGAGGAGCTGGGCGTGGAGAGTGTTCAGCGAGTCGTTCCTTCCGAGTGACGAGGCGTGGGACCGGCTGCTCCAGGCACGTCGACAGCTCCAGCGAGGGGATGGAGAGGAGGTCGAGCGCCGAGAGCGGGCGGTGCACGCGCTGGTGACCCTCGATGACGAGGAGCGTGTCGTCCGGAGGAGCCACGGCACCGCCTTTGCCACACTGCCCACGGGCGAGACGACTCCCGTCGGGCTCGACATCCAGGCGGACTGGCTCGTGGACGTGTCCCGGCAGAGCTTGCGCGATGTCGAAGACGACCCCTGGCAGAGAGACATCGCCTCGACGATGCCGGCGTTGTGCGCGCAGGTGCTGGAGTGGATCGGCACGCTGCCCCCGAAGGAGCGGTCCGACGGGTACGCGTTGTTCGCGTCGCCGATCACAGCCGACACCATGCTCGGCGCCGCTGCTCTCCGCCTTCAGACCGAGTTTACCGACAGGCTCTGGGACGTGGCGTTCCTGCCGATCCATGGAACCAGCGAGGCGGGTCGCCCCGACGACGCGGTTCGACTGCCGCCCGCGTTCTCGAAGCACTTCGACGGCTCGGACTGGCGCCCGGACCTGCTGTTCAGACCCCCGCTGATCGACCTAGACGTGGTCGGTGATGCCGAGAGCTTCCTCGACTGGATCGGTGTCGAGAGCGTGGCGCAGCAGCCCGACGGGGTCTGGCCAGGAGGACTGACGCGCTGGTGGGAGTCGCTGCCAGAGGACTCTCGCAGTGAGGCGCTGTTCTCGCTCTGGAGCGCCATCGCGGAGTCGGCGTGGGGCACGCAGCCGGTTGTGCTCACCGAGGCCGGGACGTGGGTCAGGCCTCCCGAGATCCGGTGGCTGCCCGAAGCCCCACCAAGCGATGGAGAGCCGGCTGGAGCCGACGTGCTGGCATGGCTGCAGCCTGCCCTCCCGGGCCCTGGAGAACGGGTCCCTCCGACGCTGAAGCGGGCCATCGACGGTGTGCCGAAGGACAGATGGCGGAGCGGGGCGCGGTGGTTTGAAGGCGTCTCCTGGCTACGCAGGAACCGCCAAGACCTGAGCCTCTCCCAGGTCATCGCTGCACAGGCACCCTCGGCGCGACCGCAGGACCTGGTGGCGCTGCTGGACTGGGCGATGGGCCGCGGCGCGAACCGCAAGGACCTTGTGCCGCTGCTGCTCGATGAGTCGGATCGTGCTCAGCCTCCCTCGGAGCTGTTGCTGGCCGACCCCTATGTCGACGCTGGGCGGCACTTGCGTCCGCTATTCCCCGGTGCCCCGTGTGTGTCGGCCAGGTACGAGGCGCTGGAACGCCCGCTCGACGACGTCCGCGCGTTCCTTCGACGTGCTGGTGCTCAGGGGCAGACCACTCTCGTCGAGCGGTCTCGACACTTTCCCACCTGGCAGGCCAAGACCGTCGCCGAGCGGCTTGGTGTGGGCCCGAGTGACCTGGAGCCATCGGGCCAGAAGCACGGCTACGTCATCTTCGACTACTCCCTGCCGTTTGAGCTGAATGACGCCGATTCCGCGGCTGCGCAACGACAATTACTTCTCCCCCCTGACGACAACTACTTCTCCCCATCTT
>CAYFPX010000136.1:0-11155 GCA_964344945.1 uncultured Enterobacterales bacterium
CTGGGATTGCGAGAGCAAGCCCAGCGACGGGAGGACTTGAAAACACCCAGTGAGGCCGAGGTAGCGCGGCCAGGCTCGACCTGACGCTACAGCTGCCCCACCACCGCCCGCCGAAACAGCTCCGCGTAGTCCTGCTCGCTCAGCTGGATCGGGTTGGTGCCCGCGCTCGGGTCGACCACCGCCATGGCAGCCAGGCGGGCGCAGTCGCCTTCCCCCACCCCGAGGTCCGCCAGGGTCTTGGGGATGTCCAGGGTGTCCCGGAGCTCCAGGACCCAGTCCAGGAAGGCCCGGAAGCCGGGGTTCGCCAGGCCGATGTAGGCGCTCAGGCGGATCATGCGCTCCTGGATCGCCTCGCGGTTCCAGCAGAGCACGTAGGGCATGACCACGGCGTTGATCAGCCCGTGGTGGGCGTCGAAGACCGCGCCGATCGGGTGGGCCATGGCGTGCATCGCTCCCAGTCCCCGCTGGAAGGCCGTCGCGCCCATCAGGCTGGCGGCCATCATGCGGGAGCGGGCGCCCAGATCGCCCGGCTCGTCGACCGCCTGCTCCAGGGAGCGGTGGATCAGCCGCATGCCCTCGGCGGCGATGCCGACCGCCTGGGGGTGGAAGCCGGGGGCGCACCAGGCCTCGAGGTTGTGGGACAGAGCGTCCATGCCCACCGCAGCGGTCACGCCGGGGGGCAGACCCACGGTGAGCGCCGGGTCGGCGACGACGCGCCCCGGCAGCATGCGGGCGTGGAAGATGATCTTCTTGGTGTGGGTGGCCTCGTCGACCAGGACCGACGCGCGGCCCACCTCGGACCCGGTGCCACTGGTGGTGGGCACCGCCACACAGGGGGCCATGCCGTCGACGTCCACCCGGGTCCAGTTGTCGCCCACGTCCTCGAAGTCCCACAGGGGCCGGTCCTGGCCGACCATCAGCGCCACGGCCTTGGCCACGTCGAGGGCGGCGCCGCCGCCGAAGGCGATCACGCCGTCGCTGCCGGCGGCCCTGTAGGCGTCGACGCCGGCGTCGACGTCCTCCCCCACCGGGTTCTTCGCGCACTGGGACTGCACCGTGACCGCCAGGCCCGCGTCCTCGCAGACCCGGACCGCCTGGGCGCAGATCGGCAGGGTGGCCAGCACCGGGTCCGTCACCAGCAGGGGCTTGGAGATGCCCAGCTCCGCACAGGCCTGGGGCAGCTCGGCGATGCGCCCGACGCCGAAGCGCACGGCGGTGGGGTAGTTCCAGGAACCACTCAGGGACATGGCGTGCCTCAGGCCAGGGTGCGCAGGTGGAAGGACTTGGGCCGGGTCAGGTGCTCGAAGCCCACGCGCGACAGCGTACAGCCGCGACCGCTGTCCTTGACCCCGACCCAGGCGAGCTCGGGATCCACGTAGTCGCAGCGGTTGGAGAAGACGGTGCCCACCTCGAGCCGATCGCCCAGGGCCGCCGCGGCGTCGATGTCGGGGGTCCACACCGACGCGGTGAGGCCGTAGCGGGAGTCGTTGATCAGGGCGACGGCGTGGTCGTCGTCGCGCACCGGCATGATGCCCACCACCGGCCCGAAGGTCTCCTCGCTCATCAGGGCCATGTCGTGGTCGACGTCGACCAGGACCTGGGGCGCCAGGTACGGCAGCGCGTGCGGCGGGAAGGCGTCGTCGGGCACCAGGGCCCGGGCACCCGCCGAGACCGCCGCCGCCACGTGGGCCTGGACCTGCGCGGCGTTGGAGACCCGGACCATCGGCCCCAGGGTGGTCGCCGGGTCGAGCGGGTCGCCCAGCACCAGGGTCCGGGTCTCGGCGACAAAGGCGTCCACGAAGGCGTCGTAGAGGCTGTGGTGCACGTAGATGCGCTCGATGCCACAGCAGGACTGGCCGGAGTTGAAGGTCACACCCTCGACCAGGTTGGGCACCGCGTGGGACAGGTCGGCGTCGGCTCGGACGTAGGCGGCGTCCTTGCCCCCGAGCTCCAGGCCCACGCCCTTGAAGGTGCCGCCCGCGGCGCCGTGGACCGCCCGGCCACCGCCGACCGAGCCGCAGAAGGCCACGTGGGCCACCCGGGGGTCTGCGACCAGCTCGGCGACCACGGCGTGGGAGACGTGCAGGGGCTGGAAGACCCCGACGGGCAGGCCCGCGGCGGCGAAGGCCTGGGCGAAGCGCTCGGCGACCAGGGGGGTCTGGTCGCTGTGCTTGAGGATCACGGTGTTGCCGGACAGCAGCGCGGGCACGACCGCGTTCACGGCGGTCAGGTAGGGGTAGTTCCAGGGGGCCAGGACCAGGACCGGGCCCAGGGGCTCCCGGCGGATCCAGCGGCGGAAGCCGGGCCGCTCCCCGACCGCCACGTCGGCCAGCGCGTCCGGGGCGAGCCGGCTCATGGTACGGCCCCGGTCCACCGTGCCCGCCAGCTCGCCCGCGGCGTAGCGGATGGGCCGGCCCATCTGCAGGGTCAGCTCGCGCCCGAGCTCGGCGGCGTGGGCCTCGAGCCAGTCCAGCGCCCGACCGACCACCGCCTGTCGCTCCGCCAGAGGCGTGGTGCGCCAGCCCGCGAAGGCGTCGGCGGCGGCCTGGAGGGCGCGCTCGACGGCCGCGGGCCTGGCGAGGGTGCGCTCGGCGACGACGCGACCGTCGACGGGGCTGATGACCTGGAACGTCTCGGGCACCGGGGCCTCCTGGCGATGGGGGGCCGTCTATCGCAAGGCGGGAGCCCGGTCCTACTCGACCGTCACCTCGACCTGATCGAAGCCGGCGGCCAGCTGCCAGGTCCCCGCCCGGATGCCGGTCAGGGTGTAGCTCAGGTCGAGCTCACAGGTGCAGCCGCAGGTGTCGTCGGTCAGGCTGTAGTAGACGTCGATCCGCCCCTCGCCCTGGTTGAAATTCGCCGTGGCGCTGAAGTCGGGGCAGCAGGCCTCGCGGAAATTCGTGTGGGTCACGGTCAGGCTGCCCGGGCCCGCCCCGGTCGCCTCCAGGGTGCGGGGCCCGCCCAGGCCGGTGTCGCCGCAGGCGTACACCGGGTCCGAGACGGTCACCGCGCAGGTGGCGGGGTCGGTGCAGTCCGAGCCGGTGTCGGCGGTGTCCCGCGTGAAGTCGCCACAGGCGATCAGGGTCCACAGGAGCGTCATGACTGGTCCTCTGGTGCGTGCGATCTCTAACCGTGTGGGTCCAACAGGTCCGGCCAGCCGGCCGCCCGGTAGCGGTCGAAGATCAGCGAGGTCTCGTGGTACCGCACGGCCTCGACCCCGGTGAAGGCGTCGAGCATCAGCTGGCGCAGGTGGGCGGTGTCCCGGCAGGCCACGTGGACCAGGTAGTCGTGGCGCCCGCTCACGTTGAAGAAGGCGATGACCTCGGAGCGGGCCCGCAGGCTGCGGTCGAAGGCGGTGATGGCGTCGGCGCTCTGGTGGTAGAGGTCCACCGCCACCAGGGCCTGCACGCCCACCCCCAGAGCCTCGGGCGCAGCGACGGTGTGGGCTTCGCCCAGCACGCCCCGGCTCCGGAGCCGTCGGACCCGCTCCAGGCAGCTCGACGGCGCCAGGCCGACCCGGGCAGCCAGCTCCTTGTTGCTCAGCCGAGCATTGTTCTGAAGGGCAGCGATGATTCCGCGGTCGATTCTGTCCAGCTGGGCTTGGTTCGACACATTCCGCAGTCTATTCGATGGTCACCGAACGGACCCGTCGCCAAGATGAAGCCATGGAATCCCTGCGCCTCCCCGAGTCCTGCGGCCGGACCATCGACCTGCCCGGACACAAGGACTTCGTGCTCGCCCTGGCCCGGGCCCTGCACGCGTGCGGCACGCCGGTGCACCGCCTCGAAGCGGCGATCCAGGCGGTCTGCGGCGCCCTGGGCGTGGACGTGCACTGCTTCGCCACCCCGACCTGTCTGTTCATCTCGTCGAGCCGTGGCACGGAGATGATCCGGGTGGACCCGGGCTCCGAGGACCTGGCCCTGATGGTCCAGGTGGACCGAATCGCCTCGGCCGTCGCACGGGGCCAGTGCGACGCCATGGAGGCCCACCAGGCGCTCACGTCGCTGGACCTGGCAGGGCGCCTGCGGGGACCCACGGCGACCGTGGTGGCCTTCGGCCTGGCCTCGGCGGCGGTGGGCCTGCTGTTCGGGCGCTCGCTCACCGAGGCCGCGGCGTCGCTCGCCCTGGGCCTCTGCGTGGGGCTGCTGGCCATCAAGACCGGGGGGCACCCGCGCCTGGGCCGCCTGTTCGAGGGCCTGGCCGCCGCCAGCGCGGGCACGCTCGCCGTGCTGCTGGCCGGGGTCGCACCGGTGGAGCCCCGGGCCCTGACCCTGACAGCGGTGATCATCCTGGTCCCCGGCTTCACCCTCACCACGGCCATGGCGGAGCTGGCGACCGGGCACCTGGCCGGCGGCACGGCCCGTCTGGCCAAGGCGGGCATGACCTTCCTGCAGCTGGGGCTGGGCGCGGCCCTGGGCTGGCGGCTCCAGGCCCTGGTGCCCCTGGCTCCCGTGCCCGGGCTGGTGGCCTGGGGTCCCGGGGTGCAGCTGGCGGCCCTGGTCGTCGCCGCCTGCGCGGTGGCGGTCCTGCTCAAGGTGCGGCTCCGGGACTGGCCGGTGGCGCTGGTCGCCGCCCTCATCGCCTTCTACGGCTCCCAGCTCAGCGGCCAGGTCCTCGGGCCCTCCCTGGCGGCCTTGGGCGGTGCGCTGGCGGTCGGGCTCTTCGCCAACCTGCAGGCCCGACTGCGGGACGTGCCCGCCGCGGTCGCCGCCACCCCCGGGATCCTGCTGTTGGTGCCTGGGAGCCTGGGCTTCCGAGGGGTCGAGGCCTTCCTGGCCCAGCAGACCCTGGCCGGTGTCAGCGCGGCCTTCGAGACCTTCCTGGTGGGGGCCAGCCTGGTGGGCGGGCTGCTGCTGGCCCACGCCCTGCTGCCCCCGGGGCGGGAGCTGTGATCAGATGCCCGGGGCGTCGGCCGCGAGCTCGCGCTCGCCGAAGGCCTTGCGCCAGGCCCGTGGGGCGCGGCGAACGGGCGCCCGCTTGACGTAGTCGGGCACCACCACGGGGGCCTTGCTGGGCACGATGGAGCCCAGCAGGCGCGAGGTGAGCCCGGGGCCCTTGACCGGCTGCTCCTTGCGCCAGGCGGGCTTGCCGGCGGCGGCCGCCAGGGCTTCGTGGAGCTCGGCCAGAGTCCAGACCGCGCCCACGGCATCGACCCGGCTGAACCGGTCGACGAGCACCTGCTCGCCGGGCAGCGCGGTGCCGCCCAGGCGGGCCGCGAGGGCGTCGACCAGCACGTCGGCGTGCACGAAGGGCAGGCCGACCTCCAGCCCCGCGAGGGCCAGCTCCTGGCCCGAGGCGGCGGCCTCGCGCACCGCGGCCAGCCGCGTCTCCAGGGCCCCCCCGGCCACGCCGTCGTCGCCGTGCACGTGACCCACCCGCACCACCAGGGCCTCCAGGTCGAGCCGACGGCTGAGGTGCAGGCAGCGGGCCTCGACCGCGGCGCGGGTCGCCAGCCAGGCCGAGCCGTACCGGGTGAGCGGCACATCTGGATCGATGGGCTCCTGGTCCGCGAGCAGGGCTGTGCTCACCACCAGGAGCAGGCGGGGTGCGCCCCAGGCGGTGAAGGCGTGCAGCAGGGCCTGCGAGCCCTTCAGGTCGCGCTCCAGCAGGTCCGCGTCGCTGCCGCCCTGGTCCAGGACCAGCACCAGCACCTCGAGTCCGGCGAGCTCGGGGCCGTAGGCGTCGGGCCGGATGGCCAGGGCCGAGAGCTGCAGCAGCTCGTGGTCTCCGGCCAGGCGGGCCCGCAGCCGCTCCGCCAGTCCGCCAGCGCCGGCGACCAGGACCTTCACCGGCCCTCCGGGGCGACGTCGCCCTTGTGCATGCGGCGGACCAGCTCGACCAGGGCCGGCCGGATGCCGTGGTACCGCACCGGACAGCCGCCGATGAAGGGCAGGTCGTGCTGCTCGGCGTAGTCCCCGGCGCAGTCTCCGATGGCGATGGCCAGCTCGCCCTCGGGGGGCGGCGCCGAGTCCGGGTGGTGGCCCAGGTACAGGTTGAAGCCCTTCAGGTACATCAGGTTGGCCAGAGCCACCAGGTCCCCGAGCATGTGGGGGTTCTCCTTGACGTGGCCCACCACCGTCTTGGCGGCCATGTGGCAGGTCGAGCAGCTGTCGCCTGGCCACACCCGGGTCCGGCGGCTGTAGTACATGTACGCAGCGGGCGGCCGGAACGCCCGCACCCACTCGGCCAGCTCGGCCGGAAGAGGGGCCAGCTCGACCCCCCGCAGCTCGGCGAGCTGGGCCAGGTGCACGACCACCTCCGGGTCCATGCCCATCAGCCGGGTGCAGACGCTGTCGACCTCGAGCACGTCAGTGCCGCCCAGGTAGTAGCCGCAGACGATGTCGTCGCCGTGGTGGGAGCCCTCGCCCTCCATGCCCAGGTCGGCCTCGACCAGGGTGAGCTCCGGCCAGACGATGTCCCCCAGGTGGGCGATGAGCGGCTCCAGCCCGTCCCGATGCAGGCGCAGCTTCTCGTTGTCCGGCAGGAGCCCCATCAGGTTCTTCACCCCGACGGAGACCTGGGTCATCATGTGGGTCTTGAGCCGCGCACAGTTGATGTGCAGGTCCTGGTCGCGCAGCACCTGGGGCAGCAGCAGAGACGCACCCCCCGACGACGTGCGGACCTCCATCGGCTCCAGCTCCAGGTCCAGGAAGCGGACGTGGGGGTACCTCTCCAGGAGCTCGTCGGTCCGGGCCATGCGGATCAGGTTCGCGAAGCCCATGTAGGGGTGGTCCGGTGGGGTGAGCAGCGAGGCGTGCCCTACCGTGATCTCGGCGTCGCGCGACTCCAGCCAGGCCAGCAGCCCGTCGAGGAATTCAGGGGTGGTGTTCTCCGAAGCCTTGGGGGGCGAGCGGGCGCACCAGTTGGGCTTCACGAAGACCCGAGTGCCGGGCGCCAGATCCGGCAGCAGCGGGTCCAGCAGGCGGGCCAGGGTCGCCGCGGGGGTGTCGAAGGGCTCGAGGACCAGCACGCTGCAAGTCTATGTCGGGGGCCGACAACTCGCAGGCTGATGAAAGAGGCGGTCCGAGCCCCGCGAGGCCCCCTTCGCCGAGGTTGGCGAGCCGGCGCAGCCGGCGATCCGGAGGAGGGAGCGTGCTTCAGCATGTGACTGACGATGGGCGCCGACCTCGGCGGAGGGGGTCCGCGGGGCGACGGGGGCCTTTTTCATCAGCCTGCCTGCCCGTGAGCCACTACGCTGGGGCCATGTCCGGGGCCGGGCCGCTCACGCAGGAGATCCTGGCGCTCTTCGAGGAGAGCGACGGGCTGCTTCGCACCGACCCGCGCCGGGCGCTGGAGCTGGCGCAGCACGCCGAGGCCCTGAGCGACACCCTGCCAGCTCTCCGGGCACGTGCACTGCTCAAGGTGTCCGTGTGCCACTTCGCCCTGGGCGAGACCGGGGTCTGTCCTCACCTGCTCGAGGAGTCCATCCGCCTGGCCCGAGGAGCCGGCGACCACCGCACCGCGTTCAACGCCCTGACGAACCTGGGCGTGGTGAGCGCGAACACCGGCGACCTGGCCGCGGCTGTGCCGGCCTATGAACAGGCGCTGGTCGAGGCCAGGCGCTGCGCCCAGGACCCGGGCACCCTGGGCGTGCTCAACAACCTGGGCGCGGTGCACGGCCGGCTCGGCGATCTGGACGCCGCCCTGAGCTGCTTCGAAGACGCGCTGCACCTCGCCGAGCAGAGTGGCCAGGAGGTCCACGTGGCCTATGCCCTGGTGAACCAGGCCCAGGCGCTGCACCAGCTGGGCCGCCACGAAGACTCCGCCGCGGCCTGGGTCCGAGCCGAGCGGCTGCTGGGCCCCGATCACGAGCTCCGCCCCCACGTGCTGTGCGGCCTCGGGACCGCCCGGACCGAAGCCGGCGACTCGGCGGCGGGGCTCGCCCTCATCGACGCCGCGGTGGACCAGGCTCGCGCCCACGAGCACACCCTGGACCTGCTGTCCTTCCGTCTTGAGCGGGGACTGCTGGGGCTGGACCACGGTCGGGTCGTCCGGGCCCGGGCGGAGCTCGAGGAGGTCCTGGCCGAGTCCCGGGCCCGGGAGCTGCCGCACCTGGCGATCCGAGCCTGCGAGTCCCTGGCAGAGCACTGGGCCCGGAACGGCGACTACGAGCGGGCCTGGGAGCACGGCCAGACCCTCCGGGAGCTGGAGCGTCGGCGGCTCGATGCGGAGAACGCCAAGGCCCTGCGCCAGCTCTCCCAGCGCCACCAGGCGGAGATCCACAAGCTGCGAAACGTGGAGCTCGCCGCGGCCAACGCGGCCCTGATCGAGCACGAGAAGGAGCTGGTCGAGGCCCGGGACCAGGCCCAGGCCGCGGACCGGGCCAAGAGCGCCTTCCTGGCCAACCTGAGCCACGACATCCGGACCCCGCTCAACGGCGTGCTCGGGCTCACCCAGGCGTTGTTGACCCAGGATCTGCCTCCGGACCAGCGCAAGACGCTGGAGACGATCCGGTCCAGCGGAGAGCTGACGCTCTCCATCCTCGGCGACGTGCTCGACCTGTCCTCGCTGGAGGCCGGGCGGGTGGCGACCGAGGACGTCGCCTGGTCCCCTCGGGAGGCTCTGGGCGACGTGCTGGCGGTGCTCGCCGAGCACGCGGAGCAGCGCCGCCTGGGCCTGAGCCTGGTGGTGGATCCAGCCCTGCCCAGGACCCTGTTGGGGGACCGCACGCGCATCCAGCAGATCGTGCTCAACCTGGTCCAGAACGGCCTGAAGTTCACCGACCACGGCCGCATCGCGGTGGCGGTCGAGGCGGTGCCGGGCGCCCCGCGCTTCGCCATCGCCGTCCGGGACACCGGGCCGGGCCTCCCGGACGGTGACACCGAGGCCCTGTTCGAGCCCTTCGCCCAGGGGGTGTCGGAGCGTCGGAAGGAGCGGGGTGTGGGCCTCGGCCTGGCCATCTGCCGCCGGCTGGCGCGCCTGCTCTCGGGCTCCCTGACCGCACGGAACCTCCCCGGCGGGGGGGCCGAGTTCCTGTTGCTCTTGCCCCTCCGGCAGGCCAGCGCGCTGGAAGAGGTCTCCCAGCCGACCCGGCGCCGGGGTGTGCGGGTGCTGGTCGCCGAGGACGACCCGGTCAACCAGGAGGTGGCCCGCCAGCTCCTGGCGACCCTGGGTCTCGAGGTGGCGGTGGTGGACGACGGGGCCGAGGCCGTGGCGCAGGTCGCGCGGGGCGGCTGGGACCTGGTGTTCCTCGACTGCGAGATGCCCGTGCTGGACGGCTACGACGCCGCTCGGGCCATCCGGGAGGGCGGCCACCAGCTGCCCCTGGTCGCGCTCACGGCCAACGCCCTGGCCGAGAACCTCGAGGCCTGTCGAGCGGCCGGCATGGACGATGTGCTCACCAAGCCGGTCAGGGCAGATCAGGTTCAGGCACTGCTCGACCGGCTGCTGCGCGAAGACGAGGGTAGGATGCCCCACCTGGAGGCCCCATGACGCTCTTGCTCCTCACCCTGTCCTGCGGCCAGGACATCTCCGTCACCGAGACCGCCAAGTGCGACGGTGTGCTCCAGACCAGCGAGGACTGGGTCGATCAGCCCTTCGACAAGGACGAGGACGGCTACCCCGACGGTGGCAACACCGAGTGCCAGGAGTCCTACGCCGCCGAGGACCTGGACTGCGACGACAACAACGCCGACATCAACCCCTCCGCGGTGGAGATCGGCTGCAACCTGCTCGACGACGACTGCGACGCCGAGACCCTCGACGAGGAAGACCGCGACGAGGACGGCTACACCAGCTGCGAGGAGTGCGACGACTTCAACGCCGAGGTGAACCCGGAGGGCACCGAGGTCACCTGCAACGGCCTGGACGACGACTGCAACCCGGCCACCGAGGACGCCATCGACCTCGACCAGGACGGCTGGACCGACTGCGACCTGGACTGCAACGACGAGGACGCCAACATCAACCCCGGCATGGAGGAGGTCGGCTGCAACGGCGTGGACGACGACTGCTCCGAGACCACGCCTGATGGCGCCGACAACGACGGCGACGGCGTCACGGACTGCTCAGACTGCGACGACGACGACATCCTGAACTTCCCCGGCAACACCGAGGTCTGCGACGACGAGGCGGACAACGACTGCGACTCGGCCGTCGATGAGAGCTGCGTGAGCGACTACTCGGGGACCTGGACCCTGGACTCGCTGTTGGATCATCAGTGTGCGAATGTGGGTAGCAAGTACTACGTGGATGTGAGCTTTGTTCAGGTCGAGATCATTGACAGCTCGCCGTCGCTGGTGTTGTCGCCGCAGACACTGGAAGGAGGCAACCCGGGCCAGCCAGGAACCATGGCGGGCCAATTCTCCCCGTCTCCTGACTTTGAGGTGACGAGCGAGAACGCGGGAGGCTGCACCGAGTCCTATGAGATTGTGGGCACCTTCGTCGACGACTACACAATGGAGGCCACCTATACCGCCTCGTTCACCGGGGCCTGTCTGGACTGCACGACGTGGACCAAGACGTTCACGGCGACTCGCTAGGACCTACCAGCCACCCCCATGGAATAGATAGAGCCCACCGGTTGACGACGAACCTAGGGTTCGATCGCCAACGAGCAGCTCTGGATACCCGTCGCCATCTTGGTCGCCAAGCCCGCTGGCCGAGTCGCCGAAGTACCCCTCTTCCTCGCCAAAGAGGACGGCGTCCGCCTCAATTGGAGTGGAGACGCCAGAGACCGGCCCCAGGAAGACGTAGGCGGTCGATGTGCCTGATGTCGCCCAATGCCGTCGCAGAGGTTCCGGTGCGCGAATAGTCCCATTGCCCCAGGATAGTGGCCTGGGCATCTCCGAGCGACAGGTCTCCACCGGGCACGCCAGGCGGGTTGAGCCCGAGCACCCACACCTTCCCTGGTGTATCGAAGCCATCCGGGTACAGGTAGTCGCCGATCACGAGATCCGCGATGCCGTCACCGGTGATGTCCTGGGTCACATCCACACCCACGAACCCCATGGAGTCGGCGTCTCCCAGGATCCTTGCAGAGCTCCAGGCCAAGGGCACCTCGCCGGCTGAGGCACCATTGACCACGTAGGCCACCCCCCAGCCCCCGAGGCCATTCTCTCCGTCGTCGGCCACCACGAGGAAGTCCGGCCGGCCATCTTCCTCGAAATCGAAACAGGTCACGAGGCCCCACCCGAACGCGGTGTCGATCTCGCTG
>CAYFPX010000136.1:11240-11502 GCA_964344945.1 uncultured Enterobacterales bacterium
TCGAATGACAGCGTGAGCATCATCCGTGCTGTCGGGCACAGACCCGCCCTCGAAGACGTAGGCTGCACCTTGCACTCCCGAATGCTGACCAGGCGCCGTGACAACGAAGTCCTCGACGCCGTCCAGAGTCAGGTCGCAGGCCCTCTTCACGTGGTGGCCGAAGTAGGCCGAGTTGGCTTCTCCCCTGAGGCTCCAAGCCGCATCACTCGCCGGCACCTCCCCCAGCAGCCCGCACCCGTCGTACGTCCCATCACAGTCGTCA
>CAYFPX010000136.1:11512-13761 GCA_964344945.1 uncultured Enterobacterales bacterium
GCGGGATTGACGGTCGGATCCGCGTCGTCGCAGTCCCCGTCAGGCGCGGCGTACCCCTCCGGCAGGTCGCAGGCCTCGGTCGTCTCCTCAGTGCCGTAGCCGTCGTCGTCGCCGTCCAGGTACCAGGTGGTCGCGCCGCTCACCGCATCGTCCAGGTCGTCGGCCAGGCCGTCACAGTCCTCGTCGACGTCCGCGACGTCACAGATCTCCTCCGCGCCCGGATGGATCGCCGCGTCGGAGTCGTTGCAGTCCCCGCCACTGCTCGCATACCCATCGATCGGCGCACAGGACCGCTCCACCACACCGTCGATCCCAGACCCGTCCTGGTCCCCGTCGTAGAACCACTCCGAAGCATCCACCGCCTCCGGCCCGTCGACCACGCCGTCACAGTTGTCGTCGATCTCGTTGCCGCACAGCTCGTCGTGCTGGCCGCTGCGGTCCGGATCGTGGTCGTCGCAGTCGGTGCCCCCATAGATCTCCGCGAGGTCGCCGTCCTGGTCGATGTCGTCGAGCTGCGCCCTCACGGCCTCGTAGTCGTCTCTGGTCGGAAGGCAGGCGATCAGGAGCCAGGTCCACATGGCGATAGTCTACGCACATGCCCCCCCGCCGCGTCCTGATCACCGGGTGTTCCCGGGGCATCGGCCACCACAGCGCCCTGTCCCTCGCGGCCCAGGGCTGGCAGGTCATCGCCACCCTGCGCAGCGAGCACGGCAAGGCGGCCCTGGAGGCCGCCGGGGTCGAGGTGGTCTACCTGGACGTGGTCGACCGGGTCCGACGGCGACGTCGACCTGCTGGTCGCCAACGCGGGCATCGGACTCTTCGGCTGCTTCGAGGACCTCGACCCGGACCAGGTCCGCGCGGTGATGGCGGTCAATTTCTTCGGCGCCCTGCACTGCGCCCGGGCCGCCCTGCCCCACCTGCGAGCGAGTCGCGGTCGGCTGGTGGTGATCAGCAGCGTGGCAGGCCGCCGGGCGGCGCCAGGCTCCAGCGTCTACAGCGCTTCGAAATTCGCCATCGAGGGGTGGGCCGAGGGGCTGCGCTTCGAGCTCCTGCCCTTCGGGGTCCCCGTGGTGCTGGTGCAGCCCGGGCCGACCGCAACGGGCTTCCCCACCGCTCGCGGGACCGGAGAGCTGGCCGGCAGCGGCCCCTACGCAGCCATCACCGCCCGCATCGCCGAGCTCCAGGCCGAGGTGTTCGAGAACCCGGAGCCGGTGTCCGTGGTGGTCGACGCCGTGCACCGCGCCCTGCACGACGAGGATCCGCCGTTCCGCATCCCCACGGGCCGCGGGACCTACGGCCAGATCCTGGCCCACCGGGCCCTGCCCTGGCGGATCTGGGAGCGGCTGGTCCGCAGGAAACTGAGGCTGCCCGACAGCTGACACCTCGGCGTCACGGACCCCGCTGTGGCCCCCGGGCCCCGGCGGGCCCCCGGGCCCCGGCGGGCCCCCGGGCCCCGGGCGGACGAACGTCCGTACTTCGGACGTTCGTCCGCTTAGACGCCGTCTGGGCCGACGAAGGTCCGGAGTACGGACGTTCGTCCGCCTCGAGTCAGGGGCGGGGGGCGCTCACGCCTCGCGGAAGTCCTGGAGCGCCCTGGCGATCAAGAACGCCATCTCGTGGCCCTGGGCGTAGTTCAGCCGGGGGTCGCAGTAGGTCTCGTAGTTCCGGTCGAGGTCGCCCTCGCCCAGCTCCTGGGGGCCGCCGGTGCACTCGGTGACGTCGTCGCCGGTGAGCTCGAAGTGCACGCCGCTCAGCCGGGTGCCGCAGGCGGCGTGCAGGGTGAAGGCCTGGTCCAGCTCGTCGAGGATGTCGTCGAAGTCCCGGGTCTTCACGCCGCTGCCGGTCTTCTGGGTGTTGCCGTGCATCGGGTCGCT
The DNA here is from genome assembly GCA_964344945.1 of uncultured Enterobacterales bacterium. Lineage (GTDB taxonomy): Bacteria > Myxococcota_A > UBA796 > UBA796 > CAJQPC01 > CAYFPX01. Next base: position 13,387 of record CAYFPX010000136.1, read on the forward strand.
CGACCACACCACGGTCCGGCCCGACTGCTTCACCGCCTCGATGAGCGGCGGCAGCATGGTGTCGATGCTCGCCGCGCCGAAGCGGGTGATGAGCGTGATGCGGCCCGCCTCGTCGTCCGGGTTCAGGATCTCCAGCAGCGCCACCAGCTCCGGCGGGGTCATGCTCGGACCGACCTTGATGCCCATCGGGTTGGCGATGCCGCGGAAGTACTCCACGTGCGCCCCCGTCACCTGTCGCGTCCGATCGCCGATCCACTGGAAGTGGGAGCCCAGGTTGTACCAGCGGTCCCCGACCCGCTCGGTCATGGCGGCCTCATAGGCCAGCAGCAGGCCCTCGTGGGAGCTGAACAGGTCGACCTGACCCGTCACGTTGCC
>CAYFPX010000136.1:13771-15984 GCA_964344945.1 uncultured Enterobacterales bacterium
CGGTCTGCACACCGGTCGCCTCGACGAATTCGAGGGCGTCCGCGATGCGGGCGACCATCTTCTCGTAGTCGGCCCGGCGCATGGAGTTGCGCACAAAACCCAGGTCCCAGGTCTCCGGCCGGTGCAGATCGGCGAAGCCACCATCGAGCAAGGCCCGCAGGTAGTTCAGGGTCGCCGCACTGTGGAAGTAGGCCTGGACCAGGCGGTCCGGATCCGGCTCCCGGGCCTCGAGCCCGAAGGAGTTCACGTGGTCGCCGCGGTAGCTCGGCACCTGGGCGCCGTCGATGGTCTCGAAGGCGCTGGACCGGGGCTTGGCGTACTGTCCGGCGATGCGCCCCACCCGAATGGTCGGGATGCGCGCCCCCCAGGTGAGCACCAGGCTCATCTGCAGCAGGATCTTGAGCTTGTTCTCGATGGTCTGACGGGTGCAGTCCTGGAAGCGCTCCGCGCAGTCCCCACCCTGGAGCAGGAAGGCCTCGCCCCGCGCCGCACGGGCGAGCTGGGACTTCAGGCTGTCCACCTCGCCGGGGTGCACCAGAGGCGGCAGCCGGGTGACCGTGGCCAGCGCGCGACCCAGCGCCGCCGCGTCGGCGTAGTCCGGCTGCTGACGAATCGGGCGCTCACGCCAGGTGCCGGGCTCCCACTGGACCATCTCGTCTCCCATTCCTTCCCGGCGCGGATAACCTCTCCCTGCGATGACGTGGCTGCTCCTGCTCACCGGCTGCATGGACACGCTCCTGCCGGCCCTGCCCTTCGAGACCGCCTCGAACCAGGTGAACCTGGGACACGTCGACCTCTCGACCAGCACCGCCTTCCGGTCCTTCGAAGTGCTCTACGACATGGAGCCGGACCTGGCGAACACCTACGAGCGGGCCCAGCTGGAGATCGACTACGAGACCATCAACACCAGCCCCTACGAGGCGCTGGTCACCCTGTGGATCCTCGACCCCGACTGGGACGGCGGCCTGGTGCCCAGCGACGCCCTGATGGGCTCGGTCATCGAGATCCCGCCCACCGAGGGCACCGCCGAGCCGGAGCACATCGCCGAGCGCCTGTTCATCGCCGCGGGCCCCCCAGCCGAGCACATGAACGTGGTGCTCACCATGGAGGGCTCCGCCGAGCTCGAAGGCACCGGCGCCGTGCGGGTCCGGGCCTGGTACCCCGACGCGCTCGACGACCCCTGGCTGCAGGTGGATGTGCTCGGGGTCGACTAGGCGATCGTGATGTCGCCGTCGAGGTAGACGTCCATGACGGCGTTCAGCAGGGCGATGCCCTCGGCCCGGGGCCGCTGGAACGCCTTTCGGCCCGAGATCAGGCCCATGCCGCCGGCCCGCTTGTTGATCACCGCCGTGCGCACGGCCTGGGCCAGGTCGTTCTTGCCCGAGGCGCCGCCCGAGTTGATCAGGCCGGCCCGGCCCATGTAGCAGTTGGCCACCTGGTAGCGGACCAGGTCGATGGGGTGGTCGCTGGCGAGCTCGCTGTAGATGCGGGTGTCCAGCTTGCCGTAGCTGCTGTCGCCCGAGTTCAGCGCCTGGTAGCCGCCGTTGTTGGTGGCCATCTTCTGCTTGATGATGTCGGCCTGGATCGTGACGCCGAGGTGGTTGGCCTGGCCCGTGAGGTCGGCGGCGGCGTGGTAGTCCTGGCCGTCGATCTTGAAGGCGGAGTTCCGCAGGTAGCACCACAGGATCGTGGCCATGCCCAGCTCGTGGGCGGCGGCGAAGGCCTCGGCGACCTCGATGATCTGGCGGTTGCTGTCCTCGGAGCCGAAGTAGATGGTCGCCCCGACCGCCGCACAGCCCATGTTCCAGGCCTGCTCGACCTGGGCGAACATGATCTGCTGGAAGTTGTTCGGGTAGGTGACCAGCTCGTTGTGGTTGAGCTTGAGCACGAACGGGATCTTGTGGGCGTACCTGCGAGCCACCATGCTCAGCACGCCGCTCGTGGTGGCCACGGCGTTGCACCCGCCCTCGATGGCGAGCTCCACGATGTTCGCCGGATCGAAGTAGTCCGGGTTCTTGGCGAAGCTGGCGCCGCCGCTGTGCTCGATGCCCTGGTCCACCGGCAGGATCGAGACATAGCCGGTGCCACCCAGCCGGCCGTGATCGTGGATCGCGGCCAGGCTGCGCAGGGTCTGGACGTTCCGGTCGCTGTCGGCCCACACCCGATCGACGAAGTCGCCGCCGGGCAGGTGGAGCCGGTCCTTGGAGATGGTG
>CAYFPX010000136.1:15994-16457 GCA_964344945.1 uncultured Enterobacterales bacterium
TGGTGGCGCAGCGGTGCTCGAGGAGCGCACCGGCGTCGTCGCCCAGCAGGGCGACGATCTTGTCGAGACCCATGGTGTGTCGCCCGGCTAGTTGATGTGCTTGGCGATGGTGGACTCGGAGAGCCTTCCCGGGTGACCGCGCCACACGATGGTGCCGTCCTTGACCAGGGCCGCGGCGGGGATGCCGCTCACCGCGAAGTGCTGGGCGACCTTTCCGTTCTCCTTGACCATCGGGTAGGAGACCTTGTTCTCCTCGATGAAGGCGGCGACCTCTTCCGTGGTCTTGTCACGGGACATGCGGGTGAGGCCGACGATGTCCAGCTTGCCCTTGTACTGCTTGGACATCTCCTCGAGCTTCGGGACCTCCTTGCGGCAGTGGGGGCACCAGACCTCCCAGAACACGACCAGGTCGACGCCGCTGGTCAGGTCGACGTCGCTGCTGTCGCCGACGAACCAGTGCTCG
>CAYFPX010000136.1:16467-22128 GCA_964344945.1 uncultured Enterobacterales bacterium
TTGCCGGCGAAGGCGGCGGCGGACTTGCCGACGACCTCGAGCTCCTGGGCCAGGCGCTTGGCCCGGGCAGCCGAGCGGGTCTTGGGGAACTTGCTGTTGAGCTCCTTGAGCTTGGCCTTGGCGCCGTCGTAGTCGTCGCTGGCCATGAGCTTGTTGATCTCGCCGTACAGCGCAGAGGCGGCCTCTTCCTCCTCGGTGGAGGCGCCGGCCTTGGCGCTCTTGGAGGGCGGGGCGCTCGCGACCTTGTCGAGCTTGGCCTCGATGCTGTCGAGGCGGGCCTCGAGGGCTTCGACTTCGGACTTGCTGGCGCAGCCGGCGAGCAGGCCGGCGAGTGCGAGGACGCTCATGAGGCGCATGGATCGGTCTCCTGGTGGGATGCGGGGCGCAGCGACAGGGCGCAGAGCAGGGCCACACGCCTATCCGCAGATCCTGGCGACGGCACCCCCTTTCTGGTGGACGTGGAGGCGGGGCTACACTCGGCGCGATGGACACGACCTTCCCGCTGCTGGGCTCCCTGCCGCCGGTGCGGCAGCAGGCCTTCCTGGACAGCCTGGTCCAGACGGACCACGCCGACGGCGAGGAGCTCTTCGCCGCCGGAGACCCCGGTCACGAGATGCTCCTGATCGTCGCCGGCCAGGTCCGCCTGAGCCGGCTGACCGAGGGCGGCGACCGCCTCAAGCTGGCCACGCTGGGGCCGGGCGAGGTCGTCGGCGAGATGGCCGTGCTGTCTCCCGCGCCCCGCTCCGCTGCCGCCACCGCCGTGGGAGCGACACGCCTCGCCCACCTCTCCCGGGACGGCATGCTCGAGCGGCTGATCCTGGAGGACCCGGCCGCCGGCGCCCTGCTCCGGTCCTGCGCCCGGCTGGTGAGCGAGCGGCTGCGCCACACCCGGGCCAAGGCCGCCCTGGTCCGCGACGCCCTGGCGGGCGCCGCCCCAGGCGAGGTCGACGAGCGGCTGGCCACCATCCTGGGGGCCGAGCGGGGCTCGCTGACCGGTCGGCTGCAGAGCTGGCTGGGGGGGCGCTGAGCCATGGCGAGCCCCGACCAGCTCTCCCGCTGTCCCCTCTTCTCCGCCCTGCCGACCCGGGTGCTGACCTCGCTGGCGCCCCGGTTCCCGGTCCAGGAGATCCCCGCCGGGCGCACGCTCTTCACCGCCGGCGACCCGGCGGACACCTTCCTGGTCGTGCACGACGGCGCCTTGAGGCTCGCCGCCGAGGATCGGGCGGAGCGCACCCTGGGGCCCGGCGGGTTCATGGGCGTGGCCAGCCTGCTGGAGCCCGGCCTGCACCCCACGACGGTGACCGCTCTCGAGGACACCCGGCTCTCCCGCTTCGATCGACAGGATCTCGATCTGCTGTGGCGCGAGAACCCCTCCGGCGCCGCTTTCTTCCACCTCGCCCTGGCCAACCGGCTCATCGCCCTGCTGCGCACGGCCAACGAGCGCCTGGTGAAGCTCTGCGAGCTGCCCCTCGATCAGCTGGACCACGACGGCCTGCGAGCCGCCCTGCAGGTGGTCGACGACGCCCTCGACGACCGCGAGGGCGAGACCCTCACCTCCCCAGCGCCTCCCTGACCTTGGGGTGGTCGGCGAGCTTCGGGTCCGCCGAAGCCGCCGCCTCCGCCCCGGCGCGGTCCCCGCTCTTCAGGAGCAGGCGGATCCAGCGCACCCCGGTGTTCGTCCGCGGCCCGGGCACCCGGTAGGCGCGGCCGGCCATGCGGGCCGCGGTGGTGGTGTCCCCCCGCTTGTCCTGGATGCGGCTCATGAGCATCAGCGCCGGGTAGCTGTCCGGGAAGGCCGCAAGCACGGGGCCCAGCGCGTCCGCTGCCCGGTCGTGCCGCCCCAGCTCGTGGTGGGCCTGGGCCAGCCAGTACCGGGTGTTCAGCGCCTCGGGGTCGGCGGTGAGGGCCGCTTCGTATCGGTTGGCGGCCTTGGCGTGGTCCTGGTCCTTCCAGGCGAAGTGGCCCTCCACATGGAGGCACCACGCGGGCTGAGGACCAGCGCGGTCGTCGATGGGGACCCAGGGCAGCGCGGCCGCGGGCAGCAGCCAGGCCAGGGTGCGGCGGGGCACGGCTCGGGCCTGGACCCAGCCCGCGACGACGCCGAGCCCCCCCGCCCCGGCCAGGGCGACGAGGGGCCAGGTGGAGACCCGGTAGCGATCCGCGACCAGGAAGATCAGCAGCTGCACCTGGAGCGCCCCCCAGAGCAGCGCCAGGCCCCGCTCCCCCCGGCGCCAGCTGGCCACGACTCCGAGCAGCGCCAGGGGGAAGACCCAGGCATACCGGACGGGCAGCCACCCGACCCAGGCGAGCGCGTCCTTGGCCGTGCGGCAGCGGTAGTCCGCGTTGCGCGGGATCTCGAGCCGGTTCACCGACCACAGCGCCCGGGTCGCCAGCCCGCCCAGCCAGGTGCCGGGGTCCGCCGCGACCTCGGACCGGGTCCGAGCGAGCCAGTACTCGTTTCGCGCGAAGGAGTCCCGCCGGTGAGGCTCGGCCTCGAGCACCAGCTGCCGGAAGGGCAGGCCCGCCTTGAGGAAGCCGGTGTCCCGCCAGTCCGGGTTGTTCGCCAGGTACAGGTTCAGGCCGGCGTTGTGGCTGACCAGCGCCACCTGGTCGAAGTCCTGCCAGTTGCGCACGGCAGTCGGCGCCAGGCCTGCGGCGAGGCCCAGGGCAGCGGCGAGCAGCGCGGGCCGGTGTCGCCGCACCAGCCAGGCCCCCACCGGGACGGCCAGCAGGTAGGTGGGATGGACCGCGGCACAGACCCCCATCAGGAGTCCGGCGACACCGGCCTGCCCGGGGGACAGCCGGTCCCGGAGCCAGATCAGGGCCAGGGCGCCGACGAACAGGGCCGCGGTGAGCGCGGGGGTCAGCAGGTCCTGCTCGAACAGGATCACCGTCGGGTAGAGCGCGTACAGGCCCGCCGCAGCAGCCCCCAGCCAGGGCTGCTCCAGCAGCCTGCCCAGCCGCCGCCCGAGCACCAGCACGCCCCAGGTGGTCGCCACCCCGAGCCCAGCCTGCAGCTGGCGCACCCAGGCGAGGCTCGGTTCCTCGCCCCCCAGCCGGCTGACGAAGGCGAGGAAGTGGGGGTAGCCCGGCGGCTGGTAGTAGCCCTGGGCGAAGGGATCCTTGCCCGCCAGCAGCTGCTTCGCCTGCTCCCAGTAGGTGTAGGCGTCGACCAGGGGAGCATCGGCCCAGGGGGTCGCTTCCATGGACTGCAGGCCGGCGATCCGAACGACGACGGCGACCGCCAGGACCGCCCACTCGACCCGTCGCAGGGTCACTCGATGAGCTCGGTGATCCGGGTCCGGAGCTCCGCCATCCACTCCTCGGAGTACCCGGTGTGCACGTCCAGGACCGTGCCGTCGCGATCCACGAGCACGCTGGTGGGCATCGAGGCGACCTCGAACATGCCCAGCAGCGCGGCGTCGGCGTCCATCAGCACCGGAAAGGGGAAGCGACTTCGGGAGACGATCTTCAGGGCGTCCGCCGGGTCCCGGTCCACGTTGACCGCGAGCACGAGGAAGTCGTCGTTGCCCAGGTCCCGCTGGAGCTTCGCCAGGGCCGGCAGCTCCTTCTGGCAGGGGCCGCACCAGCTGGCCCAGAAGTTCACCAGGCCGACCTTGCCCGTGAGCAGGGCGCTCGAGACCGTGCCGCCCCCGGGCCCGGGGCCGTCGAAGGCCGGCAGGGGCTGGCCCACGCCACCCCGGGTCGTCGCCAGCTCCCGGGGCTCGGCGATGGGCTGGGGATCCGCCGTGTCGCTGCAGCAGCGGAAGCCGGTGGTGGGGTTCGACAGACCGGCGCCGAAGACGTCGTAGATCGCGCCGCAGTGGGCCTTGTCACCCAGGTAGAAGTGACCGCCGAGCAGCGCGGCCTGCTCCGCGCTCGCGCCGACCCACTCCGCCACGTTGCCCGCCAGGTCGTAGACCCCTTCCGGGCTCCGGCAGCCGGCCATGCGGCCGGTGGTGCGGGGCTTGCTCTTCTCCCGGTTGCCGCCGTCGTAGCACCAGTTCGCCCGGTGGTGATCGCTGTAGGGGTAGAGGCGCCCTTCGAGGAAGTCGTCGAGGGCCGAGCCGGTGCTGTCGTCGTCGATGGGCTCGGCGCCGCTGCAGGCGACGCGCCACTCCACGGCGCTGCAGAGGCGCTTTCCAGCCGCCTCGCAGGCGGCCCGTGCGCCGTGCCAGCTGACCTGTCCCGGGGCGACGCCCGCGACGCTCACGGCCCGGCCCCCGTCGTCCAGCGACGCCTCGACCGCGTCGATCCAGACCGTCTCCCCCGAGACCTGCAGCGGCACCATCGTCACCGGGCCCTTCGGCAAGGGCTTGTCCGCGATGACCTCGCGCCGGGTCTGCACCACACCGCCGTCGCCGGCTTCGGCCTCGCCCAGGGCCACCCGGATCGCAGCGTCGAGCACGGCCTCGCTCACCGCGCCCTTGAACATGCGGCCGTTGACGTAGGTCCGCGGCGTGCCCGTGATGCCCAGGGCCTTGCCGTCATCGATGTCCTGTCTCAGCTGAGCCCTCTGGACGGGGTCGGCGAGGCAGGCCTGCCAGGCCGCCAGGTCCAGGCCCAGATCCTGGGCGTGCTTGCGCAGCGACGCGCTGTCCACGTGGTCCTGGTTGCGGAAGAGCAGGTCGTGGTAGCGGTCGAACTGGCCCTGCACGCCGGCGCAGCGCGCGGCCATCGCGGCCTCGCAGGCGTCCGGGTGGTGGGTCCGGCGCATGTGCGGGTTGCACGCCTTGTCCATCGGGAAGTGCTTGAAGACGAACCGCACCCGGTCCAGGTACTGGCCGCGCACGGTGTGCATGACGTGGCTGAGGCGGCGGCAGTACCCGCACTCGAAGTCGGCGAATTCGACCACCGTGACCGCGGCGTCGGCTGGTCCCCAGCTCTGGTCCCAGTCCCGGACGACCACCTCGTGCTCCGCCGGTGGCAGGCGGACCTTGCCGCCGTCCCGAGTCTCGGTGCGAGGCGCGTCCAGGGTGGCCGCCACCGGGTCGGCGCCGGCCTCGATGGCCGCGATCACCTCGGCGTCCAGCGAAGCCGCCAGCGCGTGGTAGCCGCCGTAGGCCGCGCCGGTCAGGGCGCCGAGCAGTCCCAGGGCCGGGACCAGGTCCGCGGCGGCGGGCAGCGCGGGCCGACGCTCCCGGTCGGCGATGAGCACCAGGATCAGGGCGAGGGCGTGCAGGACGTACAGCGAGATACAGAAGAGGCAGAAGGCTCCGAGCTCGGCGGCGCTGATGCCTCCCAGGGCCACGGAGACCAGCACGTTCCAGCCGGCCAACAGCACCAGGCCCCCCCGGGCCTTGCGCCCCCGCTCGTCGGCCGCTCGGCCCCGGAGGGCGAGCAGGGCCATCGCGGCGTAGACCGGCAGGGCCCACAGGCTGATCGGCAGGCCCAGCAGCTTGGCGTACCGGCTGGTGTTGACGCGATCGCAGTCGAAGGTCTCGCCCACCGCGCACAGGCTCTCGAAGGCGCCTGCGCCGTGGGCGAGCTGGATGTGGGCCCAGCCGAGGTAGGCCGCGATGCCGGCGGCGACGGCCAGGACGAGCAGCAGGGCCTGCAGGGCCCAGGGGCGATCGAGGGTGCGGTCCATGGGCGATGCCTATCGCGCACCGGGGCCCTGGGGTGCTCCGGGTCAGCCCGCATCGGTCACGAGAATCCGTA
>CAYFPX010000137.1:0-7026 GCA_964344945.1 uncultured Enterobacterales bacterium
CGATGTAGTTCTTCATCGAGAAGGTCACGGTGGTCCAGGGGTGGGCCTTGAACTTGGGGCAGTTCACGAAGAAGTCCGCCGCCGCCACCGGCTCCGGGGTGAAGACCCGGTCCCGCATGCGGCCCTGGTGGCGGTAGGCGACCTCGACCTGGCTGCACTCCTCGAAGTGGTGCACGTCGACCTCGCCGACGCGGTCGACCATCGGGTAGTAGCCGGCCTCCCGGAGCGACATGCGGGTGGGCACGGTGATGCCGCAGCGCTCGCCCACGGCCAGCTCCTCGATCTTCTCCCCGCGGTCCTTGAGCGCCCGCAGCACGCCCTCGGTGAACTCGGGGCGGGTGTAGGCGTGGGGGAAGAAGCGCCCGGCGGCGACCACGTTGGGCTTCACCAGGGTGCGGCCGGAGGGCGTGAGCCCCAGGGTGTCGAGGCCGTCGCGCACGATGCGGCGGATGCGCTCCGGGTCGTACTCGGCGCAGGCTCGAAGGATGACGGTGGGCTTCTTGGCAGTGGTCATCCGACGTCCGATGGTCCAGTGGTCCGACCACTTGATAGCGGCGGCTGCGGGTCTTCGCAACTCCGGCTGGTCCCCTGTCGCAGAAGCTCGAGCTCGTGCCCGACAAGCCGTGATCAGGCGGCGCCGCGGTCCTTGCGCTGGGCCAGCGCGTCGACGAGCACCGCCACCGCATCCAGGGCGTCTCGCGTGGCCCCGGCCAGGTCCAGGCCCAGGCGCTGCCAGCCGTCGCTGAAGTCCTCCTGGTGCCGCACCAGGGCCTCCAGGTAGACCAGGGGCGTCTCGTCGTGGCCGACGGCGAAGGTCACCCGGTGGCCTGTCTCCGGCAGGACGAGGGCCCCGTGGAGCTCGACGGCCAGGCCGTCGGCGGACAGGTCCACCACGGGGACCTGGATCGGCTCCTCGTCGGTCTCGAACCGTGCCCAGAGCGGCTCGCCGCCGCCGGCCGCGACCCGCTCGCGGCCGCGCCGCTGTTCGTCGTGACCCTCGTGGGTCCGCGGGGCGGCCTCGCTCGCCAGCTGCTCGGCGACGCGGGCGAGGGCTTCGGGATCGGGCACGCAGCCGGCGGTCGCGGGCACAGGCTCCCTCGCAGGGACCATCAGCCAGGCGACCACGCCGATCATCACGATGCACAGGACCAGTCCGACCATGGGGAGGGCACTCCTCTCCCCCCGGGATCGGCCACTCAGTCCGAGTCTTGATGCACCCAGTCCACCAGCGCGTCCGCCAGCTCGACCGCCCGGGTCTTCAGGAAGAAGTGTCCGCCGTCTGGCCAGCGGAGCCGCGGGCCGCTCGGCGCGGCGTCGGCGAGGTCCTGGGAGATGGCCGGGGCGATCAGCGGGTCGTCGTCGGTCCAGGCCACCAGGGCCGGCACCGGGAGGGTGCGGACGCGCTCGGCGTGGGCCGGCACGTCAGCGTCGGCCGCCAGGTGCAGGCAGTGCAGCAGCACCTCCATCGGCACGCCCCTGGGAAAGCCGAAGGCCTCGAAGACCCGGGGCACCAGGGGGCGCAGCGCCAGGCCCAGCACCGGGAAGGACACCAGCCGCCAGCTCAGGCGGGGCCGGCTGGCTTCGAGCCCGCGGTGCGGACGCAGGCCGAGGGACGCCAGCAGCCCGACCCCGGCGACCCGCGACCGCTGCCCGTGGGCCGCGGCCACGCAGATCCCGCCGCCCATCGAGTGGCCGATCCAGTGCGCCCGCTCCACCCCCAGGGTGTCCAGCGCCTCGAACACCAGCTCGGCCCGTGCCGCGAAGCTGGTCCGGGGCTCGGTGAACAGGGGGGTCTCCCCCAGCCCGGGCAGGGCCACCCGGATCAGCCGCACCCGGTCCCCGAGCGCGGCGCCCAGCCAGCGCCAGTCCCGGGTGCCGCCGGGCGCCCCGTGCAGCGCGACCACCACCGGTCCGGCCCCTTCGTCGGTGTAGACCACCGGACCCCGGGCGGTGTCCAGCCCCAGGACCCGGGGGTCCGACGGCGCGTCGGGCCTCACGCGCTGGTGTACCCGCCGTCGACCACGAAGACCTGGCCGCTGGTGAAGCTCGCCTCGGGGGAGACCAGGTGCAGGATCATGCCGCTGATCTCGTCGGGGGTGGCGTGCCGCTTGAGGGCGGCGCGGTCGGTGAACATCGACAGCAGCGCCGGGTTGCTGGTCAGGGCGGCGGCGAACTTCGTCTCCACCAGCCCCGGGGCGAGCACGTTGACCCGGATGCCCGCCGGTCCCCACTCGTGGGCCAGGGTCTTGCTGAGGGAGATGAGCGCCGCCTTGGTCATGCCGTAGATGCCCTGCATCGCCGCAGCCCCCAGGCCGAAGACGCTGGCCACGTTCACGATGGCGCCGCCCTCGCCCGCGGCCAGCCTGCGCTCGGCGAAGGCCCGGCACATCGCCCAGGGACCCTTCAGGTTCACCTCGAAGGTCTTGTCCCAGGCCGGCCACTCGGCGCCGATCATGGGACCGAAGTAGGGGTTGGTCGCCGCGTTGTTCACCAGGATGCTGGGGGCCAGGTCCTGGGCGTCGAGCCAGGCCCAGAAAGTGTCGATGGACTCGGGCTGACCCACGTGGAGCACGTGGGACACCGCGTCGCCCCCGAGCTCGGCGACCGCGGCGTCGAGGCCCGCCTGCCTGCGGCTGGCGAGCACCACCCGGGCCCCCGCACCCTGCAGAGCCCGCGCGGCCTCGAGGCCGATGCCTCGGCTGGCTCCGGTGATCACGGCGGTCTGTCCAGCGAGGCGGGTCATGGGCGGGTCCTCCGGGGGGCCCGACTATCCCGGCCGACCGACGCCAGGGCCGTGACCCCCACGCCGACCGCGGCGACCATCGCGCCCTGGGTGACCGGATCCAGGAGGTCGAGCTGGACCTGGGCGCCCAGGTGCACGGCCAGGGCGTTGTGCACGACGTGCAGCACCATCGCCGGGAGCAGCGACCCGGTGCGGAGCACGAGCCAGCCCGCGGCCAGGCCCAGGCCGAAGGTGGGCAGCCAGCGGAAGAGGTAGAGGTGCATCACGGCGAACAGCGCCGCCTGGAGCACCAGGGCGACCCGGTCGGAGAAGCCACGACGCAGCAGGGAGAAGACCACGCCGCGGAACAGAAGCTCCTCGCAGATCCCCGGCAGCAGCGCGATGAGCGCCAGACCGAGCCCGCCGGACAGGGGCAGGATCGCCTCTTCGAGCACCTTGGCCCAGAAGGGGTCGAAGGGGGCGACCACCTGGTGCACCGTGGTGGCGAGCACGCCGAAGGTCAGGGTGGCCGGCGCCACACAGACCGCCAGCAGCAGGGGGACCGCTCCGGGCCAGCGCCGAGGCAGGAGCTCCCGGGCCGGCAGGCCCAGCACCTGGGCAGAGGCCAGCGCGGGCGCTGCGAAGAACAGGACCTGGCTGGTGATCAGCACCCGGGCCACCTGGTCTCCCCAGAGCCCGGGGCTCCAGGAGACCGACGACGCCATGGCCACGCAGACCAGCAGCAGCGCCTCGGGCAGCCAGTTGCCCCGAGCCCGCCGCTCGGCGGTGCGACCGGTGGTGCTGACCTCGGCGCCGCTGCCCTCCAGCAGGGCCACGCAGGCCCAGGTCGCGGCGCCGGCCGTGGCCAGGCCCACGAGCAGGGTCGGTGCGACCCCCGCCGGTCCGACCAGGCCCAGGCTGGCCATCACCAGCCCGCCCACCGGGATCCACGGCAGCCAGCCCGGAGCGGAGACCGCCACCCACATCGCCAGCAGGACCACGAGCGTGAGCCCGGGCAGGGCCCACAGGCTGCGCATCACCGAGGCCCGCAGATCGCCGGCCGTGAGGAAGATCAGCAGCTGGGGTGGCACCAGCAGGGCCACGGTGAGCGGGATCCACGGCATGCCCCGCCCGAGGCCGGCGTCCTCGCCCGACAGGGGGGCGCCGAGGGCATGGGCCGCCAGGCCGACCGCGGCACCGCCCAGGCCCAGCAGCGCGCCGGTCCCCACCCAGGCGCCGACCAGCTCCAGGCGGCTCGGCGGCAGGGCGGCCAGGCTCTCCAGCCACCCGCCGGAGCGGGCCCGCGGCAGGGCCTCCATCAGCCAGCTCAGGCTGCCGAGCACCCCAGCGGTGAGCACCAGCGCCGCGCCGAGGGGCACCGTGGGCAGCCGGAAGGGCACCTTCGGCACCGCGGACTCGACGAAGCGCACGCGCACCTTCGAGCGCCAGGGGCCCACCAGCCCCAGGTGCTCGGCCCGGGACTGGCGCTCGGCGAAGGCCGCGTCCTTCACCGCGTCCGCCACCCTGCCGAGCCGCGCCCCCGGGGTCAGGCCCAGCACCTCGAAGTGCACCCCGGCCTCGGACCCCGACTCCTGCCAGAAGCGCACGAGCGCCTCCGGAGGCGCCTCGGTGCCCAGGTCCGGGTCGAGCCAGGCGGGGCGGGGCCCTGCGACCGTCCAGCCGAGCTCCCCGACCACCGGCTCCACCACCAGCTCCCGGAGCTCGTCCTCCAGGTCCACCGGGTCCTCCCCGAAGACCGCCACGACCAGGTGCGGCGACAGCACCAGCAGGAAGACCATCAGGATGCCGGACAGGGTCGCGCGGTGGTCGCGCAAGAGCACGCGCAGCTCGGTCAGCAGGAGCGCCTTCACCGGCCCTGCCCCTGAGGCAGCAGGCTCTCCGGCGAGGTCAGGCGGCCCGCCAGCAGGACCACCCCCACCGCGGCCGCGGCGGTGCTACAGGCCGCCACCCACCCCGCGGGCCCCGGCGGCGCCGCGGCGACCCCGGCCAGGGGCACCCAGGCGGGCAGGCCCCAGATCCCGCCCAGCAGCAGTCCGCCGCTGCCCAGCAGCACCACCGACGACAGGTTCATGGCCTCCCGGGCGCTGGCCGCCCGAATCCCGGGCAGCAGGTACAGCGCGTTGATCAGCGCCAGGGTCGCGCCGGCCCGGGCGACGCCCTCCACGCTGGGCACGGGCACCTCGACCAGAGCCGAGAGCATGGACCAGGCGCTGAGCAGCAGCACGCCCACCGCCAGCAGCTCCACCAGGGTCGTGGCGACCAGCCGGGCCACCAGGAGGCTCCAGCGGGGCACCGGCGTGGCGCCGAAGGACTCGGAGATGCCCGAGAGCCGATCCTGGACCAGGGGGATGGGCACGATCTGGTAGCTGACGAGGCCCAGCAGGAAGGCCACATAGGCCAGGACGATGGCCCGGAGCTTGCCGCTCTCCCGGGGCGGCGGCTCCAGCGGGTCCGTGGACCAGTAGAGGTGGAAGAGCGACACTTCCTCCCCGGCGCCGCTGGCGACCACCCGGGACTCCACGTGCTTGCGGTTCGTGCGACGCACCGCCTCGAACACCGCGGAGCGCACGTCGGGGTCGTGGCCCAGGGCGAGCAGCTGGACCTCCCAGTCGGTGCCCACGTGACCGCCGACGCCGTCGGCCCGCCGGTGGGCGAAGATCGCCGCGTCGACCCGGCCCGCCTCGTAGCTGGCGACCGGGTCGTCCACGACCACGACCCGCACGAGCTCCTGGTCCAGGCTCTGCTCCAGGGGCAGGTCGTCGGGCAGGTCTCGGGCCAGGGCCACGGTCAGGCCGTCCGAGGAGGCGCTGGAGACGGCCAGGGCGATGCCTCCGACCAGCGGGGCGCCCAGCAGGGCCGGCAGCAGCAGGAACAGGTGCACCTCGCGGGTCCGCAGCAGGCGGAGCAGCTCCACCCGCACCAGCGCCAGCAGCGCCCTCACCGCCGCACCAGGGCCAGGAAGGCCCCCTCCAGATCCGGCTGTCCCGTGCGCTCGCACAGCTCGGCCAGACTTCCCACGTCCCGGATGCGGCCGGCCTCGATGACCGCGATGCGGTCGCAGAGCCGCTCGGCCTCGCGCAGCACGTGGGTGGAGAACACCACCGCCGCTCCGGCCAGGCGGGCCCGGTCGATGTCACCCAGCAGCGCGTCGGCGGCGACCACGTCCAGGCCCGAGGTCGGCTCGTCGAGGATCAGCACCGGCGGCTCGTGCACCGCCGCACAGGCCACCCTCAGGCGCTGGCGCATGCCGGTGGACAGGCCCTCCACGAAGCGGCCGGCGAAGTCCCGGATGCCGTAGCGATCGATGGCCTGCTCCGCGGCGGCCTTCGGATCTTCCAGGCCGTGCAGAGCGGCGAAGGTGCGCACGGCCTCGGTGCAGGTGAGGCGCGGCGGCAGGCCCGAGGTGGCGCTGAGGTAGCCCAGGCTCGCCCGGGCACCGCGGGGGTCGCGCTGCACGTCGTGCCCGGCCACCACCGCTGTGCCGGCGGTGGGCCGGGTGAGGGTCGCCAGCATGCGCAGGGTGGTGGTCTTGCCGGCGCCGTTGGGGCCCAGGAGCCCGAAGACCTCGCCGGCGTGCACCGCGAAGCTGGCCTCTGCCACCGCCACGATCGGCGGGCCCCCGGGCTGGGGCCACTCGCGCCGCAGGCCCCGGGCCTCGACCTGGACGATGGGAGGTTCCACAGGCGACCCGGGAAGACCGCCGGAGTCTACCGGGTAGGCTCCGGCGATGGCGTGGTCTGCTCGGAACCTGTGGCTCACCGCGGTCGTCGCGACCGGAGCTCTGGTGGCGTGGGCGGCGGCCTGCGTCACCGTGCCCATCCGGGCGCCCCAGGACGCCCCCGCCTCGGCCCCGGTCGAGGTGACCCCTCTGGAGCGGGACGTGCGCTGGGTCGTGGAGCAGGGGCCGCGGTCCCATGGGCAGCCGGAGACCCTGGACCGCAACGCCAGCTGGGTGGGCGAGCAGCTCACGGCGATGGGCGGGGCGGTCTCGGAGCAGACCTGGACGGTGGAGGGGGTGACCTATCGGAACGTGGTGGCCCGCTTCGGGCCGTCCGAGGGCGCCCTGACGGTCCTGGGCGCTCACTACGACGCCTTCGGCGAGCACCCGGGCGCCGACGACAACGCGAGTGGCGTGGCGGTGCTGCTGGAGGTCGCGCGGCGGCTGGGCGAGCTTCCACCGACCGGACCGGTAGAGCTGGTCGCCTACAGCCTGGAGGAGCCGCCGTACTTCCGCACCGAGCACATGGGCAGCGCGGTGCACGCCGCGGCCCTGGCCGCCGCCG
>CAYFPX010000137.1:7036-9043 GCA_964344945.1 uncultured Enterobacterales bacterium
TCGCGACCACCCCGGTCCGGGCCGAGGCGATCGCGGCGCCGGCGACGCTCGAGGGTGTCGACTTCAGCGACCACCTCAACTACTGGGCCCGCGGGTGGCCGGCGGTGTTGATCACGGACACCGCGTTCTACCGGAATGGGCGGTACCACACGGCCGAGGACACGCCGGAGACCTTGGACTATGGGCGGATGGGGGAGCTGGCCCGGGGGGTGGAGACCGCGGTGAGGATGTTGGCGCGGCCGCAAGAGTAGCTCGCGCTGCGTCGACTTCAACGCAACGCTAGTGGTGGTGCCCGTGCCCCTCACTCCCGGTCGGCCCGTGCGGGTGCCCGTGCGCCAGCTCCTCATCCGTCGGCGCCCGGACCCCCTCGATCGCCACCTCGAACACCAGCGTCTCGCCAGCCAGCGGGTGGTTGGGGTCCATCACCACCTCGGTCTCGGTCACGCTGACGACCCAGAACGGGACCATCTCACCGTCTGGGGACTGGGCCGAGAACTGCATGCCGGGCATGATCGGCTGCCCCTCGGGGAAGGCGCTGCGGGGCACCGACTGGGCCTGTCCCTCGCGCAGGCCGTAGCCCTCCTCCGGCGGCACGGTGAAGGTGCCCGTGGCGCCGACCTCGAGCCCCTCGAGCTGACGCTCCAGGCCGGGGATGATGTTGCCCGCACCGTGCAGGTAGGGCAGCGGGTCGCCCGCTTCGGATCGGTCCAGGACCACACCCTTCTGGTTGCGCAGGGTGTACTGGACGAGGACGACGAGGCCGTCCTGGACACGGTTGTCGGACATGGGAGCTCCTGGCCTGGCGGCCCGTGGGGGGCTCCCCCCTAAGCTACTCCGCCGGGTCGGGTGTCAATTCGCAGGTGCCCAGCATGAGCTGCTGCATCACCTGGGCCGCGGCCGGGTCCTCGCTGGTGGCATGGGGCGCGCCGGCCAGGTCGGGCTCGTAGCCGTAGCCGTGGTGCTCCAGCACGTTCGCTTCCTCGAGCCAGTCACACCGCCAGTCGTCGGTGTTCGGCCTGCACAGCCCCTGGCGGAAGGTCACGGAATTCGCCCGCAGCCGCGTGGACCAGGGCCAGCCGGCCGTGCCGCCGTGATCCCCGAGCCACAGCGGCACCTGGCGCCAGGCACCGGAGCTGTCGTCGCCGCCCATCACGACGGCCAGGTCGAGGGCGCTGAGGTCGAAGTCGCCGTCGGCCAGCAGGTTGCTGCCCAGGACCAGCCCGTCGTGAGGCCGACCCTGCTGGCAGGCGCTCACCGCACAGGCCACGCTCGGCGGGGTGCCGCTGAGCATGCAGTCCAGGTTGCGGGCGGGCGCCCCCCCGCCAGAGCTGCCCTCGCTCGCGTCGGGCCGCTCGCCCAGGTCGCCGTCGTCGATGCCGCAGGTCCAGGGCAGGTACCCCCAGACCGGACCCCCGTCGAAGACCACCGTGTCGAACAGGTCCTCGGCGCCGAAGCGCGTCAGGAGCGTGACCAGCCGGCCCGAGGCGGCGGACTGGGCGTGGGCGCAGAGCCTCCGGTTGCCCGCGTTCTGATAGACCCAGTCGTAGACCGCCAGCGCGCGGCTCGAGACCCCGAGGGTGCCGGTGGCCTCGGTCGACGCCGTCCAGGCCGCACCCTGCCTGGGGTCCTCGATCCAGTCGGCCAGGGCCTCGGGACAGGTGCCGTCGTCGGGGTCGCAGCCCCAGGCGATGTCCACGGTCACGAAACCCGCCTGGTTGTAGGCGTCGATCATGTCGTCGCCGGCGAGGTCGTCGTCGAGCGCGGTCTCGCCCAGGGGGACGCCGCCGAAGGACGGCCCCCAGCCCAGGCCGTCCCCCCCCGCGTCGAGCACGATCCAGCGACTCGCGCACAGGGCCTCCTCGCTCGGCGCGCGGACCGCGGCCCAGGCCCGGAGCTCGCCCACGCCATCGTCGAGGGACTCGTCTTCCTCGGGACCCCAGCTCTCGTCTGCGACGCTGACGGTGAGCTTGAACAGGCCGCACACCGTGCCGTCGTCGGCCCCACAGG
>CAYFPX010000137.1:9053-13866 GCA_964344945.1 uncultured Enterobacterales bacterium
CGAGTGTGGGCGGCGCGGGCGCGGTCCATCGCCTCCAGTCCACCGGGTGGTGGGGCGACCACGTCGCGGAGCGCGGCGAGCGTGCCGCTGTGGGCGCCGGCCGTCCAGCCGTCGCACTCCGGGCCGACGATGAGGTCGTTCAGCACGACGTCGGCCGGCAGGGCGAGCTCGTCGGCGTACCGGGCGAACAGCGCACCGCCGACACCCAGGGTGAGCACCACCCCCACCGCGACGGTCCAGCGGGCCTCTCTGCGGGTCATCTGCCTCCCTCAGGGGGCGAGCATAGCTGGCTCCAGGGGCCCAGAACCAGGCCGATCACCGCACCACGCGCCCGTCTGGCGCCACCTGGCCGGGCAGCTCCAGCCCCTCGATGAACGACATCAAGACGTCGTAGAGCTCCGCCCGCTCGGCCCTCAGCCGGGCGATGCTGACCCGCCGCCGGGCCCGGGTGACCCGCACGCGCAGGGACCGGGCCGTCTCCCGCGCGACGCGCAGGTAGCGAAGGGCGACCATGCCGCCGAAGACCCCCAGCAGCACCGTGGCGACCCCGGCGAGCACCGGGGTGTCGGGCATGCCGGGCACCGCCACCGCCAGCTGCTCGTGGCCCCACATCGCCAGGAGGCCAGCGGTCCCCCAGGTCAGCGGGAAGGCGACCGCCCCGAACAGCACCTTGATCGAGGCCTCGTCCTTGCGCTTGGCGGCCAGGGTCTTCGAGAGCACCCACAGCCCCAGCGCGATGGGCAGGTTGATGAGCCAGCCGAGCAACACCACGGGGGGAAGCAGCACGAAGACCAGGACGACCTGGTAGATGGCGATGGCCAGCAGGGACTTGCTGGTCAGCTGAGGGCCCCGGTCGAGCTCGTGGTCCTCCATCTCCAGGGCCCGCAGGTCGGCGTCGTACTCGCCGATGCGCTCCTGGATGGCCGCCACCTGGTCCGGGTGGCTCGCCGCCCGGGCGTAGTAGGCCTGCCGGACCCGGGCGAAGCCCAGGGTGCGCTCGCCGATGCGCACCTTGCCGGGCTCGGCGCCGGCCCGTGCCGCCCGCTCCGCCCGGACCAGCTTGCGGGTCCGGTGCATCAGCTTGTGCAGCTCCCAGCTGTCCGTCGCGTGCACGACCTCGTTGAGCGCCTGCTCGATCCGGTCGGTCAAGGCCCGACAGCGGGCGCGGGCGTCCTGAGGGTCCTCGTCGGCGCGAGGGGTCCGGTCCAGCTCCGGCGGCAGCGTCAGGGGCGGGTGGAAGGCGACGTGGGCGTTGGAGCGGAACGAGCGCTTGTGGTCGTAGTGCAGGCCCACCGGGATCAGCACGGGCACAGGCTGGCCCGGCTCCTGGAGCTGGCGGGCCTGGTAGTAGAAGCGCGCCGCGCCGGTCTTGAGCTCCATCAGGTAGGGCAGGTCGTGGCTGTCTCCCTCGGGGAAGAGGCAGCTGAAGCGGCCCTCCGCGACCTCGCTCGCCAGGGCCTCCAGGGACTTCTGGTTGGCCTTGCGGCGCTCTTCTGGGCTGGCATCGCCCTGGTCCATGGCCCGGTAGATGGGCACCACGCCCAGGTTCCGCATCGCCCACCCGAGCACGGGCACCCGGAACAGGCCGTGCCGTGCCCCGAAGACCACCTGGCGCGGGAAGTGGGTCAGGATCAGCCCCGGATCGATCATGCCGTTGGGGTGCCAGGAGACCAGGATGCCGCCCCCCTCTTCGGGGATGTGCTCCAGCCCGGTCACCTCGACCCGGCGGAAGAACAGCTGGACCAGCAGCCGAGCGGCCGAGACGATGGGGTCGTAGAGGGCGGGCATCGGCCTAGTGGGTCGATGAAGAAGACGGACCGAGCCCCGTGAGGCCATCTCCGCCGAGGTTGGCGAGCCGGCGCAGCCGGCGACTCCGGAGGTAGGAGCGTGCCCGAGTCACATCAACGCGAGAGCGGGCCGCCAGGCGCGGCGAGGGCAAGCGAGTGTCCACGAACTTCCGAGACAGGGGACTCAAGTCTACGAGAGGGGCGCCCGCATCAGGCGCAGGATGGCGTCGTCGACGAGGTCGTCCAGGGCGCGGATCACGCCGCCGATGGTGGTCTCGCTCACAGGCTGCCTCGCTGAAGGGGGAAGGCTACCGGAACTGCAGCCCGACGCACAGGCTGGGAGACCCGGCGTTGGAGACCGCCACCGGCGCCCCCTCGGCCGTCACCACCAGCCCCAGGTCCGGCCGGACCCACCAGCCGAAGCCGAAGCCGAAGCCGAAGTAGCGGGTGTCCCCGCCGCCCGAGATGTTGACCTGCTCGACCGGGTTGTTCGGCAGGTACCAGCTGGTGTGGGCGTCCACCACGAACTTCCCCTTGAAGGTCCAGCCGAACTGGGCGTTGCCGATCACGGCCTCGCCCAGACCCTCGCCGGTGTTCACCCGCCCGCCGATGGCCCCGGTGACCCAGCCGTTGCCGACACCGCGGCCCAGGGACAGCGCCAGGTCCAGGAAGTGGTTCGCCACGGTCGGCGTGTAGACGAAGCCCTCCGGCGTGTTGGTGGCGCCGCTCTTCGCCACCAGGTCGCCGTCGCTGAAGGGCTCGGTCCAACCTACCCGGCCCTCGGCCGCGACCTTGAGGTGCTGGTTCCACAGGGCCCGGCGCACCCCCACCGCGTTCGGTCCCAGGTAGGGGGCGGAGGTCCCGGCGAAGGTGACGCGACCCAGGGGCGTGCCCGTGTAGACCAGGGTGAGCAGGTCGGTGAGGCCCACCTCGTAGTAGGCCTGCAGGTTGGCGTCGGTGAACGGGTCGGTCTCGACGAGCTCACCGTCGAGGTCGAAGGCCGAGCGGCCGGACACGATGCGCCCGTTGACCTTGCCGTAGTGCTGGCCCTGGGGCTGGGTCCAGGCACCGGCGTGGGCCGTGGAGAGGGACAACAACAGGGTGAGCATGGGACCTCCCGGGGGTGGGAGGCTTATCTCAGCCAGTGAGAGACTGTCTCTCAGGGGGTGACGCTAGTGTCAGCCTGCTATGGGCAGTCCCAGGCGAAGGTCGTGGCGCCGTCCAGCGAGCCGTCGGCTTCGTCGTCGCGGTTGATCTCGGCGATCCGCAGGTTCTCGTCGTACTCGTGGAAGACGTTGGTCAGCCGGGTGGAGCCGTCGGGCTCGTAGCCGGTGACCTCGATGAGGTGGACCTGGCCGTCGTCGGTGTAGTGGAACTCCTGGACCTTGTCCTCTTCGCCGTCGGCGCCGTAGTCGTAGCGGACCTCCTGCTTCACGTCGTCCAGGTCGAAGCGCACCTCGTAGGCGGTCTCGAGCACGCCGTCGGCGCCGTAGTCGGTCTCGACGGTGATCCAGTAGCCGCTGGAGTCGTGGTCGTAGGTGCGGAGCTCGACCTCCTCGACCGTGCCGTCGAGGCCCTCGTCCTTCTCCGAGGTGACGGTCTCCGGCACGCCCTCCTCGACCCAGGTGGTGGTCACGGTGGTCAGCCACTCCAGCTCGCCGTCGAGGCCCTCGTCGTACTCCACGGACTCCAGCCACTCGTCGACGTCCCGGAAGTAGGTCCAGCGCATGTCGAAGGTGCCGTCGCCGTCTTCGTCCTTCTCGGTGACCAGGGACTCGCCCGAGGGCGTGACTTCGTAGACGTAGACCAGCTCGTCGGAGCCGTCGAGGCCCTCGTCGGTGGTGTAGCGGATGAGGTTGCCGTAGGTGTCGTAGTCGAGGGTGTGGCTCTCTTCGAGGACCCCGTCCAGGTCGTCGTCGACCTGGGAGGCGCCATGGCAATTCGCGTACTGGCTGGTCTCCAGGTCGCCGACGGTGTCGGTGCCGGTGGTGTCGATCTGGCCTTCGATGCAGCCGGTGGCGATGAGCAGCAGGATGGGCATGGACGCTCCCCGTGAGGGTCGGAAGCGTATACGCGGTCCGAGGACCTCGCTACCCGACCCTCGCCAGAGTCAGCAGGTACAGGTCCTCGGGCTGGGCCTCGGGGAAGGTCAGCAGCGCCCGGTCGAGGTTCTTGCTCGAGATCAGGCCCTGGAGCTGGAGGATGCGCCCGCCAGGCAGCTGGAGGGCCACCGACGGCCGCTGGCCACTGATGAGCGAGTCGTCGGGGACCAGCCACACCGCGACACCCGGGGGGTCTCCCTGGATGGCGCCCCGGGCCTGGTCGATGTCGTCGATCTGGACGAAGAGCGAAGCCGGCGGGCCGGGCTCGACCAGGGCCGTGACCGGACGCGGGGGGGCTGGAGCCGGCTTGCGCTTCGGCGGCGGACCGAGCGGCAGACGCCCGAGCTGGCGGGACTGCTTCTGGCGGTCCTCCTCCCCCTTGCGCTTGGGAGGCGGCCCGATGGGCGCGTACAGGATCCGGTCTCGCCGCATGCGCCCACCCTTGCCGCGGCTCTTGGACCGGCTCGTGCTGGCGCTGGGGGGAGGTGCCGGAGCGGGCTCCGGGACCGGCTCTGGGGGCGGAGACGGGGGGGAGGAGGGTCGCCGGCCGGGCTGGCTGGCCTCGGAGGGCGGCTCGGAGGGCTGGGGCGGAGGGTCCGGGCGACGGCTCGCCGCGGGCTTGGCCTTCGGCCGAGCGACTTCGCGGCTCTGGGACGCCACCGAGGACTCGGCCAGGTCGTCCGGGTTGATCCGCACCAGCAGCTCGTTGAGGTGGGCGCGGTGGGTCTTCTCCGGGATCTTGTAGTTGGCGACGATGAGGTACCCGGGCCGCAGTCTCAGCTTGCGGGTGCTGTGGACCTCGGTGATGGTCACCACGCCGTCCACGGTGCGGCCCATCTCCCGGAGATCGATGCGCACCTCGTAGGTCTGGTGGACCTGGAGCTTCTCGGGGATCCAGAAGTAGATGTCCCTGCCGCTGAGCCA
>CAYFPX010000137.1:13876-15088 GCA_964344945.1 uncultured Enterobacterales bacterium
AGTCCGAATTCGCCCTTGAGCTGCATCGGCAGGATGCGAGCCATGCGGCGCTTCAGCCGCTGGATGTCGTCGGCACCACCACTCATCGGGTCTGCTGCGTCCTCGCGCCGTCTCCCCCGCCCCAGCGGAGCGGGCCGATCCTACCAGAATGCCGTAGGAGCGGTCATGGGGCGCAGCGACCGGTGAACGCAAAGTCTCGGAGCAGGAGCCGCGGCGCCAGGCAGGCGCCGCCGAGACCCAGGCGGAAGGTCGCCACCGAGGCCAGGGTGTCGCCCAGGCCGTCGATGCGCTGGAACGCGTCGAGGATGTCCTCGGTGAACCGCAGGTCCCTCACGGCCCGGACCGGCTGGCCGTCTCGGACCTCGAAGACGCCGTCGCGGGTGAGACCGGTCATGCGCGCCTTGCGGGGGTCCAGGAAGCCATTGACGTAGTGGAGGCGGTGGATGTGCAGGCCGTGCTCCAGCCGCCCCACCAGGTCGTCGGTGTCGGTCCCGGGGTCGAGCACCACGGCGCCGGGCTGGGCGCCGGGCCTGGGGAAGCGCTCGTCCAGGTCCCAGTGTCCCGAGCTCTCGCAGCCGGCCTGGCGAGCGCTCAGCCGGTCGTGCACCACCCCCACCCCCACCCCGCTCTGCACGAAGACCTGGGGCCGCCGCGCGACTCCCTCCCCGTCGAAGGGCACCGGCAGCAGAGTGGCCTGGGGCCCCGGATCCCGGAGGGTGACCGCGGGCCCCGTGACGGCCTGGCCGAGGCGATCGGCGAGGAAGCTGGTGCCGTCGGCCAGCTCTCGGGCGCCGAAGCCGATGCCGCCCAGCCAGGTCAACAGCTCGATCACCGCGGCGGGCTCGAGCACCACGTCGTAGCGGCCCGGGTCCAGGTCCGCCGGCTCCTGGGCCGCGTGGGCGACCCGGCCCGCCTCGTCGGCGAGGGCCGGGAGGTCCACCTCGGCGAGCCGCCCCGCCAGGGTGCCCCCGTGGCCGCTGGCCCCCCCACAGGTCCCGATGAGGCGGGCCTGGGCCGAGGTCCCTCGGGTGTGGCGGACCAGCCCGAGGGTGTTGGACACCCCGACAGCCCAGGCGGTGCGCACGAACACCCCGGCGAGGGTGGCGTCGTGGGCCCGGGCCCGGTCCAGGGCGCCGCCCACGGCCGCCGCCTCGGCGCCCAGGTCGCCGACCGCGGTGGCCTCGTCCCAGGGGTCGATCTCGGCGGGCACCC
>CAYFPX010000137.1:15098-22066 GCA_964344945.1 uncultured Enterobacterales bacterium
GGCGGCGGCATCGGGCAGCCCCGGGTGGTCCGGGGTGGCGGGCGCGACCCGGGAGGCGGCCACCGCCTCGTCGACCGCCCGCTGGAGGCCCACGGCGGAGATGTCGTTGGTGAAGGCCGCGCCTTCGGCCCCGTCGCGCACGGCCCGGACCAGGACCCGGGTGTCGGCGATCTCGCCGTGGACCAGCACCACACCGTTGCCCAGCCGGGTGACCCGGCGGCGGGTGGTGGTGACCGTGGCCTGGAGGGGCACGCCTGGGGACAGGGCGCAGACCCGGGCGGCGAGGTCGGCGGCAGCCTGGCGGGTCGGGATCACAGCAGCGACACCCCGCGGAACCGGGCCGGCGCACAGCCGTGGGACACGTGCATGATCTGCATCGGGTCGCCCTTGCCGCAGAACGCCCAGCCCCAGTGCTCCCAGGCGTCCTCGGAGCAGATGGCGTCACAGCTCTGCCAGAAGCTCGGTGTCACACCGGTGTAGACCGGGTCTCGGTACAGGCCGACCACCTCGCCGTCCTGGATCTCCCAGGCCGCCTCGCAGCCGAACTGGAAATTCAGCCGCAGCTGGTCGATGGACCAGGAGCGATTCCGGCTGAGCAGCAGGCCGCGCTCGGTGCTGGCGACCAGGTCGTCCAGGCTGCCGGCGGTGCCGGGGGCCAGGTTCACGTTCACCATGCGCACGATCGGCGGGTGGCTCCAGCCGTCGGCCCGCATGGCGGCGGCGTGGGCGGTGCCGAGCCGCGCCGCGGACTCCCGCCCGCTGAGCCAGCCGGTGAAGCGGCCGTCCCGCACCAGGTCGACGCGGGTGGCGGGACTGCCCTCGTCGTCCCAGCCGAAGGACCCGGCGGCGCCGGGCGAGGTGGCCTCGGCGTAGAGGTTCACCCGGTCACTGCCGAAGCGGTCGTCGCGCCAGTGGGGCTGGAGGAAGCTGCCACCGGCCAGGCTCATCTCCTCTCCCAGGACCCGGTCGCCTTCGGTGGGGTGGCCCACGGACTCGTGGATCTGGAGGCTGAGCTGGGCGTGGTCGAGGATGACGTCCCAGGTGCCGGAGGGGACGGGGGGGGCATGGAGCAGCCGGCGGGCATCGTCGGCGAGCTGGGGGCCCATGGCGTCGACGTCGTGGGCGAGCACGTGCTCCCAGCCTCGGCCGGCGCAGTTGCCCTCGAAGCCCTTCGGCCAGCTGCGGACCTGGAAGCGGCCGTCGCCGCGGGCGAGGGCCTGCATGCTGAGCCCGGTGATCACCTGCTCCTGGGACAGATCGCTCCCGTCGGTGGCCCGGAAGCGGGTCCGGGTGCGCAGGCACACGCTGGTGGCCGTGCGCACGTCGGCGCCCGCCATCGCGGCGCAGGCCCTCTGCAGCAGGTCGACCTTGTCGGCGAAGGGCACGGCGAAGGGGTCGATCGCCACAGGCGCCGACCACTCCCCGGTCACCGGCGCCGGCTCACCGAGGTCGATGGATGCGTAGGCGTGCGGGGCCGAAGCCCGGGCCAGGGCCACGGCCCGCTCCGCGACGGCGACGGCGGCGTCGGGGTCCCGAGACGCCGCGAACCCCCAGCCGCCGGCGAGCACGCGCACCCCCAGGCCCCGGTCCAGGGTCCGGGTCTGGAGCTCCAGCTCGCCGTTGCGGACCCGCAGCCACTGGATGTCCTGCTCGACCTCCCGCACCTCGCCCCGCTGGACGCCGTGCCGGGTCAGGGTGTCCAGCGCGCGGTCGAGCGCCGTGGCCATCCGCTCCTCCTGGCGGCGAGGGTAGCAGTGGCCAGCGATATCCTCGGTGGCATGGGCGGCGTGCTCCCCCGCAGCGTGGATCGGCTCGGTCACTGGGCCCTCACCCGGATCAGCTGGGTGCCGGCCTCGGCCAGCCTCCTGATCGACTGCTTCGTCCAGCTGTCCTGGGGACACCGCCCGGCGCGGCGGGTCCAGCTGCGCCAGGCTCGCCGCCAGGTCCTGTTCACCGGGGTCCAGGCCCTGCCGATGGTCACGACCATCTCGGCGGTGCTGGGGTGCACGCTGATCGTCGAGAGCCTGCCCACGGTGCCCCGGGTTGGCGCCGAGCAGATGCTCGCCACGATCTGGGTCCACGTGGTGGTCCGGGAGATCGGGCCGCTGCTGGCGGGGCTGATCGTCACCGGGCGCACCGGTGGCGCCGTGGCGGCGGACCTGGGCTGCATGAAGGCCGGCGGCGAGGTCGAGGCGCTCCGGGCGATGGCCATCGACCCTGTCGCGATGCTGGTGGCGCCGCGCATCCTGGGCATCACGGTGGCCACCGTCGCGCTGACGGTCTACCTCGGCCTCTTCACCATCCTGGCGGGGATCGGGGCCGCGACCGTGGCGCCCTGGATCACCGGCGACGTCCTGGTCTACGCCCTGGTCGGGGCCCTGAGCCTGGAGGACCTGGCCGTCGCCGTGCTGAAGGGGCTGATCTTCGGCCTGTCCATCTCCGCCATCGCCTGCCAGCGGGGGCTCGAGGTCTCCCGGGCCATCACCGAGGTCCCGGTGGCGGTCGGCGCGACCGTGGTGCGGTGCATGGTGGTCATCATCTTCGTGAACGGGCTGCTCAGCCTGTTGTGGTTCCTGTGACCGGCCCGCGCCCGGCCCTGGTCCTGGACCAGGTCGAGCTGGACCTGGGGCCCCAGCGGGTCTTCCGGGGGGCGTCGCTGTCCGTGGCGGCCGGGGAGACCGTGGCGGTGGTCGGCGCGGTGGGGACGGGCAAGAGCTCGGTGCTCCGCCTGGGCTGCGGCGCCGTGGACGCCTCCGGAGGCTCGGTGCGCACCCTGGGCATCGATCCCAGGGTCCAGGTGGACGCCATCGCGGGCCGCCTGGGGGTGCTCTTCCAGTCCCATGCCCTGCTCGCGACGATGACCATCCGGGAGAACCTGACCCTGCCGCTGACCTACCACGGTCTCGTCGCCCGGGAGCGGGTCGACGACACCGTGCTGGAGGCGATGGCCGTGGCCCGGCTGGACGCGAGCGAGCTCCCCAATCGACCCGCGGTGCTGAGCGGCGGCGAGCTGCGCCGGGCGGCCCTGGCGCGGGCCTGGCTGACCGGCTGGGAGCTGCTCCTGCTCGACGACCTGCTCCGGGGTCGGGAGTTCGACGACGTGGCGGCGTTCTGTGGCTTCCGGGACCGGGTGCAGGCGCGGTGTCCCGCGGCCATCGTGCTCAGCACCCAGGACGTGGGCTACGCCAAGGAGCTCGCAGACCGGATCGTGGCCGTGGTAGACCACGGGCTCGTGGAGCTGGACCCGACCCTGCCGGTGTCGGAGCTGTCCGCCCTGGCCCTGGGGATCGCGTCGTGAAGAAGCTGCCCGGTGAGCGCTACGTGGGGCTCTTCCTGGCCGGGGCCGCCGTGGCGGTGGGCGTGGTCGCGGCGTCGGTCGCCAGCCAGAAGCACCTGTTCGAGGAGCGCTACGACTTCACCACGCGCTTCCACCGGGGGCATGGCCTGGCCGAGGGCACGGCGGTGTACCTGATCGACATCGAGGCGGGGCGGGTCAAGCGCATCAACCCGCACATCGGGCCCGACGGGCGGCCCTATGTCGCCATCGACTTCGAGGTGCGCGAGGACTTCCTCAAGTACCTCAAGGAGGACTCGATCGCCTCGGTCAGCGCGACCACGGTGGCGGGCGAGTTCCTGGGGGGCAAGGTGCTGGAGGTGAGCGTCGGCTCCCCGGAGGCCGGGCCTCTGCGGCCCGGCGCGACCTTGCTGAGCCTGGACAGCCTGGAGGGTCAGGCCATCCTGGGTCGCACCGCCATGGAGTCCCTGCCCGACGACGTGGAGGGCCTCATCCACCACGCCAGCGAGCTGCTGGCGTCGCTCAACGACCCCGAGAGCGCTCTGCGCCAGACGCTGTCGGCCCTGGAGACCCTCGAGCTGGCGCACCTTCCGGAGACCGCCGAGAAGGTCCGGGAGATGCTCGACGAGGTCTCCAAGCCCGGGGAGATCCGGGACAGCATCGACGAGGTCCAGGCGCTCTTGGCCAAGGTCGCGGCCCCGGACAGCAGCCTGGGCCACCTGCTGATCGACGACGCCGAGCTCTACAAGGGCATCGCCACGTCGATGGAGGCGCTGAACCAGGCCAGCCAGGAGGCGGAGCAGGCGTTCACCACGATGAACCACCAGACCGTGCCCGAGCTGAGCGTGTCCATGGACGAGCTCAAGACCTCGATGAAGGACATGCAGGCGATGATGAGCGACCTGAGTGTCACGATCACCGAGATGAACCGGGTGCTGGCCCAGGCGGAGAGCGTGCTCGGGTCGGTGGAGCAGACCCGGTTCGTGAAGAAGCGAGGAGCTGACGAGGGGGACGAGCAATAGGGTGGCGGGGATGCAGCGACGAGCAGTCCTTCAGAGCGTCGGCGGGCTCCTGGCCGCGGCCCTGGGTGGGGACGCGGTGGCCGGGACTCCCAGTGCAGCGGCCTGGCTGGCCGAGCACGACAGCCAGCGGCTGAGGCTGTCCGGGCTGCGGTTGCCGGCGCCGGTCCGGGACGAGCTTCGTCGACAGGGTCTGCGCGACGGCCTGCTGGGTGAGGCCTTCGGGGCCCTGGGTACGGTCGCGGCCTTCCGGGACCTGCCGGCTCGGGTGCAGCGGGATCCGGGGGCCCGGGCCCGGCTGGCGCGAGAGGGCGAGGTCCTGGGCCGTGCCGTGCTCGAGGTGACCGCCTGGCTGGAGCGGCTCAGCGCAGCGGAGCGGGTCCGGCGGGGTCGGGTGCTGCGGGACGACCCGGCCCTGGCCGAGCTGATCAGCGAGGGCATCCTGGCCGAGAGCCGGGCCCAGGGCGCCGAGCCGGCGCGGCTCCGGCAGCTGACCCGCGCCCTGGACCGGGCGACCTGGCGGCTGAGCCGCCAGGACCCGGGCCTGGTGATCGACGAGTGCATCGACACCGTCGATCGGGCGGCCAGGCGGGTGGGTCTGGAACGGGTTCCCGGGGGGCCCGTGGCGCCGGACTGGACCCCGGTGGGCCGACCCGAGGCGCAGGCGCTCGCCTCCCAGGAGTCTCGCCTGACCGGCGAGATCATCAAGCACGCGGGTCAGCTGGTCTGCCTCTTCGGGCTGATGGTCGGGGGGATCAGCCTCGGCGTGGGCTTCGTGATGAGCGCGGGGTTGTTCGTGCTCTACGGGATCACGGCCGCGGCGCTGGTGCTGGTGGTGGGGCTCATCCTGATCATCGTCGGCGCCTTTGTGAACAACCCCTAGGACCCCTGTGTCCCCCCTTCGACCCCGACTTCATCACCGAATTTCGGACTCGACCCACTAGTGCAGGTCCTGCTCGAGCCGCGGCCGGTGTTCGTGCCGCGGGTGACGATCGCCGGGACGGGGCCGCTGACCACCTTGTTCATGATGAACATGGTGGGGGATCTGCGACAGGCGGCGGGGCTGGTGCAGGGGCTGCCTCACGGGCGGAACCACCGGCGCGACGATCCGGCCCTCGTGTTGGTGGAGGGGCGGGGCACCTGCAGCTCCAAGCACGCGTGCCTGGCGGCGCTGGGCGAGGAGCTGGGGGTGGACCTGGGGCTGACCCTGGGGGTCTACCGGCTCAGCGCGGAGACCGACCCCAAGGTGGCGCCCGTGCTCGTGGCGGCTGGGGTGGACTGGCTCCCCGAGGCCCACTGCTACCTGCGGATCGACGTTCGGCGCATCGACGTGACCGGGGGCCTGAAGGAGCGGGTCGTGGAGCTGCTGCACGAGGAGGCCATCACCCCGGACCAGGTGGCCACCTACAAGATCGCGGTGCACCGGCGCTTCATCGGCGCCCGCGCAGCCGAGCTCGGGGTCAGCGGCGAGGCGCTCTGGGCCATCCGCGAGGCCTGCACCCAGGCGCTGTGAGTCCATGGATCCGCTGACCCAGGGCGCCCTCGGCGCCGCCGTGGCCCAGGCCCTGAGTCCTGCGGCCCGCGTGCGTCTGGCCGGGCTGGCGGGCTTCGGGGCCGGGCTCCTGGCCGACCTCGACGTGGTGATCCGCTCCGACGCCGATCCCCTGCTCTTCCTGGACTACCACCGTCACTTCACCCATGCCCTGGCGTTCGTGCCGGTCGGGGGTGCGGTGGCCGCGGGGTTGTGCGTGGTGTTGTCCCGCAGGCGAGCGGGCTTCCGAGAGCTGTGGTTGCCGTGCACCCTCGGCTACGCGACCCACGGCCTGCTCGACAGCTGCACCAGCTACGGGACCCACCTGCTGTGGCCCTTCAGCGACCTGCGGGTGGCGTGGCACGTCATCAGCATCATCGACCCGCTGTTCACCGTGCCGCTGGTGGTCGGTGTCGGCCTGGCGCTGTGGCGGCGGCGGCGGCGGTGGGCCCGCGCGGGCCTGGGTCTGGCGCTGGCGTACCTGGCTCTGTGCGTGGTGCAGCAGCGGCGGGCCGAGGTCGCGGCCCGGGGGTTGTGGGACAGTCGGGGCCACGACGTCCGGCGGCACCAGGTGAAGCCCAGCTTCGGCAACAACCTGGTGTTCCGGGCGCTGTCGGAGCACGGCGGCGTGTACCGGGCCGACGCCGTGCGGGTGCCGTGGTGGGGGTCGGCCCAGGTGGTCGAGGGCGAGACGGCGCCGGTCTTGGACCGGGTGGTGTTCGCCCGGGAGGAGGGCTTGGATTCCGTGGCCGTCGCCGACCTGGGCCGGTTTGCGCACTTCTCCCGGGACTGGCTGGTGGCGGATCCGCACCATCCCGGGGTGGTCGGTGATGCCCGGTATGCGCTGTTGCCGACCCGCATCGCGCCCCTCTGGGGGGTGGATGTGGGGGGGACGGCCCCGGGGGAGCACCTTCGGTACGTGGAGCTGACAGGGGGTGGGGTGTCGGCGGAGGAGCGGGCGAGGTTCGAGGACCTGTTGTGGGGCCGGTTCTAGCCGGTAGGGGTGGGCCAGATCGCCGACTGGCGGCGTGCCAGAGGCCGATGTGGCCCCGAGGTGGGCCAGATCGGCGACTGGCGGCGTGCCAGCGGCCGATGTGGCCCCGAGGTGGGCCAGATCGGCGAC
>CAYFPX010000138.1:0-264 GCA_964344945.1 uncultured Enterobacterales bacterium
GTTGGCCCGACTTCTGCGACGAGGACAGCGACGGCGACGGCACCCCCGACGTGGACGAGCAGGACGGCGACAGCGACTGCGACGGCATCCCGGACCTGCTCGACGACAACGACCAGGACGGCGACTGCGGCGACCTGGACGGCGACGGCCTGCTCAACAGCGAGGAGCCGCCCTGCGGCACCGATCCCGAGAACCCGGACACCGACGGTGACGGCCTGCTGGACGGCGCCGAGGACTGCAGCGGCGACGAGGACTGCGACGGCG
>CAYFPX010000138.1:274-22011 GCA_964344945.1 uncultured Enterobacterales bacterium
GGACCCGCTGGACGCAGACCCGACGGACAGCAGCTGCGACCCGCCAGACGAAGACCTGGACGCCGACCAGGACGTGCCCGGAGACTTCGACGACGGCGAGTTCACCGGCGGCAGCTGCAGCAGCCTGCCCGGCGCCCCGGCCCTGGCGCCGGCCCTGCTCTCGCTCCTGGCCCTGGTCCGGCGCCGCGGCACCTGGCTGACGCTGCTGGCGGCGTCACCCCTCGCGCTGGTCACCGGCCCTGCCCACGCGGCCGAGACCGCCGGCGCCGCCGAGCCCCTGGACGCCCAGCGCTTCGAGCCCGTCGCCGGTGGCGGGGCCTTCTGGCAGGTGACCGACCCCGCGGTGGGGGAGACCCTGTCCCCGGGTGCCGCCCTGGTCTTCAACGTGGCCGACGACCCCCTGGTCTTCCGCTACGACGACCCCGAGCGCGAGGAGCTCGAGATCCTGGGCAAGGTGGCCACGGCCAACCTGGTGGGCTGGTTCACCCTGCCCCGCACCCGGCTCGGCGTGGACCTGCCCCTGCACGTCTGGTCGACCGGGTACCAGCAGCAGGGCTTCGAGCTGCTGGGAGACGTGCGCTTCCTCGGGACCTTCCAGGCCTGGGACGGCGCCCTCGGTCCGGGCCAGGCCGTCGTCGGCCTGAGCGGCAAGCTGGAGCTGCCGAGCGGCCAGGAGGAGGCCTGGCTCGGCGAGTCCACCGCCACGGTCGGCCTGAGCGCGGACCTGCGCTACGACCTGGGCCCGGTCCGGGCCGGGGCGTCCTTCGGGGTCCACACCGGCACCTGGGAGCAGCTGGGCGACGTGGTCCTGGGCCACCGCCTGCCCTACGCCCTCGGCGTCAGCTACGCCGTGACCGACGGACTCCGGGTCGGCGGCGAGCTCGACGGAGCGAAGATCCTGGGCTCCAGCACCGCCGGCTCCCGGCCCCTCGAGGTCCTGGCCACCGGCGCCTACCAGGTGCTGCCGGAGCTCACCGTGCGAGTCGGTCTGGGCACGGGCCTCACCCGGGGCATCGGCGCCCCGGACTGGCGCGTCGTCGCCGGGGTCGCCTGGCACCCGGGCCAGCCCGCAGCCGCCTTCGTCTCGCTGGACGCCGACGGCGACGGCATCCGCGACGACCTGGACCTGTGCCGCGATCAGCCGGAGGACTTCAACGGCGTCGACGACGCCGACGGCTGCCCGGACGGCGCACTCACCCCCACCCGGATCAAGGTGCTGGACAGCGCGGGCCACCTGGTCACCGGCGCCGTCCTGGACCTGAATTCCGGCCCCTGGACCGGCTCCTTCACCCTCGCCGACGGTGAGCTGGTGCGCTCGCTGCCACCCGGGGAGTACGGCGGCACGATCGAGGCCGACGGCCACCAGACCCTGCTCTTCAACCTGGACGTGCCCGCCTCCGAGCAGCACGAGCACAGCCTGCGCCTGGCCCCCGAGATCGCGCCGGTGGACGTGACCGTGCTGGTTCGCGACGCCGCCGGACTGCCGGTGGCCGGGACCTGGGTGCGGGCCAGCGGCGAGACCGACCACGGCCTCGAGGGAGGGCCGGACGGGGTGACCCACCTGGCGCTGGTGCCCGGGGCCTGGGCCCTGGTGATCTCCGCCCCCGGCCACCGCACCTCGGAGAAGGCCCTCACGGTGGCCGACGGCCAGACCGCGAGCGTCGAGGTGGTGCTCGAGGCCGCCCGGGTCGCCGTGGAAGGCGATCGGGTCCGCATCCTGGACAAGATCTTCTTCGAGCTCGACTCCGCCGAGATCAAGCAGGAGTCCTTCTCGCTGCTCGACGAGGTGGCCGAGGTGCTGCTGGACCACCCCGAGCTGCTGCGCGTGGCGGTCCACGGCCACACCGACGACCAGGGCGACGACACCTACAACCTGGAGCTGTCCCTGCGGCGGGCCCAGGCCGTGCGCCGCTACCTGGTCCAGGTCGGGGTCGACGGAGATCGCCTGTCCGCCCACGGCTTTGGCGAGAGCCAGCCACTGGTCCTGGAGACCACCGAGACCGCCCGGGCCGCCAACCGGCGGGTGGAATTCCACGTGACCAGGCGCGCGGAGGCCGACAGCCCGTAGAGACCGGATCGAGATGCCCTCACGTTGCGGTGTGGGCGTCCGATTCCTACACTACGCTGGGACTCTGGAGCCTCCGTTGTCGAGCCAAGAAGACAGGGCCGCCCGGCCACTGCTCCCCATCGAAGATCTCAGCGAGACGACGATGAAGCTCAACCTCCCCCGGGAGGCCCGGAGCAAGCGGCTCACCATCCCCACGCTGCGCGTCGTCGCAGGCCCGGACATGCTGCGCTTCGCGAGCCTGTGCGCGGGCGAAGACGTGGTCATCGGCCGCGACGAGCGCGCCGACCTGGGCCTGACCCACAGCTCGGTCAGCCGCTACCACACCCGGGTCACCTGCAGCCCCAGCGGCGAGGTGACGGTCCAGGACCTGGGCTCCACCAACGGCACCAGCGTCAACGGCCACGGCACGCGCCGCGCCCTGCTGCGTCCCGGCGACCACCTGGAGATCGGCGCGGTGAGCCTGCGGCTCGATCTGCTGGGGCTGGACGAGCTGGCCCACCTGGCCCGGGTCCAGGAGCGCCTCACCGCGGCCGACCGGGACCCGCTCACAGGCCTGCTCAACCGCTCCTGGCTCGACGAGCAGCTGCCGGCCCTGGTCGAGCGGTGCGTGGACGCCGGCGTGCACATCACCTCGCTCATCGTCGACGTGGACCGCTTCAAGCAGATCAACGACACCTTCGGCCACGCCGTGGGCGACGAGGTGCTCCAGGGCGTGGCCCGGCTGTTGATGCTCGGGGTCCGCGACTCCGACGCCTGCATCCGCTACGGCGGCGAGGAATTCCTGCTCATCCTGCCCGGGGCCGAGGAGAACGGCGCCTTGGACGTGGCCGAGCGCCTGCGTCGGAGCGTGTCGGGCCACGACTGGGAGCGCACCAGCGGGGGCCTGCGGGTCTCCGGGAGCTTCGGCCTGGCCCAGCGGCGGGAGAACGAGGACATCACCAGCTGGCTGTCCCGCGCCGACCAGGCCATGTACACCGCGAAGCGGGACGGTCGGAACCGGGTTCGGCGGGCGAGCATCCTGCGGAATCCCAGCGCTCGGTGAGGCCGCCACGCGGCCTCACGAGGGTGTCGGCCCAACCCCGGATCCAGGTCCCAGTGGTGAAGACGCTGTAGGCTCTCCCCGTGAAGCGGTTCCTCGCCTCGCAGAACCTGCGGAAGTGGTCCACGGCGGGCCTCTTCGGAGCCATGTGCGTGCTCGGGCTCGTGGCCGTCGCCCAGGCCCAGCTCCTGCGCGCGGAGCTCGAGGACCGGGAGCGGGTGCGGGCCGAGCGGGATCTGGCCCAGCTGGCCGACGGGGTGGAGTCCCTGGTCGCGGACCAGGTGTCGGGCTGGCTGCTCGAGTCCAGCGACCTCCACCGGATGGACCGCCACGAAGCCGCCCACCGCCGCCAGACGGCCTGGTTCGACGCGTACTACCTGTGGGAGCCCAGCGACGAGGGCCCCCGCTTCCTCTTCCCGCCCCAGATCTCCGAGGAGATGTCCCAGGTCCTGGAGCGCAACCCCTGCGTCCAGGCCGCCCGCATCCTCTCCCAGGAGGACATCGCCAGCGACCTGGAGCGGCTCTACCGCTACTGCAGCCGGGAGGTCCCCGAGGTCCGGCTCCTCGCCGGCTGGCGCGCGGCGCAGACCCTGCTGCTGCTCTCACGACCGGCCGATGTCCTGGACGCCCTGGACCGCCTGCGGCCGGTCGAGCGCAACGAGCTCAGCCTTGCCGTGGCCCAGGGCCTGGACCCTGCGCGGGTGGTGCGGGTCCGCATCCAGCAGCTCGATGCGATGTCCGCCCAGGCCGACCTGGAGGGCGCCCGGATCGCGGGCGTCGCGCTCTTCGACGAGCTCGTGGGCCTGGGTGGGCCCGTGCACCTGGCCCTGGGCGACCTGGTCCGCGAGGAGCTGCTGCCGCGGCTGGGCGACTACGGCGTCCGGCGCCCCCCCCGGGAGCTGCTCGACGCCATCCAGCGGACCCGGCGCCGGGCCGAGGGCTGGAAGGAGATCCGGGACAAGGCGGCCACCCGGGAGGCACCGCCGCTGGAGGACGGGCCGCGCGTGGCCTTCGACCTCTACGGGTCGCCGCCGTTCCTGCTGGCCATCGCCCAGGTCGACGGGGGCAAGACGGCGGCGGTCCAGCTCGACCAGCCGGCCATCCTGGCCGAGGTCCTGCGGCGGGCCGGCAGCCTGAGAGACCACCTGGTGGTGCTCGACGCCAGCAACAACGTGCTCGCGGGCACCGTGGAGCCGGGGCTGGCCGCCGAGGCGAACTTCGGCGGCATCCTGGGGCACCTGCGGCTGGGCATCTCCCAGGACTACATCAGCGGCCGGGTCGGGGCCTATGCCTGGCAATTCGGCTGGCAGGTCCTGACCGTGCTGGTGGCGGTGCTCATCGGCATCCTGGCGCTGCTGGCCCGGGTGGAGGCGGACCGCCGGGAGCGGGACCTGCTCGGGCGGCAGCGGGAGTTCACCGCACGGGTCACCCACGAGCTCAAGACCCCGCTGGCGGGCATCCGGGTCATGGCGGAGAACCTGGAGATGGGCTTCGGCGACGCGGAGACCCGGGCGGCCTTCGCCCAGCGCATCGTCGGCGAGGCGGACCGGTTGAGCGGGCGCATCGACGACGTGTTGCGCCTGTCGCGCTCCCACGAGCCCAA
Organism: uncultured Enterobacterales bacterium; assembly: GCA_964344945.1. Classification (GTDB taxonomy): domain Bacteria; phylum Myxococcota_A; class UBA796; order UBA796; family CAJQPC01; genus CAYFPX01. The sequence goes on from CAYFPX010000138.1 coordinate 4,985, forward strand.
GAGCTCCGGCCCCATCGACCTGCGGGCGCTGCTCGAGGAGCTGGTCAAGACCTGGCGGCCTCGCATGGAGGAGAAGGGCATCACGCTCTACGGGAGCCTGCAGCCGGTCACGACCTTCCTGGGCGACGAGCCGATGATCCGCGACACCCTGAACGGGCTGCTCGACAACGCCTTGAAGTACCACCGGACCGACCACCCGGATCCCCGGGTCTGGGTGCGCCTGCGCCACTCCGGTCGCCAGGCGATCATCGACGTCGAGGACAACGGGCTGGGGGTCCCGGCGAACAAGCGCAAGGTGATCTTCGAGCGCTTCGCCCGGGTGGAGGGCCCGGGGAGGGGCAAGTCGGGCGGCCACGGCCTGGGCCTGGCCTTCGCTGGAGAGACCGTTCGGGCCCACGGCGGTCGGATAGAGTGCGTGGCAGGGTCGGAGGGTGGCGCCCGCTTCGTCATCCACCTGCCCCTGCAGAGCAGGAGCCGCTGATGGACAACACCACCCCCAAGGTCGTGGTCGTCGAGGACGACGAGACCATCGCCCTCGGCGTCGTCAACGCGCTGCGCCACGAGCGCTACGAGGTCCGTCACTACGACAACGGCGAAGACGCCGTCGCGGGACTCGCAGCCGAGCCAGCCGACGTCGTCCTGCTGGACGTCATGCTCCCGGGCATGGACGGCCTGCAGGTCCTGCGCGAGGCCAAGGCCAAGCAGCCCGACCTCCAGGTGATCATGCTCACCGCCAAGGGCGAGGAGCTCGACCGGGTCCTGGGGCTGGAGATGGGCGCCGACGACTACGTCACCAAGCCGTTCTCCCTGCGCGAGGTGATGGCCCGGGTGAAGGCCCGCCTGCGCAACAAGGTTGCGGCCGAAGAAGAGGCCGGCGTCATCCCCGACGACTTCCACTTCGGCAACGTCGACGTCGACCTGCGCCGGCGCATCTTGAACAAGAACGGCGTCGAGCACCGGCTCACGACCCACGAAGCCGGCGTGCTGGCCTACCTGATCGGGCACCGCGGGCGCGACGTCTCCCGCGAGGAGCTGCTCCAGGAGGTCTGGGGCTACAGCCCGAACATGACGACCCGGACCGTCGACAACCAGATCCTGAAGCTCCGGAAGAAGGTCGAGGACGTGCCGGCGGATCCGCGGCACATCCTGACGGTGCATGGCACGGGCTACCGGTTTGAGCCGTAGCGCCTGAATGAAGCCTCACCCGAGGGCCCGTCCGATCCGATGAGAGAGGACGATGTCGCTCCTCCCCGCCTTCCAGTCCTCATCGAACCTCGCCGTCGAGCCCGACCGGCGCCGGTCGATCCGCGTCGAGCCCCCCGCCGACTCGCCGCTGCCCGCCAAGCTGCGGTCCCTGGACGGCCAGTGGGAGCTGTCGGCCCGGTCCTGCCAGAACGTCGGCCTCGGCGGGGTCGCCGTGCGCCTCGACCTCAACGAGTCCGCCACCATGCGGCTGCACGAGCGGCTGGCCCTGACCCTGCACCTGCCCGGCAACGTGAGCTACGAGCTCGAGGTCCGGGTCTGCTACGTGCGCGAGATGGCCCCCGACGAGACCCGCGCCTTCCAGGCCGGCCTCCAGCTGATGCCCGCCCCCCACACCTGCGCCGCGGTCGTCGAGATCTACGGGTACCTCTCCAGCTTCACCGAGCTCTGGCGGTAGCCCCGAGGTCGGATACCCCTGCGGGGTGGAAGAATTCGACGTCGACGTCCGGGGCCTGCGCCTGCGGGTCTGTGCCTGGGGGCCCGCGGACGGACCGGTGATCCTCTGCCTGCACGGGCTGCTGGACCAGGGCGCCACCTGGGCCCGGGTCGCCGAGCGCCTCGCCGCCGCCGGCCACCGGGTGCTGGCCCCCGACGCCCGAGGCCACGGCCGCTCGGGCCACGTGGGTGCCGGCGGCTACTACCACTTCCCCGACTACGTGGCCGACCTCGACGGGCTCGTGCGTCAGCTGGCGCTGCAGGATCCGGTCCTGGTGGGACACAGCATGGGGGGCACGGTGAGCTGCTGGTACGCAGCGACCCGGCCGGAGCGGGTGCGGCGACTGGTCGTGATCGAGGGCCTCGGCCCGCCTGCCCTGCCCGACGAGGTGGCGGTGGACCGCATGGACCTGTTCCTGAAGGGGGTCGGCAGCCCGCCGGTCGACAAGGTCTTCCAGACCGTGGAGCAGGCCGCCGCCCGCATGACCCGCATGCTGCCGGGCCTGGATGAGCCCTGGGCCCGTACTCTGGCCGAGCGCGTGCTCGAGCCGGCCGACGGGGGCCTGCGCTGGACCTGGGACCCGCTGCACCGGACCCGCTCGCCCGCGACCTTCCCCTCTGCCCGCTTCCGGGGCGTGCTCGGGGCCATCCAGGCCCCGACCACCCTGGTCTACGGCACCCGCTCCTGGTACCGCTTCGACGATCTGGCTCTCCGCGAGGCCGCGCTCCAGCACCTGGTCTCCCGCCACGAGCTCGACGCCACCCACGCCCTGACCATCGACGTGCCCGATCGAGTCGCGGCCATCGTCGCGGAGGCGGCGGCGTGAACCCCTGGCTCAGCACCTGGCTCGACCGCCTGGCCGACCGGGCCGGCCGGGTCTTCACCGGGCCGTCCTGCCCCTCGTGCGCGCAGCCCGCAAGCCGGCACCTCTTCGAAGCCCGGGGCGTGCCGATCGCCTACTGCGCGGCCTGCGACCTCGCCTTCGCCGACCCGCTGCCGACGGCGCGAGAGCTGACCGAGTTCTACAGCGACGACGCCTACTTCCAGGGCGGCCACGAGGGCTACGGCTTCTGCGACCAGGTCCAGGTCGGCGACCGGCTCCGGGAGAGCCTGCTGGAGAGCTGGCCCTTCCTGGACCGGCTGACCGAGTGGCTGCCCGACCAGGGCAGGCTCCTGGACATCGGCTGCGGCACCGGCTTCCGGCTGAGCGTGGCCTCGGCCCGCGGCTGGGACGCCCAGGGCATCGAGCCGTCGACCTTCGCCTCCGAGGTCGCCCGGGAGCACTATGGGCAGCGCTGCGTGACGGGCAGCTTCTTCGACCTGCCGTTCGAGGAGCAGAGCTTCCACGCGGTCGTGTTGCACGCCGTCATCGAGCACGTGACCGACCCCAACCTGTTGCTCGTGGAGGCCTCGCGCATGCTGCGCCCCGGCGGGGTCCTGGCCATCCAGACCCCGAACTACGGGAGTCGCAGAGTCAAGCTCCGCGGCGGGGGCTGGAACGAGATCCGGCCCCCCGAGCACATCGTGATGCACAGCGAGACCAGCCTGCGCAGCCTGGCGGAGCGGCACGGGCTCACCATGCTCGCCTTCAGCACCCACCCCCGGTACACCGTGGCTCCGGTCGAGGTCCCAGGCACCCTGCCCGGGCCGCTCCGCAAGCTCGTCGACACCCCGCTCGAGGCCGCGGCCATCCAGGCCTATGACCGGCTGATGCAGTCTCCGATCCTGGCCTGCTGGCTCAGGAAGTCCGGGCCCTGAGCCACCCCTCGATCCAAGGCCAGGTCTCGCTGGGCGCGAGCCGCCCCAGGATCAGGTCCAGGTGACCCCAGTGCACCTGGTGGTCGTAGGGCTCGAAGACCTTCAGGGTGCGGTCCGAGCTCCCGCTCAGGTCGTAGGCGTGGCGGGCGTCGCCCAGGGGCATCAGGTGGTCCTCGTCGCCGACCACCACGGCGACCGGCACGTCGGTCGCGGCCCAGGCCTCCTGGTAGTCGAAGCGGTCCTCGGCACACCAGCGGGACATCTCCAGCCAGACCGTCACGCTGGTCCAGTCGAAGCCGCGCACCAGGCGCTCGCGCAGCAGCTCCCGCTCGATCGAGCCCGGCCACCAGCCGCTGACCGGGAAGGTGTACCCGGCGATGTCGGTGGTGTGGTAGAGTCGCTGGATGAGGTGCCCGGCGCCGCGGGTGCGCACGGTCAGGCCGGTGGCGCGGATCAAGGGGTCCAGGCGGTGGGTCACCCGGGACAGCAGCCCCAAGGCCCAGTTGTGCCGGCCGAAGCCGAAGAGCGCCCCGATGCCCACCACCCCACCGACCGGCACCTGGGTCGCGGCGGCGTAGCAGGCTGCGCCCCCCAGGCTGTGACCCACCAGGAAGGTCCGCGGACCCAGCTCACGGGCCACCCGGGCCACGTCGTCGACATAGTCGGCGAAGGTCTCGGCCCCGAGGCCCAGGTGCTTCTGCTCGGCCAGGCCCCGGCTGTGGCCGTGGCCCCGGAGCTCCAGGTTCCACACGTCCCAGCCGTGGGAGGCCAGCCAGGCGCTGAGGCTCCGGCGACTCGTGTGCCAGGAGTAGCGGTTCTGGGCGAAGCCGTGGACCAGCAGGATCGGGGGCTTGTCCGGGCCCGAGGGCAGGGTCTTGCGCACGGCGGCGAGGGGGACCTCGCCCGGGAAGACCACCCGCTCCTTGTGCAGGCGGACCGTGCGCCCGCGGTCGACGACCTGCTCGACGACCTGGGCCTCCAGGACCTCGCGGTCTGCGCTCACTCCCCGGAGATGGCGGCCGTGGCCTCGCCGACCAGGTCCTTGTTGCCGATGACCAGGGGCGTGCGCTGGTGCAGCTCGCTGGCGGCCAGGTCCAGGATCCGGTGGCGGCCGTCGGTCGCCGCACCGCCAGCGCACTCCGCGATGAAGGCCAGGGGAAAGGCCTCGTACAGCACGCGCAGCTTGCCGTGCGGGGACTTCTGCGTGGCCGGGTAGAGGAAGATCCCGCCCTTGACCAGGTTGCGGTGGAAGTCCGCCACCAACGACCCGATGTAGCGCTGGGTGAAGCCCCGGGCAGGGTCCTTCAGCCGGTCGATGTAGTCCCGCAGGCCGTCGGACCACTGGGCGCGGTAGGCCTCGTTGAGGCTGTACATCTTCGCCGTGGGCTGGAGCTTCATGTCCCGGTGGCTGAGGAAGTACTCCCCCACCCCGGGGTCGAGGGTGAAGCCGTTCACGCCGGTGTCGCGGGTGGCCAGGACCAGCAGGGTGCCTGAGCCGTAGACCACGTACCCGGCGGCGACCATCTCCTCGCCCTTGCGGTCGAGCACGTCGCCCAGCTGGCCCGGTGTCCCCTCGGCACTCTTGCGACGGAAGATGCCGAAGATGGTGCCGATGGTGGCGTTCACGTCGATGTTCGAGGAGCCGTCGAGGGGGTCCATGGTGAAGACGTAGCGGCCGCTGTGGAAGCGCTCCGGGATGGTGTGGGGGTCGTCGTCCTCCTCGGAGACGATCAGGCAGCACACCCCTGGGTGCTCCAGGGCCCGCTTGAAGGTGTCGTTGGCGAAGACGTCGAGCTTCATGACGAACTCGCCCTGGACGTTCATCTCGCCGGTCTCGCCGATCATGCCCGCCAGGCCCGCCCGGTTCACGCGGCTGGAGACCATCTTGCTGGCCAGGGTGACGCAGTTGAGCAGGGTGGCGAACTGGCCCGTGGAGCCGGAGAAGTCCTTGCTGGTCTCCCACATGAAGCGGTCGAGCGAGGTGCCCTCGCTGAACCGGGGGGTCTCGCTGCTCACGCGCCCGCTCCTCGGGTCGCGATGGGCACCTGGCCCTCGGGGCCGACGCGCTCACAGAACCCCGCCACGCTCAGGGACCCCAGGTCCCCGTGGTCGCGGCTGCGCACGCTCACCGTGCCCTGCTGGAGCTCCCGCTCGCCGATGATCGCCATGTAGGGGACCTTCTGGCCGTGGCACTCGCGGATCTTGCGGCCGATCTTGTCGTCGCGGTCGTCGTAGGTGACCTTGGCGCCGGCGGCCTTGAGGGCCCGGAACACCGCGGCGCCGTGCTCCAGGGACTTCTCCGAGACGGTCATCACCCGCACCTGCTCCGGGGAGAGCCAGACCGGGAACGCGCCAGCGAAGTGCTCGATCAGGATGCCGATGAAGCGCTCGAAGGACCCGAAGACCGCTCGGTGCACGACCACCGGCACGTGCTCGGCGTTGTCGGCGCCGACGTAGGTGAGCTCGAAGCGGCGGGGGAGCTGGAAGTCCAGCTGGATGGTGGCGCACTGGAAGGCCCGGCCCAGGGCGTCGAGCACGTCGAAGTCGATCTTGGGGCCGTAGAAGGCGCCGTCGCCCTCGTTGAGCTCGTAGTCCATGCCCGCGGCGATGATCGCCTTGCGCAGGGAGTCCTCGGCCTTGTCCCACAGGGCGTCGTCGCCCATCTTCTTCTCGGGGCGGGTGGAGAGCTTGACCTTCACCCCCAGGTCGAAGGCGGCGTAGACCCGCCCGACCAGGTCCAGCAGGGCCATGACCTCGGCCTCGATCTGGTCCTCGGTGACGAACAGGTGGGCGTCGTCCTGGCAGAACTGGCGCACCCGGGTCAGGCCGCCCAGGGCGCCTCGGAGCTCGTCGCGGTGGAGCACGCCCTGGTCGTGGATGCGCAGGGGCAGCTCCCGGTAGGACCGCTTCTGGGACCGGAAGATCAGCATGTGGCTCGGGCAGTTCATGGGCTTCAGGCCCACGCCCGTGTCCTCGTGGCCCTCGGCCCCGGCCTCCTCGAAGTGGTACATGTTGTCCCGGTAGTGGTCCCAGTGGCCGCTGGTCTGCCAGAGCTTCTTGTCGAAGAGCATCGGCGTGCGGACCGCCACGTCGCCCTCGTCCCGCAGCAGGCTGCGCATCGCCTCGGACAGCGTGTGGTAGAGGTCCTCGCCCTTGGGCAGCCAGAACGGGGCGCCCGGGGCCCAGTCGTGGAACAGGAACAGGCCGAGCTGGGTGCCCACCCGGCGGTGGTCACGCTTCTTGGCCTCTTCCAGCCGGTGGAGGTAGGCGTCGAGCTCGTCGCGCTTGGGCCAGACGGTGCCGTAGACCCGCTGGAGCTGCTCGTTCTTGGAGTCGCCGTGCAGGTAGGCGCCGGAGACCTTGAGCAGCTTGAAGTGCTTGCACTGCTTGGTGCGCATCACGTGGGGGCCACGGCACAGGTCGGTGAAGCCGCCCTGGTCGTAGACGGTGATCGCCTCGTCGTCGCCCAGCCGGCTGACCCGGTCGACCTTGAAGGGCTGGCCGAGCTGCTGGAACAGGCCCACGGCCTCGTCTCGGGAGAGCTCCCGGCGCTCGAAGCGGCTGTTCCGCTTGCAGATCGCCTTCATCTCCTTCTCGATGGCGGCGAGATCGTCCTCGCTGATGGGGCGGTCCACGCGCACGTCGTAGAAGAAGCCGTCCTCGATGGGGGGGCCCACGGCGAAGGCCGCTTCGGGAAAGACCTTGCCGATGGCCTCGGCCATCACGTGGGCGGTGGAGTGCCGCAGGGCGTGCAGGCGGTACTCCTCTTCGGAGGCAAAGGCCTCCCGTCCTCTCTCGTGGTCTTCCACGGCGTGTCCTCCCGGTGGCGCATGCAGGCCGCGCCGAGGGCGCGACTAACCGGGCACAGCGGCTACGGGTCGATCCCGTGCTCCTTCAGGAGCTTGTGCAGTCGCTTCAGCGCCACCCGCAGCCTGGCGATCTCCCGGGCGTCCCGGGCCTGCTTGCGCCGGAGATGCCGCACCAGGGCGCCGCCGGTCGGCCCTACGAGCCCGCCGCCGAGGGTCAGCCTTCGCTCGTCCTGCTCGCTCGGGGGGCCCGGTTCGACCGGCTCGTCGAGTTGCTTGGCGAGGGCGAGTTCGACCGCTCCCGGGACCTCTGCCTGGGGGCCCTCTTCGGTGACCGAGTCCTCGACGGGCGGGTCCTCCGGATCCAGTCGAGACAGGCCGAAGCTGCCCTCGGGGCGGGCGAGCTCCAGGCGACGGGGTCCGTCGCGGCGCTCGGGCTTGAGGTTGTACCAGGTCCCGGGCACCAGGTGATCCAGGTCGCTGGGGGCGAGGCTCTGCAGCCCATAGGCGATGCGTCGTGCGCCGCCGTCCCAGCTGAGCTCGAAGCGGCTGGCCCGGAGCTCGGAGCCGCTCAGCCGCCGGAATTCCCCTGCGGGCCCCAGGCCCGGGGTCTCCGAACCCCCGGCGCGGGCCACCCGGAGCCGTGCGAGCGCACCCTCTCGGACCACGTACTCCACGCTGTACTCGGCCGGCTGGGCGTCGGAGCGCTGCAGCCGGAAGTCGAATCCAGGGAGCTTCGCCATGGCGGGCATCCTACGACACCGGGCCCTGGACCCCGGCCGTGTCTCGGGTAGGATCACGCCATGGGTCTCGCCAACAAGCTGGTTCGTTCCGCCGTCAAACAGGTCTACACCCGGCTGATGGACCGGGTCGGCAGCAAGGTGGTCGCCGGCATGGCCGACACCAGCTCCGACGCGCCCAACGCCTACTACACCCCGAAGCGCCAGCTCTACGAGGAGATGGTCGAGTCGGGAGAGGCCAAGTGGAAGCCCAGCGATCGCTAGCCCGGTAGTTCCGCGCGCTGGCGCGTGACCGAGGCGCTCACTACGTGCAGGGACCGCTGGGAGGTCCCATGTTCTTCGCTGCCGTCGCGCTGCTCGGCGCCTGCGACTTCACCCCGCCGACCGTCGAGAATTCCGACATCGACAACGCGGTCGCGATGGGTCGGCTGCCCGTGATCTGCAAGGGCCTGGTGATGGCCGATCCCGAGGTCCGCCGCTACGCCGCGTCCCGCCTCGAGGAGATCGACGATCCGAAGGCCACCGAGTGCATCTGTGAGAGCGCCATCGACGCCGAGACCGGCGCGTGGAACGAGGCCATCCTCTCCGGGCTCAAGGGCTCCGACCGCGAGGACTACGCCGCCTGCTTCCTGCCGGCCCTCGACGATCCGCGGAACGACCGGCGCCTGGAGCTGGTGGTCGCCCTGGACAAGCTCACCGCCCCCACCGTCAAGGCCCGCCTGAAGGGCATCGCCCTGGACCCGAACGAAGACCCCGAGACCCGGGCCGTCGCCCTGCGCATGCTGGCCGGGGCGACCGGCGAGGACCTGCAGGGCGTGCTCGACGTGCTGGAGACCGACAAGACCCCCAGCGTGCGGGCCGCCGCGGCCGAGATCCTCAAGGGCCAGAAGTCCGACGAGGTCATCGCCGCCCTCACCAAGGCCGCCACCGACGATGCGGAGGGCACCGTCCGAGCCCGGGCGCTGCTGACCCTGCGCCAGATGAACCGGCCCGAAGCCGACGCCATGGCCTGCAAGGCGATGCTGAACGACCCCGAGGCCGAGGTCCGCAAGACCGCCGTGCTCAGCTACCGGGGCACCAAGCGCGAAGAGCCCCTGAAGTGCCTGCGCAAGCGCATGCTGACCGTCGAAGAGGACGCGGGCGTGCGCCAGGCCCTGCTCGACATGCTCAGCAAGGCGCCGGCCGAGGGCGTGAAGCCCATCCTGTGCGACAGCATCTCCTTCTGGGTGAAGAACTACGTCTCGGACCGCCACCCAGACGGCGTGCCCGGCACCGACATCATCACCGCCCAGAACAACCGGGACTGGGAGAACAGCTACACCTGTGTCCAGAAGGCCTACCGCCGCAAGGGCGGCTACACCTGCAAGGGCACCCAGTACGTGGCGGCCTGGTTCCGCGAGCTCGGCGGCAGCAGCTACGTGCCCCGCTGCCCGGGCGACCCGCCGGTCGAGGCCACCGAGATCTCGATGGAATAAGGGGAGACCCCCGCCCCGAACGACCCCCCCAAGGAGTGTGGAGCCATGGGTGCACTGACCGATGTGATCGCCGACGACGCCCGCCGCAGGGCGGTCTGCGACGACGGTGTCGACGCGATCAAGGCCGAGGTGAAGAGCAAGAAGGGCCTGACCGGCGTGGCCGTCAAGGCCGGCTTCAAGGCCGTCCAGGGCGTCAAGCCCGGCTTCGTGCCGATGGCCCTCAACCACCTGCTCGACGACTTCGCCGCCCAGATCGACCCGTTCTACGACGCGTGGAAGGCCAGCGGCCAGGGCACCCTGAAGCAGTACTTCGTGGCCAACGACACCAAGATCGCCAACGCGCTGCTGTCCATCACCGACGAGCGCGGCCGCAACGCCAAGAGCAGGACCGTCGCCAAGGCTTACCAGAAGCTCCGGCCCCAGGCCGTGAACCACACCGCTGCCGCGATGCCGCGGGTGGCGGACCTCGTCTCCAAGCACGTCGGCTGAGGCCCCCATGCTCAAGCGCCTCGCCCGCCTGCCCTTCAAGATCGTGAAGACCGCGGTCGGCGCGGTGCGCGATGGCGGCCGCGAACAACCGCCGCCGCGGCCGAGCTCTCCCCCGCCCCAGCCGCGCCGCCCTCACGTCGAGCCCACCCCTGCGCCCGCCGAAGCCACTGACCGCGGCCACGACCACGGGCACAGCCACGACCACGACCACGGCCACTCGGACAGCGGCGGTGGCAGCGTCTCCGTCCAGATGGAGACCACGCCGAACCCGAACGCGATGAAGTTCGTCACCTCGATCACCCTGTGCAGCCAGGGCTCCAGGTCCTGGAGCAGCGCCGACGACGCCGCCGGTGATCCACTGGGCGAGGCCCTCTTCGCCATCCCCGGCGTCGCCAGCGTCTTCATGGTCAACGACTTCGTCACGGTCTCCAAGGAGCCGTCGGCCGGGTGGGGCAGCCTCACCCACCCCGTCACCGAGGCCATCGAGCAGCACGCGAAGCCTGCGTGACCCTCTGAAGCGGTCGGCGAAGCTCGGTGGCCTCGCGGCCGCTCTGTTCGTCGGCGTCAGCCTGTGGTGGCTGTCGAGTCCTGGCCCGACCCACACCGTCCAGCGCGGCGACACCCTGTGGGGCATCGCCCAGGCCCACGGCGTCAGCGTGGCGGAGCTGCGGGCCTGGAATGGGCTGAGCGGGGACCACCTGGAGGTGGGCGACGTGCTGCGGGTCGGCCCGGGCGGCGACGTGGCGTCCTCGGAGGCACCGCCGTCCTCGGCCCGGCCCACCCCCAAGCGCCCGCCCCGCAGGACCGTGAAGGCCCCGGCTGACCCCACCGGGCCCATCGGGCTCACCATGCCCAGGCCCGAGCCCTGCCGAACCCTGTCTCTCGACCCGGGCGAGGAGGGCATGGTGGCGTCGTCGGGTCTGTCCGTGGGGCAGGCGCGAGCGGCGCTCGACGGGGTCATCCAGCAGGCCCTCGGCTGCATGCCCGACCCCGACGTGGACGCGGTCCGCCCGGTCTTCGAGCTCCTGGTCGGCTGCGACGGCGTCGTCGACCGGGTCGACGTTCAGGAGCATGGCGGAGCCTCGCCACGGTACGCACGGTGCATCGCCGACGTGCTGGCCTATGCGGACTTCCCGGCGCACGAGCTCCCGGAGGGAGATGTGGTGACGTATCCGGTGACGGTGGAATTCTGAAGGTGAGGGGTCAGACCCCAGGCCTTCGGAGGGAGATGTGAGGGTGAGGGGTCAGACCCCAGGCCTTGACACTTCCTGAAAGTATCAAGAGGGTGAGGGGTCAGACCCCAGGCCTTGACACTTCCTGGAGGGTGAGGGGTCAGACCCCAGGCCGGTGAGGGGTCACGGTGAGGGGTCAGACCCCAGGCCTTAACACTTCCTGAAAGTATCAAGTGTTAGGGTCTGACACCTGGTTACCTGGTGTGCTTGAAAGTATCAAGTGTTAGGGTCTGACACCTGGTTACCTTTGGTGTTTCACCTGGTGTTGAAAGTATCAAGTATTAGGGTCTGACACCTGGTCACACTTGACACCTGGTCCTGGTGTTTGGTGCCTGGTGTTACAGCAACGGCCGGATCTCCAGCACGTCCCTCCGCTCCGCCACTCGGCGCAACGCCTCGGGCAGATGGTCGCTCACGTCCCCGGCCAGGATCGGTGCCGGGCCCGCCAGCTCGCCGGCGTAGCCGTGTACGAAGGCGCCGCAGACCAGGGCGGTCCAGCAGTCCAGGCCCTGGGCGAGCAGGGCGCCGACCAGGCCGGTGAGCACGTCGCCGGAGCCGGCGGTGGCCAGGGAAGCGTTGCCGGTGCGGTTGATGACCACCGGAGAGTCCTTGCCCTTGGCCACCAGGGTGTTGCGGCCCTTCAGCAGGGCCGGCGCCACCCGAGCGAGGCGCCGGACGGCTCCCAGGCGATCGGCCTGGATGTCCCGGGAGTGGGTGGCCAGCAGGCGCCCGGCCTCGCCGGGGTGGGGGGTGACGCAGCGGGGGTGACGGGGCCGGTTGTAGACGCCGGTCAACGCGGTGAGGGCGTCGGCATCGAACACCGCGGGGTGGGCCACGTCGCGCCAGAGCCGGCGGAGCAGGACGATCTGCTGCTTGCCCGTGCCGAAGCCAGGCCCGACAGCCAGGGCGTCCAGGTCCCGGAGGCGCTCGGGACCGAGCCCCTCGGTGTCGGCGACCATGACCTCGGGCCGCAGCGCACCGAGCCGGCCCCAGCCATCCCTGGGCGTGAACAGGGTGACCAGGCCAGCGCCGGCCCGCAGCGCGGCGTTGGCGGCGAGCACGCCGGCGCCCGCCCTCTCGGCACAGCCAGCCACCACGCCCAGGTGGCCGTGCTGGCCCTTGTGGGAGCCCGCCGTCCGGCCAGGCAGCTGCTCGGCGACCCAGGCGCCGTCGGGCACCCAGGCGGTGGGCGGGACGTCGCCGGTGAGCCCGATGTCGGCCACCACCAGGTCTCCCACCAGGTCCGCGCCCGGCTCCAGGAAGTGCCCGACCCGGGCGCGGCCGAAGGTCACGGTGAGCACCGCCGGCGCGGCGTCGCCGAGGACCCGGCCGGTGTCGCCGCAGAGACCGGTCGGCAGATCCACGGCGACCACTGGCAGGCCGCTGGCCCGCATCGCGGCGACCCGCTCGGCGATGGCGCCGCGCAGGTCCTCGCGCAGGCCGGTGCCCAGGAGCGCGTCGACCAGCAGGCCCGGTGCAACCAGACCGGAACCCTCCACGGCGCCCTGCTCCTGGACCGGGACACCGAGCTTCTCGGCCGCAGCTCGCATGGCCGCACAGTCCGGGGTGTGCTCGCCAGGCAGGCCCAGCACCCGCACCGGCACCCCGGCCAGGTGCAGCTGCCGCGCGATGACGTAGCCGTCACCGCCGTTGTTGCCTCGCCCGGCCAGGACCTGCACGCCTTCGCGGGCGCGGTCTCCGTGCCGCGCCAGCAGCTCGGCGGCGACGGCCCGGCCGGCGACCTCCATCAGTGCGGGGCCCGGCACCCCCAGGGTGTGGATGGTGTGGGCGTCCAGCGCCCGGACCTCGGAGCTGGTGGAGACGGGGTGCAGGGGCATGCCGGGCTCAGCGGATGATGTGGACCAGGTCCCGCACCGCGGTGTCCAGGCCGACGAACACGGCCCGGGCCACGATGCTGTGGCCGATGTTGTACTCCACGATGTCCGGCACGGCCTCGACGAGGGCGGGCAGGTTGAGGTGGGTCAGGCCATGGCCGGCCGCCACCTCGAGGCCCACGTCCAACCCGGCGGCCGTGGCGGCGGCCAGCCGGACCAGGTCCTCGGCGCCCCCTTCCTCGGCGTACTGGGCGGTGTTCAGCTCGATCATGTCCACGCCGCCGAAGGCGCTGGCCGCGACCTGGGCCTCGACCGGGTCGATGAACAGCGACACCTGGATGCCGGCGGTGCGGAGCCGCGCCGTGGTGTCCCGCACCAGGTCCCGGTGGGTGAGGACGTCGAGCCCGCCCTCGGTGGTGATCTCCTCCGGCCGCTCCGGCACCAGGGTGACCCGGTGGGGCCGCAGGTCCACCATGATGCCGACCATCTCGTCCGTGCAGGCGCACTCGACGTTGAGGTGGGTCTGGACCGTGTCCCGGAGCAGGCGGATGTCCCGCTCGTTGACGTGCCGGCGGTCGCCGCGGATGTGGCAGGTGATCTGGTCCGCCCCCGCCTGCTCGGCCAGCAGCGCGGCCAGCACCGGGTCCGGGTAGGGGCTGCGCCGGGCCTGCCGGATGGTGGCCACGTGGTCGATGTTCACGCCGAGGCGACGGGGCATGGGGACCTCCTGGAGGAGGGCCGTCTATCCCCTCCCCTCGGCCCGGACCCTCTGGCGAGGGTCACAGGTCGGCACACATCCGGGAGATCAGCACATGGAGGCCCGACAGGGCCGACCGGGGCCCGCAGGCGAGAGCCGCGAGTGCCTGGACGCATGAGCGCAGGGAGCGCAGCGACCGGAGCGAGAAGGAAGGCACTCGCCTTCAGAGCGGAGCCGGAGGGCCCCGTTCCCGCGCGCGACCGCGGAGGCCGGAGGCCGGAGCGGCTTTGCGCCCGGAAGGGATGCCCTCACTCACTCCGCTCCTCGATCCAGAAGTCCACCCGCCGGTTCTGGCTCCACGCCTCCTCCGTCTCCCGCGGATCCAGGGGCTTGGTCTCGCCGTAGCCGACGCTCGACAGCCGCTTGGCCGCGACGCCCGCGTCGATCAGGTACTGCCGCACGCTCGCGGCCCGGTCCTGGCTCAGGCGCAGGTTCGAGCTGTCGGTGCCCCGGCTGTCGGTGTGGCCCTCGATGCGCACGCGCACCAGCTCCGGGTGGTCGATGAGGATCTGCGCGATCTCGTCGAGCAGACCGTGGCTCTCGGCCTTGATCACCGCCGAGCCGGTCTCGAAGTAGATGCTGTCGGAGATGTCGATGCGGTCGGCCTTGACCTCGACCCGGCGGATGGGCTCGACCACGACCACCACGACCAGCTCGTCGTCGGGCTTGACCGTGACCTGCTGGCCCACCGGGTTGTAGCCGTCGGCCTCGACCTGGACCGGGTGGCGGCCCGCGGGCAGTGACCCCAGGGCCACGCCGCCCTGGGTGTCCTTGGCCGGCTGGTCGCCCAGGGTCACGGTGGCGGGCACCGGGTTGCCCTCGGGGTCCTTGACCCGCACGGTGACCAGGCCTTCGGTGGCCGCAGGCACCAGGGTGACCCGGGCCTCGAAGGGGGCACCGTCGGGCACGGTGATGATCTTGTTGACCGGGGCGAAGCCCTCGGCCGCCACCGCGACCTCGTAGGAGCCGCCGAAGACCTGGCTCTCCACCAGGCCCAGGCCGCGGTCCTCGACGCCGGCACCGGTGAGCAGCACGTCGGCGCCGCCGATGGGGATGCCGTCGGCGTCGACGGCGATGACCTTGACCGGGGTGGCCTCGGGGCAGCCGTCGTCGTCCTTGTAGCGGTCCAGGTCTTCGGGCCGGTTGGGGCAGGCGTCGTTGGCGTCGACGATGCCGTCGAGATCGCTGTCGCCGCCTTCGTCCCGGGGCTCCCAGCCCAGGGCGACCACGGCGTGGACCCGGGGGGCGCCGATGCCGCGGGTGAGGCCGGTGCCGATGCCGGCACGCAGCACCAGGTCCTGGCCCAGGCGGCTCCAGCCCCCGAGCAGGGCCTCGGCCGGGCGGCCGGCGGGGTTGGTCATCTCCCGGTAGGCGAAGTTGGCGCCCAGATCGAGGGACAGGCCCTGGGCGTCGGTGACAGCCCAGGAGGCGCCGGCCCGGGCGAAGAGCTGGTCGTCCCAGACCACGTTCTCCAGGTCGGTGGTCGGCACGCCGCGGGTGCCCAGGTTGGCGACCAGGAGCACGGGGCCGACGACCTGGTCGGCGATGGCCTCGACGGACCAGCCCAGGCCGGCGGAGCCGAGGGGGGCGGTGGTGGTCGCGGTGGGCAGCGACAGACCGCCGGCGACCGCGAGCCCCAGGGGGAACCGGTTGCGGTCGAGGATCTGGTACTTGGCGTGCACCGCCACGTCGCCCAGGCCACTCTCGCCCGGGTCCTCGCCCATGGACCGCAGCACCACGGGCAGGTCCACGCCCAGGCGGAGGCCCTTGAAGTGGACCGCGCCCATCAGGTCGAGCACGAACAGGTTGCCGATGAGCTCCCGGTGGTTGCCCTGCTCGTCGACGTAGACCAGGGGCTGGTTGGCCCAGCCGGACAGGACGCGGGCGGAGCCGCCGAAGTCCTGGGACACGGCGGAGTCGTTGGTCCAGAGGGTGGTCTGGCTGTCGATGGAGGGCTTGAAGAGCTGGGCGTCCATCTCCGGGGTCGAGCCGCCGGAGGTGGCGTCCTGAGCCAGGGCCAGGCCGAGGCCGAGGGTCAGCAGGGCGCTCACAGCTCACCTCCCCGCCGACGCAGCAGCACACCGCCGAGCAGGAGCAGGACCCAGGCGCCCGAGCCGGGCCCGGAGCCCGCGGCACTCGCGCAGCCGCAGGCCATCCAGCCGCCGCCGTAGGCGCCGGGCACGCCGCCGTCGTTCAGCCCGCTGAAGTCGTCGGCCGGGTCCAGCGGATCCGTGCCGCGGTCGACCTCGGTGCCGTCGTCGACGCCGCCGTCGTCGGAGTCCTCGTCGTTCGGGTCGGTGCCGTGCTCGTTGACCTCTTCGCCGTCGGTCAGCCCGTCGTCGTCGGAGTCGGAGTCGTTGGGATCGGTCTCGTGGACCTCGACCTCGTCGCCGTCGTTGAGGCCGTCGTTGTCGGAGTCGTCGTCGAGGGGATCGGTCTCGGTCTCCAGGACCTCCTCGCCGTCGTCGAGGCCGTCGTCGTCGGAGTCGGCGTCGTTGGGGTCGGTCTCGTGGGTGTTGACCTCGTCGCCGTCGGTCAGGCCGTCGTCGTCGGTGTCCTCGTCGTTGGGGTCCGTCTCCCAGACGTCCACCTCGTCGCCGTCGGTCAGGCCGTCGTCGTCGGAGTCGGCGTCGTTGGGATCGGTGCCCTCCTCCAGGACCTCCTCGCCGTCGGTCAGGCCGTCGTCGTCGGAGTCGGCGTCGTTCGGGTCGGTGCCCCAGGTGTTCACTTCGGCCCAGTCGGTCAGCCCGTCGCCGTCGGTGTCCGCCAGGTCGTCCTCGCCGTCGTGCGGGTCGGTGCCGTCGGTCAGGACCTCGTCGCCGTCGCCCCGGCCGCCGTCGTCGGTGTCCCAGTCGTTCGGGTCGGTCTCCCAGTCGTGGACCTCCTCGCCGTCTTCGAGCCGGTCACCGTCGGTGTCCGGGTCGTTGGGGTCGGTCTCGTAGGTGTCGACCTCTTCGCCGTCGGTCAGGCCGTCGTCGTCGGAGTCGCGGTCCAGGGGATCGGTCCCGGTGTCGTTGACCTCCTCGCCGTCGTCGATGCCGTCGCCGTCGGTGTCGGGGATGACCGGGTCCGTGCCCAGGGCCTCCTCCTCGCCGTCGGTGAGGCCGTCGCCATCGGTGTCGTCGTCGGTCGGGTCGGTCCCGGTCTCGTTGACCTCCTCGCCGTCGGTCAGCCCGTCGCCGTCCGAGTCTGGATCGGTCTTGTCCGTGCCGAGGGCGTCCTCCTCGTCGTTGGTC
>CAYFPX010000139.1:0-22007 GCA_964344945.1 uncultured Enterobacterales bacterium
GAAGAGCCAGGTCTCCAGGGCCAGGGTGAGGCGGTCCATGTGTCCTCCAGCTGCGGGGTGGGTGGGGTACGGTGTCGACCTGCCGCGAATCCGTCTGCGTCAGGGGCCCCACAGGCGTGCGTCACATGACCTATTCGTCCGAAGAATCGAGTGATTCCATGGACCTGGACTCTGGGCCGAAGATCCCCGTCCGCGGCTCCCTGGTCCTGTTCGTCGTCATCTCAGGCCTGGTCCTGGTGGACGTGGTGCACGACGCGGCCATCGGCGCGGAGCTCACCCGCCTGCTGGTCGAGTTCATCCTGATGACCTGTGGGGTCGCCGGGGTGGTGCTC
Source organism: uncultured Enterobacterales bacterium (assembly GCA_964344945.1). Taxonomy (GTDB): domain Bacteria; phylum Myxococcota_A; class UBA796; order UBA796; family CAJQPC01; genus CAYFPX01. Next base: position 333 of record CAYFPX010000139.1, read on the forward strand.
TTCTACCGGTTCTGGCGGTCGGACCGGGCCCGGGCGCAGGCCGCGGTCCTGGCGGCGGGTGACGAGGCCCGTCGGTGGCAGGCGGAGGCCGAGCGCTGGCGAGCCGAGCACCGGGCCGCCCTGGACGGACTGGGGGTGGCTATCGAGCAGCAGTTCGAGCGCTGGGGACTGAGCGAGGCCGAGCAGGCGGTCGCCCTGCTCGTGCTGAAGGGACTGAGCCACAAGGAGGTCAGCGCGGTTCGCGGCACGAGCGAGCGGACCTGTCGCCAGCAGGCCCGGAATGTCTACGCCAAGGCGGGGCTCGCGGGCCGGGCGGAGCTCAGTGCTTTCTTCTTGGAGGACCTGCTGGCCCCCGTCTCGTTGGAATGAGACGCATCTCCGCGAGATGCTAGAAGATCACGGGCCAGATCAGCTCCGCGGCCGCCATGAGAATGCCCATGGACACGCTCAGATAGAGCATCGAGGAGTGATCGGTGCGCTGGAGGGGGTGGCTCTGGCTGGACATGGTGCCTCCTGGTCCACGCCCTCTTGGAGCAAGGTGCATGCCACGACGGTAGGCCTTACCAGCCGCTGGGTCAGGAACACGGGTGAGGCATGGGGATCTGGTTGTTGGGCGCGGCGCTGGCCGCCGCGGGTGAGCTCGAGGACCTCAGGAACGCGACGGAGCGCCTCCGGGTGACCGACGAGCCTCTGCTCGCCGAGGGCCAGGTGTTCCAGGAAGGGCCTCTGACCCTGCGCTTCGACGAGGGGGCCTTCTTCCCGATCCGGACCCCCGACGAGCGGCTGGTCGGGGTGGCCTTCTGGGGCGAGGGGCACTTCTCCCTGTCGTCGAACGACCCCGACCAGGCCGTGGCCCTGGGCAACTGGCTCGCCGGTCGGGCCGGGGCCTCGCCCGCGGAGCTCCAGGCCTTCGTGCGCAGCGGGGAGGCTCTGGAGGCAAGCCTGGAGCGGGCGGTGATCTGGACCGTCGACCCGGCGCTCCAGCGCTGGCTGGCGACCACCCCGGGCAAGACCGCAGGTGGACCCCCGGGCAGCGCTCCCTCTTCGGCCGACGAAGTGGTCACCATCGTCGGCCGCCGGGAGACCCTGCGCCCGCGCCTGGGGGCCACGGACCTCGTCTGGGACCGCAAGACCTGGTTGCACAAGGTCGGCCTGGACGTGGCCGCGATGCTCCAGGAGGACCGGGTCGCTGTGGATGGCCTTGGCGACGGCGGGGCCCGCTGGGTCATCGACGCGGTGACCGACCGGAACCACGGCGCAGCGGGCGAGACCGCGGGGGAGGCGGATCGGACCTGGACCCTGGTCCGGGACCCCCGCGCAGCCGGCGCCGGTCTCCAGCTCATGGGGCTCGGCCTGGAGGAGGACGTGATCGTGTCCTTCGCCGAGCAGCAGGACGTCGGCGACCTGTGGGTGGCGAGCACGGACCTCTCGGGCGCGGAGACGGGGCAGGAGGGCTCGGAGTTCGCCACCAGCACGACCCGGGACACCACCGGCCCCACCACGGGCGTGGTCAGCTCCCCCGGCGAGGGGCTGCCCAGCACGGGCTTCGGCTCGGCCCTGCCGGATCCCACGGATCCCCGGACCTGGGACGCCGCCGACGCCCGGCTGGCCGGAACCAGCGAGGCGGACCTGTTCCTGCCAGCCCGGCAGGTCTTCTGGCAACAGGACGCGGCGGCGGCGCCGAGCTGGCGACCGATCTCGGCCAGCGGCAGGGTGGTGCTGGACAGCGACCGGCGCGGGCTGGTCCTGGCCGTGGACGCCACCCTGGACCTCACGATCGAGGCGGTCGGCGGTGCGGTCCGCGGCGTCTGGCTCGACGTCCCCCGGGAGCAGGACCAGCCCGGCTCCTGGTCCCTGGTGGCGACCACACCGGGCGGCGACCCCCTCGAGGTCGTCCAGGCCATCCGGGAGGACACCGCCCGGGTCCTGGTCGCCCTCCCCGAGCCGGTGCAGGCCGGTCAGCAGGCCACGCTGCGGCTCGCGCTCGAGGACACCTGGGCCCTGGAGCGGGTCCGCGGTGGCATCGCGACTCGGGAGCAGCCGCTGCTGCCGGACCTGAGCGCCGACGGCCCCGGTGGCACCCTGTGGCCCGTCTCGCTGGAGACTCGTGTGCGGGCGAACATGCGCCACGAGCGGCACGTGGCCGTGTCTGGCGCGACCGTGGCCCAGGGCGTGGACGAGGACTACCGCTGGGTGCAGGTCGAGGGGCCGGTGCGGGACCTGCGGATCGTCGTCGGGGAGTGGGCGGTGGCCGAGGAGCCCGGCGGCCAGGGCCTGCCCGACCTGCGCATGGCGGTGCTGCCCAAGGAGCGCGGCCAGCTGGCCAAGCTCGGGCCGGCGATCCGTCAGAACCTCCACGTCTACAGCCAGCTGTGGGGCCCGGTCCCGGTGACGGAGATCGACTTCGCCCAGCCGGCCGGCCTGCACCGCCTCGACGGCGCTCGGGGGCACGGTGGGCTGGTCACCATGGGCGGCGTGGACACCCCGCGGTGGGTGCTCGGGGCCGCCGCACCCCAGGGGGCCTGGGACCACACCAGGACCCCGCCGGCGCACTGGCGGGTGGTGGCGCTCTACGGCGAGCCGTCGACGGCGCTGCTCGGCCGCGAGCTCGCCCTGGACTACTGGGGCCAGACCGCCGCCAGCGCGGACCCGACCGACGCCTGGATCGCCCGGGTGCTGGCCGAGCTCCAGGCCTGGATCTACGTGGGCGCCCTGCACGGCCCGGCCGTGGTGGACACCCGGCTGGACACGGCTGCGGCCTTCGTCGCCTCGGGCGGTAGCTCGTCTCCCAGCTACCCGCTGACCCGGCCCACCCTGCTGGCCCGCCACCAGGAGACCGCCCTGTACCACTACGGCCTGCTGGTCTTCCTCCGGGCCCTGCCCGGCGAGATCGGCCTCGAGGCGGTGCACGCCGGACTGAAGCGCCTGGTCAAGTGGGGGTCCCACCGGCCCCTGACCACCGCGGACGTCCAGCGGGCGTTCGAGGTCGCCTCTGGGGAGGACCTGACGGACTTCTTCCAGACCTGGGTGCACGGCGGCGCCGCGCCCTCGGTCCGGGTGGCGGTGGCACCGGACGGTCCCGACGCCGCGGGCTGTGTCACCACGAACCTGCCCTTCGGGCGCTTCACCGTGCCGATCGAGGTGCGTGGCCTGGATGGGGTGCCCTCGATCCACCGGGTGGAGGTGAGAGACGGCGTCGGGCGGTTCCGGGTCGAGGACCTGGAGCCCATCGCGGCAGCGGTGGACCCGGCCTTCGAGCTGCCGCTCCGGGGGCGAGCGGGCGCGGTGCTGGACGAGCCGGCCTGCCGCTGATCACCGCAGGCGGAGTGGAGCCCGAGCGCCAGGATCACCGGTGCTCCAGGCGCCCGGATCGGGGCGGCGGCTCGGCGGCGAGGCCGTGGGTGTCGTGCCAGGCGCGGCAGCCGGCGGGCAGCTCCCAGTCCGGGAAGGCTCGGCCGGGCGCCAGGGCGGCGGTGTCGAGTCCCGGAGTCTCCCGGTCTGCGAGCAGGTCGGCGAAGACCGGGCCCACCGCCAGGCTGCAGGTGACCCCGAAGCCGCCGAAGGCCGTCGCCCAATGCAGGCCGGGCAGCTCCGGATCGGGGCCCAGGAGCGGGCGGCGATCCGGCGTGAAGGTCCGCAGGCCGGTCCAGCCGTGCTGGAAGCGGACCGCACCCAGGGCGGGGAACCAGCGCTCGAGGGCGTCGCTGGCCAGGGCGTAGCCCAGGGGCTCGGCGGGGCCGCGGCTGCCCGGACCGGGCCCCGGGTCCCGGGGGGTCTCGTCGCACGGGGAGCACAGCCAGCCGCCACTCTCGGGGCGGGCATAGGCCCCCACGTCGTCGACCCAGCACCAGGGGTGGCCGGGGGTGCTCAGGGGGTGCTCGGTGGTGAGCAGCAGGTGACGGGCCAGGGGGACGAGCGGGCGGTCCAGGCCCAGGGCCCGCGCCTGGTGGTGGGCCCAGGCCGCGGTGGCCAGCACCACCAGGTCGGCCGCAACCGGGCCGCTGGCCGTGTGCACACCCACGGCGCGGCCGCCGTGGGTGGCGACGGCCTGGGCGGTGCGGCCCGTCTCCAGCCGGGCGCCGGCTGTGCGGGCCTCCCGGGCCAGCACGCTCAGGACCGCCCAACCGTCGGCGACGGTCTCGTCCGGCAGGTGCCAGGCCCAGGGCAGCGGGGCGCCGGCGAGGGCCGGCGGCAGGTCGTCGGGGGCCAGCGTGGTCAGGGGGATCCCACGGCGGGCCAGGTCGGCGGCCGCGGCGGCCAGCGGCCCCGGGTCGTGGGCAGCGGCCAGCACCGCCCCGGTCCGCCGCAGTGCGGGCGCGAAGTCCTGGCGCTCCAGGGCCTCGGCGGAGCGGCAGGCGAGCTCGCGCTCCACCGGATCGAGGGCCATGCGGCGTACCATGCCGGCGTTCTGGGCGCTGGCCTCGGCCCCCAAGGACTCGCCCTGCTCCAGCAACAGCACCGATCCGACCCCGCTGGTCGCGAGGGCGTGGGCGACGGACACACCGCACAGGCCCCCACCGATCACGCAGACATCGACGTGCTCCATGACCGCTCGGTATTCCGGGAGCACGGCGCCGGCTGCATCCCGTCGCTACTCGATGGTGAAGCTCTTGCGGGCCACGTAGGGCTCGGCGTTGAACCGGACCGTCAGGGTGTAGTCGCCAGCGCCCAGCCGTCGGCTCGGCGAGGTCTGGGTGACCTCGTCCCCGGGGGCGAGGTCCCAGTCCCACGTGCCCTCCTCGCAGTCGGGCTTCATCGCGATGGTGTTGGCGCTGGTGTCCTTGATCTCCCAGCGCTGGACCAGGCAGCGGCTCTCGGTGGTCAGCACCACCCGGCCGTCGCAGGGGTTCACCGTGCGGCCCACGAAGTACAGGTCGTCGTCGGTGGTGGCGTCGGCCCACTCGGTGCCGTCACCGTCCACGATCTCCGCCACGAAGAGCAGGTCGGCCTCGCTGCAGATGGGGGCCTCGGGGTCCTCGCCCGGATCCTCGTCGGCCGGATCCTCCCAGAAGCCCGTGTCGATGTCTCCGTCCAGCTCGCCGAGCTCGTCCTCGCCCTCCTCGTCGGAGACCAGGCCATCGAATTGCTGGCTCGGACCCTCGAAGTCGTCGTCGATCGAGTCGCACGCCGTCAACAGGCTCAGCGCGAGAAGGGACACCGCAACCTCCTGTGGCAGCCTCTCGGCAGGCCTCGCCGTATACCAAGGCCCACCCAGGGGTCGCCACAGCGATGACATCCCCTGACGAGCCCTTGGCGGTCAGGCCGGGGGAAGCCCTGCAGCCCGGCGCTGGGCGGTGCTGTCCTCGCCGCGCCAGGCGGCGTCCTGGGCGGCCCGCAGGGCGGCTCCCAGGGCCGGGCCCGGGACCACACCGGCGGCCAGCAGGTCCTGGGCCCGGACCATCGTGCGCAGGGCCCGGCCGTGGTCCAGCCACCAGGTGCCCGCCGGGTCCTGAGCACCGCAGGCCAGCTGCTGCTCGGCAGTGGACAGCCCCGACAGGGCCCGGCCGACGGCGGCGCGATCGGGCCAGGCCGCCAGGGCGGCGCGACCCGCCGTCACCCGCTCGGGTCCTTCCCGCCAGAGCCGCAGCGCCTCCCCTCCAGGAGTCACCAGCCGTGCCAGCCCTGGCCGGGCCTCCGGGGGCAGGGCCCGGGCGAGCAGCAGCCAGGGCAGGTGCTCCCGATCGTGCCCGAGCGCTTCGAGAGCCCGGGGCAGCTCGGGGTCCAGTCCGGGGTGCAGGGTCTCCAGCCAGCCCCAGTCGGCCAGCCGGCCGAAGACCCGTCCCGGCGCGACCTCGGCCCAGGCCCTCTCGAGCTCGTGCCCCACCCGCTCCAGCCCCAGGGCCGCCGCGGCGCCGTCGTCCCGGGCCGCGTGCAGGGCCGCCAGGGTGTCCGGGTGGAGCTGCAGGTCCAGGCGCTCGGCCCACCGCGCCGCCCGCCAGGCCCGGGTGGGGTCGTCGTGAAAGGAGCGCGGGTGCTGGACCCGCAGCATCCGGTCCGCCAGATCCTCCTGCCCACCGGCCGGGTCCAGCAGCTGGCCGCCGCCCAGCTCCCAGGCCAGGCACAGCACGGTGAAGTCCCGCCGCCCCAGATCCTGCTCCAGGGTGCCCGGGGCCACCCGGGGCAGGGCGGCGGGCGCTTCGTAGATCTCGGTGCGGGCCATCACCAGGTCGACGGGCTCGCCTCGGGGGGGGGTCCAGGTGGCGGTCCGAAAGGCCGCGTGCACCAGCACCTCGCCGCCGTGGGCCCCGGCCAGGTCGTCGGCCAGGGTGGGCGCGTCGCCCTCCACCACCACGTCCAGGTCCTTGACCGCGCGGCCTTCGAGCAGGTCCACGATGGCGCCGCCCACCAGGGCGGCTCGCCAGCCGCGCGCCGCCGCGGCCCGGGCCACCCGGGCCAGGATCTCCCGCCGGGGGCCCAGGGCTTCGAGCATCGCTCCCTACGCGGCCTTCTGCTCGAACTCGCCGGCCTTGTGGCGGCCCCAGTAGTCGTCGAGGGCCGCCCGGACCTTGCCGCTCAGCAGGAACAGGCCGAGGATGTTCGGGAAGGCCATGCCCAGGATCATCAGGTCGGAGAACGTGATCACGTTGTCCAGGCTGATGACGGAGCCGAGCACCACGCAGAGCAGGAAGATGGCCTGGTAGATGCGGCTGCTGCCCTCGCCGAACAGGTAGGTCCAGCAGCGCTCGCCGTAGTAGCTCCAGCTGATCATCGTGCTGAAGGCGAACATCACCACCGCCACGCTCAGCACGATGGGGAACCACTCCAGGGTCTGGCCGAAGGCCCAGGAGGTCATGTGGACGCCCTCGCCAGCCGTGGGGTCGGCGTAGGCGCCCGTGATGACCACGACCAGGCCGGTCATGGTGCAGACGATGATGGTGTCGATGAAGGGCTCGAGCAGGGCCACGATGCCTTCGCGCACGGGCTCTTCGGTGGCGGCCGCCGAGTGGGCGATCGACGCCGAGCCGATGCCGGCCTCGTTGCTGAAGGCCGCTCGCTTGAAGCCCTGCATCAAGACGCCGATGAGCCCGCCGTAGCCGGCCTCTGGCGAGAAGGCGCTGCCGACGATGGTGGCGAAGGCCGCCGGCACCTCGGAGGCGTTCGACCCGAGGATCCAGAGAGCCGCCAGGACGTAGATGCCGCACATCAGGGGGACGATGGCGCTCGCCGCCTTGCCGATGGAGCGGATGCCGCCGATGATCACCAGGCCCACGCAGAAGGCCAGGATGAGCCCGTAGGCCACCGGGTACTGGTCCAGCAGGGGGACGAGCTCGCGCACGGCCTCGCCGGACTGGTTGGCCTGGAACATGTTGCCGCCGCCGAAGCTGCCGCCGATGCACATGACGGCGAAGAGCCCGGCGAGCACCTTGCCCAGGCCGCCCTGGCCGAGCTCGTCGAGGCCTCGGTGGAGGTACTCCATCGGGCCGCCGCGGATCTGGCCCTTGGCGTCTTCGACCCGGTACATCTGGCCCAGGGTGCACTCCGTGAACTTGGAGGACATGCCCAGGAAGCCGGCCAGGATCATCCAGAAGATGGCACCGGGGCCACCGACCGCGACCGCGACCGCGACACCGGCGATGTTGCCGAGGCCGACGGTCGCGGAGAGCGCGGCGGACAGGGCCTGGAAATGGGTGACCTCGCCGGTCTCCTCGGGGTCGTCGTACTTGCCGCTGGTGACGATCACCGCGTGCAGGAAGCCGCGCAGGTTGATGAAGTTCATCCGCAGCGTGAAGAAGATCGCGCCGAGGACCAGCCAGACCACCACGACGGGTGCGGAGTTGCCGGCCGGGTTGGCGAGGGGGCCCTCGACGGTGGTGGTGGCCTCGCTGCCGATGGTGGCCTTGTCGCCCTCGATGCTCAGGACCGCACCGACCACGTCGCCGGCCTGGACCCGGGAGCCCACGGCGATGGGCAGGGCGTCCTCGGCGAGGGTCACGCCGACGCTGGCGACCTCCCAGACCCCATCCCTGGCCTGCACCACGGCGGGGAAGGGGGCGAGGCCCTTGACCACGTACAGGTCGGCGCCCTTGGGATCGAGGTCCCCGAGCTCGAAGGCCGGACCGATCCACTCCGCCAGGGGCTGGCCGTCGGGCAGGCCGTCGGCGGTGACGCCGAGGCCCTCGGCGACGGGGTCGAGGGTGCGGGCCTGGACCTGGCCCTTCAGGCCGTCCTCGCCGCCGGTGATGGCGACCTCGAGCTTGCCCATGGTCATGGTCACGGGCTCGGCCGGCGCGGCGACCGCGGCGGCGAGGGCCACCTCGGGCTGGGGCTGCACGGTGTAGGTGCCGCCCTCGTAGGCGGTGACCACGCCACCGTCGACGGTCGAGCCGATGCCCTCGCCCTCGGGGAGGTGGTTGTCCCAGAACATCACGTCCCAGAACATCACCGTGGCCATGGGACCGACGATCCACTTGCCGAACCAGGCGTCGACACCAGCCCAGGGGGCACTCTCCTCGCTCTCCGCGGCGTGGACCGCGGGGGCGCTGGAGAGAGCGATCAGGGCAGCGAACAGGAAGGGAAGGACTCGCTTCATCGGGGGCTCTCCGCGAACGCCGGGGGTATCGCCCGGGCCCCGCCGATGCCAGCACGCAAGGGTCGCGCGGTAGGGTCGCGGCGTGCTCGATCGGCTCCCCCGGCTGGTGCTCGCCCTGGCGATGGCTGCTGCGGCCGTCACCTGGGGACGCCTGCAGCTGCTCGCCTTGTACGTGTTTCGCGAGCAGTGGGCCCAGGACCTGGCCTTCTTCAACCAGATCCTGAGCAGTGCCCTGGACGGGCGGGCCTGGACCTCGCCGATCCTGCTGGAGCCGACCGGGTTCTTCGAGATGGTGCACTTCCACCCGGTGTTCGCGCTGATCCTGCCGCTGTATGCGGCCGCGCCCGGGGTGAAGCTGCTGGTGCTGCTGAACGTGGTCGCGGTGGTCTCGGCGGCCTGGCCCCTGGCGGAGCTGGGTCGCGCGGCGTCCGGCCGGCCCTGGTTCGGCCTGGCGGCGGGACTGGCCTTCCTGGTCTGGGCCCCCACGGCGTCGGCGGCGGGGGCGGACTTCCGCCCGATGGCCCTGTGGGTGCCGGCGCTGGCCTGGCTGGTCTACGGGCTGTACCCCGGGTCCTGGCGCACCTGGCTCCCGGCGGCGCTGCTGGTGTGCCTGATCCGGGAGGAGTCCGGCTACGTGCTGCGCCTGTGCGGTGCGGTCCTGCTGGTGCTGCCCTGGGGGGGCTGGCGACGGCGGGAGGGGGTGGCGCTGATCGCCCTCGGTCTGGCCTGGCTGGGGGTGCTGCTGGCGGTGCGGGAGAACATGTTCTTCCACTTCGACCCCCGCAAGATGCTCGAGGGTGGGGGCCCCGGCGTGCCCCCGGAGCTGCTGGCGGAGCGCTGGCGCTACCTGGGCCACTCCCTGGTCGGTGGCTATGCCTTGAGCCCGGCCGCCCCGGCCCCGCTGGCGATGTCCACCGGTCCGGCCTGGTGGTTGTGGACGGACACCCACCGGGAGTGGCACGGGTTCACCGGCACGACCGTCTACCTGCGCTCGGCGCTGCTGCCCCTGTGGGCCGCGGCGGGCACGGTGGGCGCCGCGGTGGTGCTCGAGCGCTGGCCGAAGCTCGCCTGGCCCCTGGGGATCTGGCTGGTGCTGGGCAACGCCGTGACCTTCCCCGAGCAGCGGGAGCGCCTGGAGCGCCGTGGGGAGATGCTGCGCAGCGAGGCGGCCGGCGACGAGGTCGCCGCGCTCCACCGCCTGGTCGAGAAGGTCCAGCCCGAGGACCGGGTCGCCACCGAGTACCGGCTGATGGCCGCGCTGTCGGGTCGCCGGGTGCTCTGGAACGTGAACCACATGTACGCCGACGATGGCCAGCCCCCGCACTGGACCGTGGCCTGGCCCCTGACCCTCGATCGGGTCGACACGGTCGTCCTGCCGATCGACCACCCGTTCACCGCGCGCCTGGTCGGCGACGACTTCGGACTGCGAGAGCGAGCCGGCGGCTGGGGGATCTGGCGGCGGGTGAAGGAGCCGACCGGGGGAATGCCGGAGCCGCTGTAGCCCGTAGCCGCGGGCCCGCGGCCCGCTACCGCCCCTGCCCCGGCCCCAGCGACAGATCGCTCTCCGGACACACATCCACCGCCTCTCCCGTCACCGCCGAGAGTCCGCGGCTCAGGCACTCCGTCATGTGCCGGCCCCGGCAGAATTCCAGCAGCCCCCGCCAGGCGAGCTCCTGGGCATGCAGCTCGCGGCACCCCTCGCCGTCCGGCTCCGTGACACAGCGCGCGTAGCGCTCGTCGGCATCGGCACACACCGCAGGGCCGTCGTCCCAGCCCCACTTGTCGCAGCCGTCCGGGCCCGAGACCTGGCCGTGGTCGTGGTAGGTGTGCGGCGTGAAGGGGGCCTGGCGGGTCTGGAGGCGCCGGGTGCCGCCGGCCACGAGGTACTTCGTCTTGTAGCTGCCGCCTGCCCGGCGCTCGTCGAGCTTCGCGCCACCAGACGCCGGACAGCCTTCGGGACGGGCGCAGGCCCAGGCGGTGAGCTGATCGTCGTTGAGGACCCACTGGGAGATCACGGCGCCGTACTCGAACAGGCCCGTCCCTTCGCTGCCGCACCGAGGGCGGCTGCCGATCGCCTGGTCCTCCTTCTGCTGGCAGCGGTCGGGATCCGGGGTGTCGCCGTACACGAAGCGGTGGTTGGCGGTCGGACCGGCCACCGCCAGCTCGTACTCGGTGTACGCACACATGCGACGGGGACCGAACGCGCCGGTGGCGAGCAGCTCGTCGAAGCGACTCGCATCGTAGGTGGTCATGCCGTCGGGCGGATAGGGCCCGGCGCCCGGGAAGGGCAGGGCGTCCATGCAGTAGCCGTCGACCGTGACCTCGTGGGCGGTCACGACGGGATCCCGCAGATCGGTCTGGATCCAGCAGACCGAGGTGCCGGGGTGCGCCGCCAGGGCCTCCGGGCACTCCCTCTCGGGGGCGTCCACCACGGCCATCTTGGTGGTGTCCACCGCGGCATAGGGCAGGGGCGGCGCCATGCCGGTGGTGTAGGTGCCGGCCGGCACGTGGACCATGCCGGGCGGACAGGGGGAGGCCTCGAAAGGCCAGGGGCCTCGGGCCGCCTCGGTGGTCAGGGGCTCGGACGATGGCGGCGGACGCGCCGACGGCGAGGGCTCACCCTGGGGTGTGCCCCCGCCGCTGCAAGCGACCAGCCAGAGGAAGGCGGTCAGGAAGCGACCAGCGCCTCGGTCAGGTGGCGCACGCCGACCACGTCACCCTTGCCGGCCGCGCTGGCCTGCTGAGCGGCGGAGACGATGTCGCCCGCGACGACCACGTAGGTCTTGTCCTCGCTGCCCGCGCGGACCACGACCTCGTAGGCCTGGGCGCCGACGGCGGGGGCCTTGACGGCGGGCTTCTCGGGCGCGGCGGCCTTCTTGGGGGGGGCCTTCTTCGTGGCCTGCTTGGCGGCCTGCTTGGCGGCCTTGGGGGCCTCGACCTTGCGGGGCTGGCCGCGCTGAGCCCGAGACACGGCGGGGATCCCGTGGCGCAAGCGGTACATGCGCACGCCGTCCGGGGTGGTGCCGGCCATCTCCGCGACCTCGCGATCCGGCAGCTTGCCGATCAGGTGGGCGTAGGGATCGAGCTTGGACTTGCGGAACTTCTTCTGCTTGGGGGCGGCCTTCTTGGGGGCGGCCTTCTTGGGCGGGGCGGCCTTCTTGGCAGCGGGCTGCTTGGGGGCGGCCTTCTTGGGAGCGGCCTTCTTCTTGCCCTTCTTGGCGGCCTTGTGGCCCGGGGGAAGCTCTCCCTTCTTGAACTTGTAGCCCTGGTAGGTCGGCAGGCCGTTGGCCCGGCGGTACTTGCCGACGGTGCTCAGGGACAGGCCGCTCTCCTCGGCGATCTTGTGATCCGGCACCTTGCCGAACTTGTCGCGGAACGGGGCAAGGATGCCATTGGCTTTGTTGGGACGGGGCATGTGGCTCTCTTGTGGATTCGGGGTCGAGAATTCCGAAGTGTTCCCGGGACCGGGATCAAAGGCGTGGTAACGGTGCCAGGGCGACGTGCCAAGCCTTTGTTCCGTAACGGAGCGAATCATCAGCAAACACGGGCATCATCGCCGCGATCTCCCAGGATGGTGACCGGACCGTGAACACCTTCCGTCACGGCGTCGCGCTGGCCCAGGAACCCCGGGCGGTCTTCGACCGGCACCTGCGCCCGGCCTCGATCGAGCGGCTTGTTCCGCCCTGGTCGGGCATCGAGATCGGATCCCGCACCGGCGCGGCCGCCGAGGGTGGCCGCCAGGAGCTGGGCCTGCCCTGGTTGCTGCGGCGGCGGTCGATCACCCGTGCGCCACGTCTCGGGTGCTGAAGCCGCCGGTGTTCCGGTTTCGCGACGTACAGGATCGTGGTCCGTTCGCCCACTTCGTGCACACTCACCGAGTTCGAGAGGCCCAGACAGGGGCCCTGCTCGAGGACGAGGTGGAGTGGCTCCGAAGGCCGACGAGGACGACAACCGCGAGGCCCGATGGGCCGCACCGCCTGTCCGCTACGGAACGACCACCACCGGCATCGGCGCGGTCTGCGCCACCCGCCGGGACACGCTGCCCTCGACCATGCGGGCCAGGGCGCCCTTGCCGGTCCGCCCCAGCAGGATCAGGTCCGCCTCCTGCTCGACCGCGTGCCCCACGATCGTGGCAGCTGCCCGGCCCTGGAGCAGGTGCAGGGTGGGCGGGGGGGTGTCGTCGGGCAGGCTGTCGGCGGCCTCCTGGAGCACCTCCTTGCGCTGTCGGGCCTGCCAGATCCGGAGCTGCTCCTCGGTGAGCAGGTGGGTCTCGAGGAACTCCAGCTGACCGAGGTCCATCACCGTGATGATCTCCAGGGTCGCGACGCTGGCACGGGCCAGCTCCGCCGCGAGGGCGACCGCACGGGCGCTGGGCTCCGAGCCGTCGATGGCCACGAGGATGTGCTGCAGGGACATGGGTCCTCCGGGGGAAGTCACTTGCCGGGGGGGGTGCCGCCCTCGCGCTCGGCCGCCACGCGCTGCTCGCGGGAGAGGTTGGCCCAGGCGCCGCTGTCCACCAGGCCACCGTCGGTGCTGAGCTCGCCCTTGCCACACTGCAGGGCCACCTGGGCGTCGAAGTTCAGGGGATCACAGGCCGTGATGAACCCGAGGAGCAGGAAGCGCCGGGGCACTCGCTTCAGGTTCATGCCGGTGCGGAAGAGGTGCTGCAGTCGCACCAGGTCCGGCAGGGCGTGCCGGGCCGCCGGGCCCAGACCCGCCCTCCCGAAAGCCGCGAGCAGCCTGGCGCGCGCGACGATCGGGTGGCGGTGCATGTCCCGGGCGTAGCGCTCCGCTGCGACCTCCAGGGCGTTCAGATCCACCAGGTCCGAGAAGGTCTTCGCGTTGCCCTTCCCGTCCCGGGCCACCAGGTAGTGCTGCACGTACAGGCACTTGCGCACCTTGAAGGCCGACAGCATCGCGAAGTAGAGCTTGTTGAAGCGCCGCACGTCGTCGCGGCCGAGCTCCGGGTGCTGATCGGCGAGCAGGTCGATGAGCTCGTCGGGCATCAGCGCGTTGTCGGACAGCGCCAGGTCCCGGGCACCCCCGAGCTCGCGCAGCCCGAGCAGCAGGACCTCGCGCACGTGGTCGTTCTCGGGCCGCAGGGCGAAGCGGTAGACCTCGCCGGCCTGCTCCTCGTTGACGCCCTTGGCGATCACCGCGATCAGACTCGTGGACAGGCCGACCTTCCGGCAATTCTTCAGGGCCTGCAGCCGGGCCTTGAGCAGCGGACGGCCGCGCAGGGTCTTGTTGGCGTCCTCGTTGAAGCCGTCGAACTGCAGGAAGACCTCGTCGACGCCGGCGTCGGCCATCTTCTGGGCGAAGGGCAGGTGCGCGAGCTTCAGCCCGTTGGTGTGCAGCGCGGCGATGTGCCCCGCGGCCTTGATGTCGCGCACGATCTCCTCGAGGTCGTCCCGCAGGGTGGGCTCGGCGGCCATCAGGTCGATCTTCAGGCCCCCCTGCTGGCGCTCCTCGAGCAGGCGCTCCAGGGCCCCCATGTCCAGGTCCGCGGTGTCCGCGTCGTTGGCCCGCGCCAGGCAGATCGGGCAGTTCAGGTTGCACTGCTCGGTCATGCGCACGATGTAGTCGCGCTGGGGCCAGGCCCCCGGGTTGACCTTGAAGAAGTAGCGGTCCAGGTCCACCCAGTAGCCGGGGGCCCGGGACAGCAGCTGAGACGCCGGTCCGTGCTCGGGACAGGTGCGCTCCAGCTCGACCCGGTCCTCGTAGACCGCCACGTCGGCATCCTGGAGCTCCAGGCACTCCGGGCAGGGGGAGCGGGTGCGCCGCAGCACGTGCCGGGCGTCGCTGGCATGCGCCGGGGTCGGGGCGGTGGCCTCGTCCGCCGACGGGGCCCAGGCCTCGAGCAGGCGCAGGGCCACCGGGAACAGGTCCTCTTCCTCGAAGCGGGCGTGGGCCAGCAAGCGGTCCAGGAGCGCCACCAGGGTCTCTTCCTGATCGCCGGCGCCGTCGGTGATCCGGTACAGGCCCTCGGCGAAGGCCTCGACCTCGGCGCTCTCGGTCTGCAGCCCGGCCAGCAGGGTCTCGAAGCCGGTGTCCGGCGGCGGCTGGCCCTGGGCGAGGGTGCTCAGGGCCGGCATCAGCAGCTCCTCCTCCTCGCCCAGGTGGCGCACGACCATCTCGTGCACCTCCCGGAAGCGGGCGAGGAAGCGGTCGTCGGTCGAGCCGCCCTCCAGCTCCTCCGCCATGGCGAGAAAGCCGCTCAGCAGGAAGTGGTGGTCCTCCTCCAGTCGGGCCAGGGCGACGGTCACCGGGGCGCCCAGGGTCAGGGCCCGAGCGGCGGGGAAGAGCCGCTCGTCCTCCTTGGCTGCGTGCACCTTCAGGTCGTCGAGCAGGGTGGCGAGGGCTTCCTGTTCGTCGCCGGCCAGGGCCAGGTGCTCTTCGAGCTGCGCCACCAGGGCTTCGATGCGCTGGTGTTCGTAGCGCATCTGGGCCACGGGACCGTCCACCCCGCAGCCGGTCGTGTGCCCACTCTCGCAGAGGGCCAGGATGGTCGGGAAGAGGATGCCCTCCTCCTTGGACAGGTGCTCCACCATCAGGGCCGAGAGCTCGAACCAGGTGCTGCGCAGGGGCTCCGGCGCCCCGGCGAGGGCCTTGTCCAGGCGGGGCAGCTCGGCGTGTAGCAGGGCGTGGTGGGTGTCCAGGATCTCCTGGACCAGCTCCGCCGGGGTCACGGGAGCACCTCGTCGGCCGGAGGCATGCTCACCTGGTCGGCGAGCTCGATGGCCAGGTCCTGACGGGTGATGACCCCGATCAGCTGGCCGCTGTCATCGACGATGGGCAGGCAGCCCACGTTCAGGTCCGCCATGCGCCTGGCAGCGAGCCGCAGCAGCTCGTCGGGTCCGATGGTCACCGGGGCTCGGCGCACCAGGTCCCCCACCGGGGACATCGGGGTCGCGGCCCCGTCGCCCGCGGTCTCGCTCGCCGCGTCCTGGAGGACAGCGCCCGTGTCCCGGGTCGACACGACCCCCACGAGCGCGCCGTCCTCCACCAGCGGCAGGTGGCGCACACCCGAAGCCCGCATCAGCGCGTCGGCGGTGTAGATGGCCTCGTGGGGGGAGAGGGTGAACACCTCCCGATCCGCGTAGGCGCGGGTGGTGCGCAGGTCGTCCAGGAGCTGCGATGCAAGGGCCACCGCGTGCTTCTCACTCATCGAAGGGGCAGCGGTGGCCATCGGGCTACTCCTCGCGCTCGAAGAGCGGCGCGGCCTCCGCCAGCAGGTCCGTGACGCTGCAGATGCCCAGCAGGCCACCCTCGGCGTCGACGACCGGCATGGCGCCGACCTTGTTCGCGACCAGGAGGCGGCAGGCCTCGGACGCCAGCACGGCCGGGTGCAGAGTCGCAACGTCGGCGGTCATGATCGTGTCGATGGCCGCATCAAGCGCCTTCACACTCATGTCGCGCTCGTCGAGCTCCGCGGAGCCGGGGCCGAGGTTCATGCGCACGTCGCGGTCCGTGACGATGCCGACCAGGGTGTCTTGCTCGACCACCGGAAGCTCGCGCACGTCGTAGCGGTGCATGTGCTCCAGGGCCTGGGCGATCGAGTCGTCCGGTCGGAGGGTGATCGGGTCGCGGGTCATGAGCTGGGAGACGTTCATGGAGGGCTCTCGGGGGGTTCAGTGGGTGACCAGGACAGGCACGGTCGCGTGGCGGATGACCCGCTCCGCGACCGAGCCCAGGAAGACGTGCTTGACGCCGGTGTAGCCGTGGGTGCCCATCACGATGAGGTCGTGGCCGCCTTCGGCGGCCTGCTCCGTGATGACGGAAGGCGGGTAGCCGGAGCGCACCAGCAGGCTGCCCTGGAGCTGGGAGGGCAGCTCCTGGCGGGCCAGCTGCTTCAGCTGGTGCTCCTGCTCCTTGCGCAGGTCGCTGGCCAGGCCCCGGAGGACCTCGCCCGCGGCCCCGGGGTGGCCCGTGGCGGCCAGGTAGGGGGCCGGATCGGTGCCGACGTGCAGCAGCGAGATCGTGCCGCCGGCGCTTCGGGCCACGCCGATGGCCACGCGCAGGGCGTTCAGGCTGGTGTCGCTGAAGTCGATCGGGACGAGGATGTTCTCGAAGGCCATGGCGGCTCTCTCGGTCAGAGGTCGAATTCCACCGACGCCACCCCGAGGCGTCCGGGCGCGTCCGCTACCGCGAACTCCACGCCGCCGAGCCGCGTGCCAAGCCAGGCCAGCACGGGGTCGGGGTCCATGCCTTCCGGCACGCGCAGTCGGACCAGGGCCATGTGCCCGCGCTCGCGGGCCGCGAGGTCCTGGAGGGTCTGGAACAGGGCGCCCAGGGTGAGGCGGGTCTCTCGGGGTGACATCTCCACCCTGCCTGGCAAGGGCTGTGCCCGCGCGGATCCCCATGAACAGTAGGGTCTGCGTTGGGGAGAGTGGGAACTCGCACAGGGGCTGTGGTGGATCAGACACGGGCCCCGGTCGATCGACGGACCCCAGAGCAGCGACGCCCGCTTGCCGCGGGCGTCGAGGGTCGTGGCCAGGGCCGGCTCATTGACCGGCAGTGCTGGGGCGGAGGCCAGGTGAGGTCGGGTCAACCCGGGTGATCCGGTGAGTCAGGGGTTCGCCACCTGGGCCAACCGGGTGACATCACGCAGGATCAGCCCTTCCTTCTGGACCTGGACCAGGTCCGCACGGGTCCAGCGAGACATCGTGCGGATGGCGGTCTCGCTTCGGCAGCCGACCATCTCGCTCAGCTCCTTCCGCGTCAGCGGCAGGGGGATGAAGGTGCCCCGCGCGTCGACCATGCCGTGCTCCTCGCCCAGGCGAAGGAGCACGCGGGCCAGGCGCTGCTCGACTTCGCCGTCCAGGAAGTCCCTGAGGCGCTCGGAGAACCGCGCAGCCCGATTGATCGACAGGTCGAGCAGGCCGGACAACAGGGTCGGATCCTGGCGAGTGAGCCTCTGGAGCTCGATGCAGTCGATCCTCCAGCCGTGACCCGCCACCACCGCCTGGCAGTCGTTGGCGTAGCTGCCGCCGAAGATCGCGGCCTCTTCGCCCAGGATCCCCCCGCGGGCGATCAGGTCGAGGATGCCCGGACGACCGTGCACCAAGGGGCGGATCAACTTCAGGGCGCCGGAGCCGACCAGGATCAGGTGGTCGGCCGGATCGCCAGCCCGCCAGAGCACCTCGCGGCGGCGGAAGCGGAAGCGCTCGCCGATCCCACGCAAGCGCTCGGTGGTCGAGGGGGCGGAGTGGGGTCCGACGGACCAGGAGTGCGGGGCAGCTTGCATGGCGTCCCTTCTAGGGGTGGCTGAGGACCCCCGGCAAGAGCAAGAATCGTGCCGATCGAGGTGCCCCCCGGTAGGGCGGGGGTGGCGGGCGGAGCCACCCGCGAGAGCTGGCACGCGGTTTGCTACAGGGCAGTGTGCGAGTTGCCACACCCCCAGGAGGCCCGGTGGCTGGAACACAGGTCGTGCTCGTCTGCGACGACGAGGAGCTCATCCGCTGGTCCCTGACCGAGCACCTGCGCGGGGAGGGCTACGAAGTCCTGGAGGCCGCGGACGGTGTCGCTTGTCTCGAGCAGGTCGAGGCCCGGGCGCCAGACCTGGTGATCACCGACATCAAGATGCCCCGCCTGGACGGGCTCGGCGTGTTGCGCAAGCTGCGCGAGGACGGCCGCGATGTGCCGACCATCGTGCTGACGGCCCACGGGGGCGTGGACAACGCGATCGAGGCCACCCGGCTCGGGGCCTCGGAGTACCTCCAGAAGCCCTTCGACCTGCGGGAGATCTCCCTGGCCGTCAGTCGCGTGCTGGAGACCCAGCGCCTGGCCGGCGAGGTGCACTACCTGCGCAACCGGGAAGCGGGCGCCTATGGCCGCATCCTGGGGGACTCCCGGGCGATGAACCGGCTGTTCGACACGCTGCGCAAGCTCGAAGACGTCGAGGCCCCGACCGTCCTGCTCATCGGCGAGTCCGGCACCGGCAAGGACCTGATTGCCCGCGCCATCCACGAGCGCGGCCCCCGCAAGGCCGGTCCCTTCATGGAGGTGGACTGCGCGAGCCTGCCCGACCAGCTGATCGAGAGCGAGCTCTTCGGCCACGAGCGCGGCTCGTTCACCGACGCCAAGACCACCAAGAGGGGCCTGTTCGAAGTCGCCCGACGGGGCACGATCTTCCTCGACGAGATCGGGGAGATGAGTCTGGGCACACAGGCGAAGCTCCTGAGGGCCCTGGAGAATCGCCGGTTCAAGCGGGTTGGCGGCTTGTCCGACCTGACCCTCGACGCCGGCGTGATCGCGGCGACCAACCGGGATCTCGCCACGGAGGTCCGCGAGGGCCGCTTCCGCGAGGACCTCTACTTCCGGCTCAACGTCATCCGGATCGACGTGCCATCGCTGAGGGAGCGGCGAGAGGACATCCCGACCCTGGCGGACTTCTTCGTCCAGCGCTTCAACGGGGAATTCAGCCGGAACATCGAGGGGATCTCAGCCGACGCCGTGCGCAGGCTCCAGGCCTGGCACTGGCCGGGCAACGTGCGGGAGCTGCGCAACGTGATGGAGCGCATCGTGATCCTCGAGGGCAGCAACCAGTCCGTGATCGGCGTCGATCACCTGCCTCCGGAGATCCGCTACGGCGGTCACACCGCCCTCAGCAGCAAGGCCCCGTTCACCCTGCCCCCTGAAGGCGTGGACCTGGAGGCCGTGGAGCGCTCGCTGTTGCTCCAGGCCATGGAGCGCACCCAGGGCAACCAGTCCGCGGCCGCGCGGCTGCTGGCGATCAGCCGGTACGCCCTGCGCTATCGGCTGGAGAAGTACGGCATGCTCAAGAGCGGATCCGCACCGGCGCCCTCAGGCTGAGGCGGAACACCGCCCCGCCCAGCTCGCCGTGGCTGGTGTCGAGGCCGAGCTCGGCACCCATGCCCCGGGCGAGCTTGCGGCTGATGGCCAGCCCCAGTCCGGTCCCGCGGGTCTTGGTGGTGACGAAGGGCTCGAACAGCTTCTTCGCTACCTCCTCGGCGATGCCAGGGCCCGCATCGCTCACCCGCAGGCTCGCCCCAGGCCCCACGATCAGCTCGACCCCCGCCTCGCCGCCCGCCGCGTCGCGGGCGTTCTGGAGCAGGTTGACCAGGATCTGCTGCAGGTAGAAGGCGTCGGCAACGCCGGTCTCGACCGGCTCCTCCACGCGGATCCGGGCCTGGACGTGGCTGTTGGCCAGGGCCTCCTGCGCGCACGTGACCAGGTCGAGCTCCGTGGTGTGCAGCTCGACCGGCCGGGCGTAGCTCAGCAGGTCGGTCACCAGCCGGTCCAGGCGGTGCACGTTCTGCTGGACCTTGTCCAGGATGCTCCGCCGACGGTCATCTTCGGCGAATGAACGCACGATCACCTGGAGCGTCGCGCTGATCGCGGCCAGGGGGTTGCGCACCTCGTGGGCGACATTCGCGGCCAGGCTGCCCAGGGTGGCCAGGTGCTCGGCCTCCTTCAGTCGGGCCTCCACCGCGACCAGGTCCGTGGTCTCGTCCAGGTGCACCAACAGCCGGGCCAGGGGGTGGTGCAGAGGGAGGATCGTGATCCGGAAGATGCGCCCGTCGCCGGTCTCGACCCGGGGCAGGGACACCTGGCGGTCGGTGTCCAGGGCGCGGGCGAGCTGGCCGCTCAGGTCAGCCGCCTCGATCACGGCGTCCTCGACGTAGGCGCGGACCGACTGGGCGGGGCCGCGAGGCGGCGCCGAGGCCGAGGTGACCCGCAGCTGGTCGTCCAGGCACAGCACGGTGACCGGGAGGTTCTCCACGATCACGGCCTGCAGGCCCGCCAGCTCCTGGGCCTCGTGGGCCTCCATCCAGGCGCCGCTCATCACCGCGAGCTCGACGTCCGTGACCTTCTGGATGGCCAGGCACACCTCCCACAGGACGTCGGGCGGGAGTGACCCCTTGGCGAGGGCCAGGAGCTCCTGGCGGATGACGTTCATCGCGCCGAAGACGTAGCGGTTCGGCAGCCCGACCTTGACGTGCACGTGGCCGATGCGCCGGCGGCGGGCCCAGTAGACGCCGTCGTGGGGCCCTTCGAGCAGCTCCAGCATCCACTTGGACAGGGTGCCCTTCAGGCGCTCGACCTGCTCCGGGCCCTGGAGCACGGACGCGGCCCGCTCGTTGGAGAGGACCGCTTCGTAGAACCGGTCCGCGATGGCGGGCAGGTGCGCGTTCGCGTGGGGGAGCAGCTCTCGCAGGGCCTCGGAGTCGGCCGGACCGAACCCCACGTAGGCCGCGATCTCGCGCCAGGTGTTCACCGGAGCGGTGTAGTCCTCAAGACGGACGGGCACAAGGGTGTGTGGTTTGCCACAATGCTTCGGGTCATATGACACACGTCACTGTCGGCTCCGGGATCCTGAGGCAGCGCAGGGCGGCACGCTTGGTGCACATGATGCCGGGCATGGATCGGACTGCACTCCTTCGCGCCCGTGTGCCCCGCTACACGAGCTACCCGCCCATCCCCCTCTGGCGGCCCGACCCGGATCCCGCCCGTATCGATCGGGCCCTCGCCGAGGCGACGACCCCGGCCGAGGTCTACGTGCACGTGCCTTTCTGCCACAGCCAGTGCAGCTACTGCGGCTGCACGATGGTCGTGTCTCGGTCCCGCACCGCGGGGGAGCGCTACCTGGCCGCGCTGCGCCGTCACGTCGCCCGCATGCCTCTGCCTCGGGGGCGGCTGCCGCTGCGGCGGCTCCACCTGGGTGGCGGCACGCCAACCTGGTTGACACCGGCGGAGCTGGGGGAGCTGATGGGCATCCTTCGGTTGCGGTTCTCCTTCGAGCCGGGGGCCGAGCTCTCCATCGAGGCTGCGCCCCACGCGACGCGTGTCGAGCACGTGGAGGCCCTCGCCGGCCTTGGCTTCACCCGGCTGTCTCTGGGCGTACAGTCCTTCGATCCCACCGTGCTCGCCGAGGTTGACCGACCTCCGGCCGCGGAGCGGGTCGCAGTGCTGCTGGCCAGGGCCCGGGACCTGGGCATGCGCGGCCTGAACCTGGACCTGATGCGCGGCCTTCCGGGGCAGAGCCTGGAGAGCCTGCGGGCCACCCTGGAGCACGCGATCCGGCTCCACCCGGACCGCCTCGCGGTGTTCGGGTATGCCCACGTCCTGGTACGCAAACTCTCCCTCAACTCGATCCTCAAACGATTGCCCAAGGAGATCGA
>CAYFPX010000140.1:0-10486 GCA_964344945.1 uncultured Enterobacterales bacterium
GACTCCGGTCACCTGGGTTGATCCGATGATCGCGCAGGCATCCGCCGCACCACTGTCGTGACCGAGCCGAAGTCGTGGCCGAGCCCGCCGGTGGTGGGGCGGAGGCCAAGGGTCGACCCAGGTGATCCGGTCAGTGACACCATGAGCACCCTGTGGCTGCCCCTGCTGTGGCTCTGCGCCTCGCCCGTCGCCGCAGGCCATCCGACCGGCGCAGTGACCCTGCTAGAGCGGGAGCTGGTGAAGCTGGTCCAGCTCCTCGGGTGTGATCAGCTGGTGGGCCAGGGCGAAGATCACTTCGTCTTCGCGGAAGATGTGCAGGCGCAGGTCGGACGCGAATTTCAGGCCCAGCTTCGTGGCCTCGTCGATGACGATCTGCTTGGAGCCCTCATCGGACAGCCGGTCTGCGATCCGCAGGAAGCCGAGGGCCACCGCGGACTGCTGGATGAGGGTGACGTGGTCGGCCAGCATGACGTCGACCCCCGTGGTTGGACGGGGTCCCGGGCTGTGCTCTCCGCTCTCGACCAGGCGCTGGGCCAGCAGGGGGAAGAGCACCCGCTCCTCGCGCCGGTTGTGTGGCAGGACGTCGTCTTCCAGGAGCCGGAAGAAGCGGCCCAGGCCCTTGCCCGCCGCGGCGTCGATGCCGGTGACCCGGATGCCCGCCAGCAGGCCCTCGAAGACGTCGAGCTCCCGGAGGTAGACCTCGTGCTCGTCCCGGAGCTCCTTGAGCAGAGGGTGCATGTCGGCGTAGGGCACCGACTGGCCCGCCCCGGGAGGCGCGTAGGCCTCGGGCGGCGCCATCGGGGACATCTCCTCTTCGTGATCCCCCTTCTCGACGTTGCGCTGGATCCGATCGTTGCTGCCGCTGTTGACGTCGCCCATGCTGGCTCCTCCTGGGGGCGCGCCAGATAGCGTCTGCAGGCGGAGCGTGTCAACGGCGGCGTGGAGCCGGGGTTTGGGTCCACGAGATCCTGGACCGCTGAGCCGCCGGGTCGCCCTCTGGCCGTTGTGCGACATCGCACACGCAGTGCGCGACATCGCAGCAACGGCGGGGGGCTCAGAGCTTCACGTCGACCTGGGCCACGGCCCAGAGGTCCGGGTCCGTGGAGCCGCCGGGGAACCACGCGGCGCCGCCTGCCCACAGGCTCATGCCCGGGGTGAGGGCGATCTTGCCCCAGGCGTCGACCTCAGCGGCCAGGAAGCCCTTGTCGTCACCGACGGGAAGCATGAAGGTGTGGGCGTCGATGGCGACCAGGGTCTTGCCCGAGGGCTTCGCCGAGAGCCGCAGCGCGACGTCGACCAGGCCCTGGTTGTCGGCCCAGGCGCCCTGGCCGAAGGCCGCGATGTCGGCGAAGCCGTACCACTTGTGGTTGGTGCCGTAGATGTGGGCGAAGGCATTGTTCACCCCATCTGAGGCGTCGGGATCGCCGGAGAGCCAGTCGGCGGACAGCCCCACCTTGAGCTTCTGCTCGATGGGCACGGTGTAGCTGCCGACCAGCCCGATCATCCCGGCCCGGATCGCGTCGGTGCCGGAGGTGCCGAACTGGCCGTAGGCCTCGACCCGCCCGTGCAGGTCACCGAGGGAGCCCTTGGCATAGACGCCGGCGGTGAAGCGGTCGAAGTCCGCGGGGGCGTTGCGCTCCCACATGACGATGCCGTCGACCCGGCCATTCTCGGGGATCCAGCCCGCCCGGGCGTAGGCCAGGTTGTTGTCGCCGGTGTCCCCGGTCAGGCTGCCCTCGGTGAGCACGAAGGCGCCGAGGTCGGCGTCCCAGATCTCGCCCTTGGTGCCCAGGACCAGGCCGTCGAAGGGTCGGGCCTGCTGGGTCCAGCCCACAGCGCCGATCAGGCGCTGCTCGTGCACGTTGACCTCCTGGCGGCCGGCCTTGAACCAGAGCCTCTCGGTGGCCTTCCAGCTGACATAGGCCTGGTGCATGTCCAGGCCGTCGGCGCTGTAGTCCTTCAGGGTGTGGGTCTCTTCGCCCCAGGTGCGCACGTCCTGGACCTGGAGGTGCACCTTCAGATCGCCCTTGGTCAGAGCCAGGCCGACCCTCGCGCGGTGGGAGAAGGCCACCCAGTTCCCGGAGCCGGCGGTGCCGTCCTTGCCGGTGTGGGCCTCGAAGCGGGGCCGGAACCAGACGTCGGGCGTGAGGGTGAGGGCGTCGGGGGCCGGGCCCGGGGCCGCTGCGGGCTCGGGCACCGGCTCGGGCTCGGGGGCCGGCTCGGGCTCGGGGGCCGGCTCGGGCTCGGGGGCCGGCTCGGGCTCGGGGGCCGGGGCAGGAGCCTCTTCGGCGGCGGGCTCCACGGCGGGCGCTTCGCCTTCTTCGGCGTCGCCTTCCTCGGGGGCTTCGTCTTCTGCGGGGGCCTCCTCCTCGGTGGGAGCGGGCTCGGGCGGCTCCTGGGCGTGGACAGGATTCAAGAGGGAGAGCGTGAGCAACAACATGGCAGTTCCTGACATGGGGAAGGGTGGGCTGAGCACTCTTGGCAAGGGGCGTGCCGAGTGGCTCGAACGGCGTCTGACAAAGGAAACTGTCGCTTGAGGCGGACGGGGCCACGTCCGGGGCGTGGGAAGTCACACATCCCGGCGTGTGGGGACCTACAGCGCACTGCGTGGACGCCGGGCGGCGGCCCCAGCGCTGGAGGACCGCCCGACGGTGACCGCACGACCCCGCTCGTGCCGTCTGACCCGCTGTCGGGGCACGCTGCGCTCCCCCACGCTCCGCGAGGCGTGGGGATGGGTCGCGCTGTCCGGCGCCGTGCGGCCCGTGGTCCCGGGCTGGATCCAGGCGCGAGGGTGCGCAGGTCCCCCTTCAGTGAGACGGTCCCGACGCAGGTCCTCTCCGAGTGAGACGGGAGTCGGGCCGATCGCGGTCGGTTGGAGCCCGGTCGGGCCCATTCGACCCTCAGGCCGGCCGCTGCACGGGCACTCGAACCCCTTCCCGTCCCACTCGGGGGGGACCTGCGTCGCAGGCGTCTCACTCGGGGGGGACCTGCGTCGATGGGCGGCCGCTGGCGGCGTCCCGGACCTGGATTCGCGCGACGTCCGGGTGGTCGAGCCCGTCGCACACCAGGCGGGTCGGGCGGCGCGCGGGGAGCTGGCTCTCCACGGTCACCGTGGCCTCGTGGGGCAGGCTCAGCGGGGCCATCTGTCCGACTGTCGGTAGAGCGGCCCGTCAGGTCGCCGTCGATCCGCTCGGCCGAGCAGGTGTAGACGATCGTCCCGGTGTCGAGGCCGGTGTCCTCCTCGGTGCGGCAGGCGGACAGGACCAGGGCGTCGACCAGGACGACAAGGAGACGCCGGGGAACCTCCGGAACGGGCAGTGTACGCCCGTTCGCAGGACAGTCACTTTGGTACCTTCGCCGCCATGCTCCTGCTCACTGGCGCCACCTGGCTGCTCGCCGCGACCGGCTGTGCGTGGATCAGCGAGGCGGAGCACGCCCGCTGGCTCCCCGATGTACCGACGACGACGACCGACTCCCTGCCGACCTCGGACAGCGCCGACACCGGGGACACGCCGCCCGCGGACACCGCCGACACCTCCGACACCGCCCCGCCCGTCGACACCGGCCCGTTCGACCGCGACGAAGACGGGGTCCCGGACAAGGACGACTGCGCACCGGACGACCCGGACATCTCGCCGGACCACGACGAGGTCCCCTGCAATGGCATCGACGACGACTGCAGCGACAAGACCGACGACGGACAGCCCGTGGCCTTGGGCGACGGCGACCTGGCCGCCGCCCTGGCGGACTTCGTCAGCGGCGACACCCTGTGCCTGGAGGCCGGCTCGTGGACCGGACCGCTGGACTACGGGGGGCGGGACCTGGTCGTGGCCAGCCAGGACGGTCCCGACGCCACCACGGTGGAGCTGCACGGGGCCGCCGGACCTGCGGTCATCGTCCGAGGCGGGGAGAAGGACGCGCGGCTGATCGGGTTCACCGTGCGGAACGCGGTCGGGGGCGAAGGCTCGGCCCTGGCCGTCTCCGGCAGCACGTTCTCGGCCCAGGACGTCACCTTCGCCGACTTCAGCGAGGACACCTGCAACTCCGACTACTGCTGCGCAGTCCGGGGCTGCGTGGGCCAGCTCTTCGATCTCGACGACGCCACCGTGGACCTGGGAGGCGTGTGGCTCCGCGACTCCACCCTCATCCGGAGCGACGAGTACAGCATCGCGAGCGCCTCGGTGATCGACGTCCGGGGCGGCTCGACGGTCTCCTGGAGCGGAGGCGGCGTCGAGGACCTGAACGTCTCGGAGTACGCCTATGGCAGCGGCAAGGACATCGTGATCACCGAGAGCGTCGTGGCCGTGCGGGAGGGAAGCGAGCTCACCGCCGCGGACCTGGTCCTACGGGGAATCACGCTGGAGGTCGAGGCGGCCTCCTCGCTGGAGGGCGCCGCGACCGTGACCGGCGTCTCGGTCGAGGACGCCCAGGTGTCCTTGACCCGCGTGGAGGTGGACAACTGGCAGCTGCTGGCCCGGGCGGGTGGCACGGCCTGGCGCTCCGACGCCACCTGTCGTGGCGTGCACGTCTCGACCGACGGCGAGCTGACCTGGACCGACAGCACAGCGCACGACCTGGTCTGCAGCGCCCCCCTCGCGGCGTCGGACTACACCTCGACCGCGATCGGGCTGCACGTGACCTCGGGCAGCCTGGTGCTCGACGGCCTGGTCGCCTCGGAGTGGAGCCTCTCCAGCGCCGACACCAGCTACGCGCTGTCGCTGAGCCAGGCCAGCGGATCGCTGAGTCACCTGGACCTGCGGGACAGCGCCCTGGACGCCCGCGACCCAGCGGCCACGGGCCAACGCGCCGCGCTGGCCCGCTTCAATGACTCGGCAGCGGCCCTGGACCACGTGGTGCTGGCCGCCAACGAGGTCACCGCCGACGACACCGTGCGGGGCCTGATCGTGCTCGACGGCGGAGCGGTCGTCACCCTGGAGCACGGCACCCTGACCCGCAACGCCGTGGCCGGCGAGGAGACCACCGGCGCGGTGCTCCTGGTCGACGAAGCCAGCCGCCTGGACCTGGTCCACACCACCGTGGACAACCACACCGTCGGCAGCAACGCGAGCAGCGCCTTCGCCTGGGTCGAGACCCTCGACGACCTGACCGTGTCCTGGTCGAATGTCGCCGCCAACACCGGGGTCACCGAGTGGGTGCTGGCGTCGGACGGCACGAGCCGGGTCGCCGCCGACGGCGAAGGGAACCAGGCCGAGGATCCGGCCTATGTCGAGGCCGACGGGCCCTTTCCCCTCGACTGGGACCTGACGCCCGCTGCCGGGTCCGTCCTGGAAGACAACGGCGAGGAGACCTGTACCGACGCCAGCGACGGGTCCCGTTGCGACATCGGGGCCTATGGCGGGCAGGCGAGCTGGGTGATCGACACGCCTTGAGCCCCCTGCTCACCTGGCGGCTCGGGGCTGGCCGCGGCGCCCAGGCACTCGCCACGAGGGGAGCGACCGTGATCTGCGCGGGGCGGGACCCCGCACGGCTGGATGCGCGCGTGGCGTCGATCCGCGCCGCGAGTGGAGACGACGCGGTGGCGGCGCTCTGCTTCGACGGTGGTCCAGCGCGGCTCGCGCAAGCGCCGGCCGATCAGTCCGGAGTCCGGGAGTGGGCCGATCCGCACCGCGACGTCGATCTCCTCCTCGGTACCCGACCCTCGACAAGGGACTTGCGTGACCTCGTGACCCGCTGGCTCCCCGTGCTGGGCATCGTCGCGGTCTTTCTCCTGGCCGCCAAGGCGCACGGGTACCAGCTCCGCCTGGAGCGGCAGCTCATGGGCTATCCGGAGGTGGTCTTCGGCGGGAGCAACCCGGCCTGGGCTCCGCCACCTTGCCATTGACGCCACCCGGCGCGTGCCCGAGGATGGGCCCTCCTCTGCACGGAGGGTGACATGACCTCGCTCGTCTGGCTGCTCGCCGCTTGCTCCGGCTCCGACGCCGGAGTCTCGGTGCACAACCTGGATCCGGAGGTCGAGATCACCTCGCCGGTCGAGGGACAGGTGCTGCACGCCTCGGACACCGTGACCTTCGCCGCGCTGATCGGCGACGACCTGACCGCCAACGACGACCTGGGCATCGCCTGGGGCTCCACCCTCCAGGGGCCGCTGGAGGGAGAGGGCTCGGTCAATGACATCGGGGCCCTGCTGCAGGTCGAGGCCCTCGACGCCGGTGAGCACACGGTCATCCTCCAGGTCGTCGACAGCTCGGGGGGCTCGGCCGAGGACCGGGTCGACTTCACGGTCGAGGCCAACGCGCCACCCACCGTGGACATCGTGGCCCCGGAGGCCGGAGACGCCTCGGGGCTGGGCCTGTCCGTGCACGTGCAGATCCAGGTCGCCGACGACTACCTGGTCGACCTCACCGAGATCGCCCTCGCCTGGAGCGGCCTCGAAGACCTGTCCGGTGCCCCGGACCACCCCAACGCCGACGGCTCGGCGGACTTCTTCCTGGATGACCTGGACCTGGGCACCTACTCCCTGCACGTCAACGCCACCGACCCGGCGGGCGACGCCGGCTCCGCCTCGGTCTCCTTCGAGGTGGTGGAGCCCGACATCGACGGCGATGGCTTCCTCGACGCCACGCTGGGCGGCACCGACTGCAACGACGGCGACGCGGCCATCCACCCAGACGCCGACGAGCGCTGTGACGGGGTCGACAACGACTGCGACGGGGACACCGACGAAGGGGACGCGGTCGACGCCGAGCTGTACTACAGCGACGCCGACGGAGACGGCTTCGGCGACGAGGACCAGCCCACCACCGCCTGCGCCCAGCCGACCGATCACATCGCCGAAGGCGGCGACTGCGACGACGAGGACCCCGCGGTCAATCCCGATGCCTCCGAGGTCTGTGATGGCCTGGACAACGACTGCGACGGCGCCGCAGACGAGAACGACGCGATCGACGTGACGACCTGGTACGAAGACGCCGACGGCGACGGCTACGGGACCGCTGCAGTCGCCCAGGTGAGCTGCGAAGCCAGCCCGGGCTTCGTGGCCGACGGCACCGACTGCGACGACGGCAACGCGGTGGTGAACCCCGGCCAGACCGAGACCTGCAACGGGGTCGACGACGACTGCAGCGGCACCGCCGACGACGGCTTCGACGCCGACGCCGACGGCGTGGCCGACTGCTTCGACGTGGAGCAGTGCGACGGCCTGGACAACGACGGCGACGGGGACGTCGACGAGGAGGCCACCGACGCCGGCACCTGGTACGCCGACGCCGACGGCGACGGCTACGGCGACCCGGACGACAGCACCACCGCCTGCTCCGTGCCCAGCGGGTACGTGGCGGGAGACACCGACTGCGACGACGACGACGCCACCAGCCACCCCGGCGCCAGCGAGGTCTGCGACGACGCCGACAACGACTGCAACGGCAGCATCGACGACAACGCCAGCGACACCACGACCTGGTACTACGACGGCGACGGCGATGGCTACGGGCGGACCGACACCACCATCAAGGACTGCGACCAGCCCTCCCGCTACGTGGCCGACCCCGACGACTGCGACGACGGCAACGCCAGCGTGAGTCCCGGCGAGTCCGAGACCTGCAACGGCCGGGACGACAACTGTGACGGCGACACCGACGAGGACAGCGCCATCGACGTCACCACCTGGTACCGGGACGACGACGGCGATGGCTACGGCGATGCCTCGGTGACCGACATCGACTGCGACCAGCCCGGGGGCTATGTCTCGGCCGGCACGGACTGCGACGACGGCGACAGCAGCATCAGCCCCGGGGCCACGGAGTACTGCGACGGCCACGACGACGACTGCGACGGATCCACCGACGAGTCCGACAGCGCCGACGCCACCACCTGGTACGACGACACCGACAGCGACGGCTACGGCGACAGCGCGGCCTCGCAGCGGGCCTGCAGCCAGCCCACCGGCACGGTCACCGACAGCAGCGACTGCGACGACGGCGACGCCAGCATCCACCCCGGGGCCGACGAGTACTGCGAGGGCCTGGTAGACGAAGACTGCGACGGCTCGGTGGACGAGACCAGCGCCGTGGACGCGCTGACCTGGTTCGAGGACGCCGACGGCGACACCTACGGCAACGCCTCCAGCACCACGCCCGCCTGCAGCGAGCCCGGGGGCTATGTCGCCGACGACACGGACTGCGACGACTCCGACGCCACCGTCAACCCGGCCGCCAGCGAGACCTGGTACGACGGCGTGGACGGGGACTGCGACGGGGGCAGCGACTACGACGCCGACGGCGACGGCTACGACCACAGCGACCACGGCGGCCTGGACTGCGACGACACCGACGCCGCCCACTACCCGGGGGCCACGACCTGGACCGTGCCCGGCGATGCCAGCAGCATCCAGGACGCCGTGGACCTGGCCTGCACCTACGACACCATCGAGGTCGCGGCGGGGACCTGGACCGAGCGCCTGGACTTCGGCGACAAGGAGCTCTTCCTGGTCGGCGTGGACGGCTCGGGCGCCACCACCCTGGACGGGGACTTCTACGGGGATCCGGCGATCACCATGCCCGGCGGGACCCTCGAGGGCTTCACCGTGACCAACGGGCTCGCCCTGCAGGGCGGCGCCATCCGGGCCGAGGGGGGGGACTGGCTGGAGCTCATCGACGTGGTCATCGACGGCAACTACGCCTCGGACCGCGGCGGCGGCGTCTACGCCAGCTACGTCGACGAGCTGGCGTTCACCGACGTCGAGGTCCAGGACAACCTGGGGGGCTCAGGCGCCGGCCTCTACCTGGAGTACCCCTCCAGCGTCACCGCCTCGAACCTGACAGTCACCGGCAACGAGACGAGCGGGTCGAGCACCTATGGCGGCGGGCTCTACCTCTACGCCAACTCCGCGACGGTCGACATGCCGGGCATCGTGCTCACCGGCAACAGCGCCTACTACGGCGCTGGGGCCTACCTCCAGGGCTCGACGCTGACCGCCGATCTGTCCGGCGCCGAGATCACGGGCAACCACGCCACCTACCGCAGCGGCGCGGTGGATCTCTACGTGTACAGCAACTCCACGGTCGACCTCTCCGGCTCCGAACTCTCTCGCAACCAGGCCGACCAGTACTATGGCGTCGGCTACTTCCAGGTCTCCAGCACCAGCGAGCTGAACCTCGCCGGCTCACTGATGGACGACAACCAGTCCAGCGGCCACTACGGCATTGGCGAATTCTACGCTTCGAGCACCAGCGTCATCGATCTGACCGGCGTGTCCATGCAGGGCAACAGCAGCCTGTCCTCCTACACGCTGCTGGTGGGCTCCTCCAGCTCCAGCACCGTGGACCTCACCGACCTGGTGCTGTCCAAGAACAGCAGCGGCAGCAGCTACTCCGGCGGCTACCTCTGGGCGAGCAGCTCCAGCGAGATCGTGCTCGACGGCGCCGAGATCTCCAGCAACCGGGGCGGCAGCAGCTACCCGGGGCTCTACCTGTCCATCTCCGACTCCAGTGAGGTCACCGCCGCCGGCCTGACCGTGCTCGACAACCAGACCTCCGGTTCTTCCACCGCGGCCCTGCACGTCTACACCTACAGCGGCGGCACCTTCGAGGCCGACAACCTGCTCGTGGCCGGCAACTCCGGGCCCGGGGTCCAGCTGGACACCACCTCGACCTCCGATCTCGTCGCCCTCACCAACGCGACCATCGCCGGCAACGGCGGCACCGGGCTGACCCTCGAGCCGGTGTGGGTCCGCCAGGTGGACCTGGTCAACGTCATCTCCGCCTACAACGAGGGCTACGGCCTCTCCAACGACAGCAGCACCTACGAGCCCGAGCTGGTCTACAGCAACGTCTACGGCAACGACAGCGGCGAGTACGACGGCCTCGACGACCCCACCGGCGCCGACGGCAACCTGTCCGTCGACCCGGAGTTCCTGGTGTTCTCCCCGGACAGCGATCCGGCGCTGTGGGACCTGCACCTGGCCGCCGGCAGCCCCCTGGAGGACGCTGGCCACCCGGATCTCACCGACCCCGACGGCTCCACGAGCGACATGGGCGCCTACGGTGGGCCGGGTGGGGTGTCCGGCTACAGCGACGACGCCGACGGCGACGGCATGGCCGACGGCTGGGAGGAGGCCCACGGCCTCGATCCGAGCACCGACGACGCCAGCGACGACCTGGACGGCGACGGGCTGAGCAACGGGGACGAATTCGCCACCGGCTCCGACCCGGAGGACCCCTGGACCGACCAGGACATCTGGAGCGACGGCGACGAGGTCGCCGCCGGCACCGACCCGCTGGTGACCGACGACAGCGCCTCGGCCTGGCTGCGTGGCCCCAGCGGCTCCGCGGCCGGCTACTCCCTGTCCATGCCCGGCGACGTCGACGGAGACGGCGTGGACGACCTGCTGATCGGCTCCTGGTCCTACGCCTGGCTCGTGCACGGACCGATCACCGCCGACGTCGACCTGTCCACGACCTACGACACCCGCTTCGACGGCTCCTACGCCGGCTACGGGGTGGCGCAGGTGGGTGACCTGGACGGCGAC
>CAYFPX010000140.1:10496-19121 GCA_964344945.1 uncultured Enterobacterales bacterium
AGATCGTCCTGGGCGCCTACAACGTCGACGGCAGCACCGGCGCGGTCTACCTCTACCGGGGGCCCACCGGCGCCAGCGAGTCCACCAGCGCCACCGACGCCACCTGGACCGGGGAGTCCTCCAACGACCACGCCGGGCGGCAGATCGCGCCCGCCGGGGACCAGGACGGCGACGGCGTGATCGACGTGTTCATCAGCGCGCCCTACCACGACGAGGGCGCCAGCAACGGCGGGGCCGTCTACCTGGTGAGCGGCGCGGACACCGGCACCGACACCCTGGCGGCGGCCCTGGCCAAGCGCAGCCACAACGAGGAGAACACCTACGCCGGCCACTACGGCCTCGCAGGCGGCATGGACCTCGACGGCGACGGCGTCGGCGACCTGGCCACGGGGGTGACCTACAGCAGCGTGGGCAAGAGCAGCGGCGGCGCGGTCTTCATCGAGCACGGCCCCATCAGCGGCACCGGCGACCTGACCGGGGCCGACGTGGTCATCGCCCCCACCGGGTCGAACGACCACTACTTCGGCTGGGGCGTGGAGCCGGGCGGCGACGTCGACGGCGATGGCAACGAGGACCTGCTCGCCTGCATGTACTACGAGCAGAGCTACGCCGGCGGCACCTACGTGCTCGCCGGGCCGCTGACCGAGGACGCTACCCCTGGCAAAGCCGCGATGGGCAAGCTGGTGGGCGAGGAGAGTGGGGACGGCGCCTGTGCGGCGGCCGCGGCGGGGGACCTGGACGGCGACGGCTACGGCGACCTGGTGATCGGCAGTTACGAAAACGACTCGGCCGGCAGCAACGCCGGCGCCGCCTATGTCGTGCTCGGCCCGGTGACCGGCACCCTGAGTCTGTCCGAGGCCCGGGTCAAGCAGACCGGCGACGACTCCGAGGACTACCTGGGCCGCAACGTGGCGGGCGGCGACGACCTCGACGGCGACGGGATTCCAGACGTGGTCATCTCCGCCGACTACGACGACACGAATGGCTCGTACTCCGGGGGGGTCGCGGTGCTGCTGGGGTCGGGGTTCTGAGGTCGTGTGGATCGCGCTGCTGCCGTGGTTGACTGGGACAGCGCAGGCCCGCTGTCCGGCGAGCTACCGGGACGTGATCGCCCGCACCGAGGACGTGCTCGACGCCTGGAGCGAGGGGCGTCGCGAGGACGTCCTCGCGGCCAACGCCCGGCTGCACAAGGACCTGGCCTGCGTGGCGGGGGTGCTCGAGCCCCCGGAGGTGCAGGGGGTGCACTTCGCCGCCGCGCTGGAGGCCGTGGTGCTGGGGGACTACGACACCGCCGTCGCCGCTCTGCAGTCCGTGCTGGCGCTCGATCCGGCCTTCCAGCCCGCCAAGCTCCTCGACGGTCACGTCGTGGAGCTGGCCGGCCTCTACCAGCACGCGCTGACGCCCTGGACCCCGGGCGAGCCCAGGCGGCTGCCGCTGGTGGACTGGAGCGTCTGGCGCGTCGACGGCGACGATGCCGCCGGCACCGTGCCCGTGGGCCGCCCGGTGCTGGTCCAGCTGCTGGACTACCGAGAGGGACACCTCTCCACCTGGTACCTCGACGATGGCGGCCTCCCGCCGAATTTCGTGGAACCGGACGAGCTGCCGCAGGAGGCAGACCGGACGGATCTGGGAGGCCCCACCGACTCGGATCGGACCCAGCCGCTGACGCCGAGGAGCACCGCGAACGCCGAGCTCGCCTGGTCCGGTGAGCGAGCCCTCCGCTTCGTCCTGAGCGGGGGTCTCCCGCTCAGGCTGGGCGTGGAGGCGCACCCACGATCCTGGCGCTTCGGGGCCTCCGCAGGGCTCTACCTCGACAAGGTGACGGCGCTCACGCTGAGCGCGGGCTGGTGCGCCCGGCGCGTGCCGGTGGGCGTCCAGCTCCACGCCGGGCCCGCACTGTGGTGGGACGGTCTCGCCGGTGGACCGGACGGTTGGCTGTACCTCAGCTACGGCGTCGAAGGCCGCGCCGAGCTCGGCGACAACGGGCGCTGGCTCGTCACCGCAGGCCTGGGGCGGGTGGAGAACCGGCACCAGGCCTGGTGGGTGCCCCAGGCGACGGTCGGCCTGCGGCTGTGAGCCATCGGCCCAGGTTCAGTCCGACTCGTACTCGGACCGGGGCCTCAGGACGCGGAAGTCCTCCCGCCCCGCGCGGACGGCATGGACCTGCCAGTAGAACTCGTAGTCGCCGCGGCCTCCGGCGAGCTCCTGGACGACCAGGGCCTCCGGGGTCAGCGAGATCACCGCCAGGCCGCGGCTGCTGGGGTCCGTGGGCGTGAGGGTCGCGGTCATGCCCTCCGCGGCGGCCACGTGCAGGAAGTGATCGGGCAGGGGCACCTCGGCGAAGCCGTCTTCCAGGGTCGCGGTGCCGCGCACGTAGGCCGCCGACTCGGGACCCTCGATCGCTGAATACACGATGCAGAGCTCCGGATCCTCCGGGTGGTCCATCACGAAGTCCTTGCTGGTGCCCCAGACCTCGCCGTCGCCGCTGCTGTCGATCTTGATGCCCGCCTTGGAACTGCCGTTGGTGTCGTAGACCGCCACCCACGCCAGGCCACCGCTGCTCCCCAGGCGCACCGCGACCTCGTCGTAGTCGCCGTAGCGGGTCTCGACCTTGCCCACACCTGCCCCCGTGTCGTCGTCGAGCTCCACCTTCACGACCGAGTAGGCGGAGTCGTAGACCTGCAGGTTGCCGTCCTTCGAGCCCGCCACGCCGAGGTCGATGTAGTCGTCCAGGTCGTCGCTCTTGACGCCTTCGTCGACCAGATGGTCGCTGTCGATGCTGTCGTCCTTCACCTCGGAGGCGCCCACACCGTTGGCGGCGATGTGGCTGGTGTCGATGGCCGAGGCCGCGATGTGCTCGGAGTCGATGGCGTCGTTGGCGACGTGCTCGGAGTCGACGGCGTCGTTCGCGATGTGCAGGGAGTCGATGGCGTCGTTGGCGACGTGCTCGGAGTCGACGGCGTCGTTGGCGATGTGCTCCGAGTCGACGGCGTCGTTGGCGAGGTGCTCGGAGTCGACGGCGTCGTTGGCGATGTAGGGGGAGTCGACGGCGTCGAGGGCGAGGTGCTCGGTGTCGATGGCGTCGTCGGCGATGTTCTCGGAGTCCACCACGTCCAGGCCGAGGTGGGCGTGCTCGATGGCGCCCTCGGCGATGTGGCTGGCGAGGACCACGCCGTCGGCGATGTGCTGGGACTCGACGGCGTCGTTGAGGATCTGGTCGTCCCCGACGCTGTTCCAGGCCAGGTGCTCGTTGCGGATCGAGGCGTCGGTGAGGTGCTGGGAGTCCACGCTCTCCTCGGCGAGGATCGTGCCGTCGACGGCGTCTTCGGCGAGCTTGTCTCGGGTCACGGCGCCGTCTGCGAGGGCGTCGGTGCCGACCGCGCCATCGGCGAGGTGGGTGCTGTCGATGTCGCCGCTCCCGAGCTCGAAGGTCTCGGCGTCGGCCTTCAGGAAGGGCTCGGTCTGGCAGGCCACCAGGGCGAGGGACGCGGGAACGAGCAGGCGCATGGGAGGCTCCGGGGTGGGGCGGATGGTACCCCCGAGGGGAGCCGAAGGCGTGGGTCTGGGGGCGGTGGGTGCGTCGACGGCGAGTCCTTCGGGTGCCGTGCCGAGCGCGGCCAGGAGCCAGCCCACCGTGCGGGCGCCGCGAGCCCGAGTCACCGGAGTGTTGGACAGTGGCATCCCGTGGGGGATCGCCCAGGTCTCTCGCCACCCTTTCAGCTCGCCGTCGACTTCGTAGACGCCGTGGGCGACTCGCGTGATCGGACCTTCGGTCGGCGCCTGGGCATGAGCCGGCTGGGTGAACAGCGCAGAGAATACGGCGAGGGTCATGCATCGTGCGAGAGAGCCCATGGACCAACACCTTCTGGCGAGCCCACCCTGTCAGTGGAGCCGCCTTGGCAGCCCGCAGGTACTGCTGGGCCCAGGCCCAGACGAGCTCGATGGGGGTGATCTCCGGGCTGTAGGGGGGAATGAGGCGAGCTTGGCGCCAGCGGCCTCGACGGCTTCCCTCACCCTCTTGTCTATTCGGTGCCGATGGCGTCAAGTGCCCACGCGCCCTCACCCGTCGGGACTTCGTTCACCTGCTCGAACAGTCTCACCAGCTACCGGACTCCACGCCCAGGGACAGTGGCGGCAGCCCAGCTCGCAACAGCTGTCCAGGGTGGACGCCAGACGAGCCCGGGTCCAGACCTGGCGGCGGGTCTTCGGGTCCCGGTAGCTCGGCCGTTGTTCGGCCTCGGCGGCGGCGTGGGCTGCGAGTGCCTCCGCAGAGGGGGGCTCTGTGGAAGGGGACCGCAGCGCCTGCAGCGCGCAGAGGGGGTGGCGGAGCCAGTGTGGCCGGCCCACAGCTACTTCCTGGCCTCCTCTGGCTGTCCGAAGTGCTCCTTGGAGAGCTCCTCACCGGCAGCCTTCGCGGCCTCGCCGCCGAGGGCCGGTGCGCTTCCGCCGGCCGAGGCCCCACCGATCCCGGCGGCCTTCTCCAGTCCCTTGCCCATGTCGCCGGTGGCTTCGAGGTAGGCCCCGGAGCGATCGCTCATGGCCGGCCTGGAGGTGATCTTGCCGAGGGTGGTGCCCACCGGGCTGGAGAGCAGGGCCGTGATCATCTCCGCCTGGACCTTCTCGGCCGTGACCGAGTCCGGGTCCTCGATGGCGTTGAGCGTGAGGCTGACCGCGACCTTGATCTCCTCAGCGGCCAGGTCGCCGAGGTAGTCCGAGATGTGTTCGAGGACCTTCGGGTCCGTTACCCCCAGCCGCTGGGCGATGGCCGGGGCGAGGGACTTCATGCCGGCCCCCGCAAAGGCACCGGCGACGCCGGCCACGCCGCTCTTCATGGTCTCGAGGAGGATCTTGCCGGCGTCGAAGTCGCCTCCAGTGAGGGCATCGCCGGTCTCGGTGGCGGTCTCCTTGAGCGCAGTGGTGGCCATGCCGGACGCCACGCCGGCACCGGCCTTGCCCACCGCTGCAGACAGGCCGGCCTTGCCGGCGGTCGCCACGGCGACCGGGGTGAGCACCGCCGTGGCGATCGCCCCGGCCACGGCAAACGACGCCGAGGCCGTGATGGTGAGCAGGGTCGCCACGCTGCCAGCGCTCTGTCCGGCGTGCTCAGCCATGTCGCGGACGAGCTCCTTGGCGTCGTTCACCTCGGTCTCGGCCCTCTCGATCGTGCGCAGGCAGGCGTTGAGGTCGGCTCGCCCCTCGCCACCGGGGCCAGGTGGCGGAATTCCCGGGCGCCGACGATCCCGTGCGCGAGCCACGCGACGAGGGTGAGGCCTCCAGCGACGAGGGCCAGGGGGCTCACCGGCGGAACCTGAGGGCAAGGAGGAGGAGGACCATCGCGTCATCCTATCGCCCCGGTCCAACCAGGCTTCTCGGGGCCCGGGCCGGGGGCCCGAATGCGAGTGGACTCCCGTGGGTACCGTGCCGATTCCTGGGGTGAAACCGGAGCACGCGATGTCCAGGAGCCTCACGACCGCCGCCGTCCTCGTCACCCTCGTCGCGATCGTGCACGTGGGGGCGATCTTCGTCGGGCCTGCGGCCTGGCGCTACCTGGACGCCGCACCGCTCGCCGAGCTCGCCGAGGCCGGCTCGGCGCTGCCGGCCGTGCTCACGCTCGGGGTCGCCGGGGCCTTGATGGTCTTCGCCGCCTACGCCTGGTCCGGCGCCGGCCGGATGCGGGCCCTGCCTCAGCTCCAGCGGGCGCTGTGGGTCATCGGGGGCATCTTCACGCTGCGGGGCCTGGGGGTGGTGTGGTTCAGCTGGCTGGTGCTCAGCGACTCACCCGAGGCCATCCCGCGGGAGATCGGCTTCAGCCTCGTCTCCCTCGGCATCGGTCTGGCCTACCTGGTGGGGGCCGCGGCCCGGGGCCGGGACTCGGCCCATTAGAGGGCCTGGCACCGGGTCCATCGGCGCACCGAGCGCCGGGCGCTGGCCGCGCCTCGGCGGTGATCGGTGATCAGTGATCGGTGATCAGCGGGGACCTCGGACCGTCTCGCTGGGGGGTGCCTGACAGGCCCGGGCAGACACCGGGACAACCGCTGGGCCGAGCCGGCCGCCGACACCCTGATCACCTCGCTCGATGTGCACCCGGCACACCTTCACTCGGCTCGCCTGCGAGCGGACCACCAGCACCTCTGGCTCCACGGCCTCGCTACGGATTCTCGTGACCGATGCGGGCTAGATCCCCATCGCCGCCAGGGCATCCGCCAGGCGTCCCACCACCGAGGTCATCACCGGGTGGTCGGCTTCGAAGCGTCGCAGCAGGTCCTGGGCGCCCTCGATGACGGACTCGCCGGTCTCGCCTTCGAGCTCCTCGGTGGCCTCGAGGGCCCGCTCGATGTCGGACTGGAGATCGAGCAGGCGGCGCCGATCCGCTGAGTCGAGCCCTTCCGGCACTTCGAGGGCGTGCTCGAGGGCCTGGAGGGCTTCGTGCAGGGCTTTGCGGGGCATGGCCCCAGGCTACCCGATCCTCACCCGACAGTCGGTCAGTCCGCCCCCCCGTAGAAGAAGAACCCGGCGCCCTGGTCCGCCCCCTCGTGGTTGTAGCCCCGCGCGCCCAGGAAGATGTCGTCGCAGCCGTCGCCGTCGATGTCGCCCACCCCCGCCAGCTCCTCCCCCAGCAGGGTGTCGGTGGCGGTGCCGTAGATGGCCAGGGCGCTGTCGGAGTCCAGGTCGTGGGTCCCCGTGGAGAAGCTGGTCCCGCCGGCGAGCAGCCACACCGCGCCGACCTGGGTCTCGGAGCCGCTGTCGGCCTTGTAGCCACCGACCAGCGCGTCGGGGTAGCCGTCGCAATTCACGTCGCCGGCGTCGTCGAGGCTGTAGCCGGCGCGGGCGCTCGCGGGCCCGATCCACTTGGCGTCGGCCCCGGAGACCGAGCCGCCAGTGATGGCCGAACCCCCCAGGTAGATGTAGGCGGCGCCAGCGTCGGTGCCGCCCTCTCCGTTGCTGCTGGCGCCGAGCAGGATGTCCTCGGTGCCGTCCTGGTCCAGGTCGCCGGCGGAGGAGACGGCGCGGCCCAGGTAGTTCTCGGACCCTTCGCCGTTCCAGGTCGTGTCGGCCGAGGACAAGGAGATCGAGCCGGACGGCAGCGGGCCCAGCACGAGGTAGGCCGCGCCGGTGCCGGTGCCCAGGGAGTCCTCGGAGACCGCGCCGACGAGCACGTCGGCGTAGCCGTCGCCGTTCACGTCGTCCTCGGCGGCCAGCGACGAGCCCGCCAGGTCTCCGCCGGTCTCCCCTTCGAGGATGGTGAGGGCGAGGGAGGAGGCCTCGGTGGCGCTGGAGGTGGTCACCCGAGCGTCGAAGATGTAGACCGCGCCGGCCGCCGTCTGGGAGCCCACCTGGGCCTGGTAGGCGCTCGCCGCGATGTCGTTGTCCCCGTCGCCGTCGAGGTCGTCTTCGGTGGACACGCGGAAGCCGAGGTACTCGGAGGTGCCGTCGCCGACGATGAGGGCGGAGCGCACGTACTCCGCGGTCGTGTTCGCCAGATCGGCCGCGTACATGACGCTGATGGCGCCTGCGTTCGTGTGGAGGTTGTCGCGGCTGTGGTGGCCGACCAGGATGTCGAAGAGGCCGTCGCCGTCCAGGTCGCCGGTCGAGGCCAGCTCGTGGCCCCAGAGGTCTGAACAGGTGTCGCTGGCCACCCGGAGCACCGAGTCGCTGAGCGAGGCGTCATCGAGCATCGACGCGCCTGCAGGGGGTGGGCCGTAGATCACGTACACGCCGCCGCAGGAGCCGTCGGGTGCCCCCAGCAGCAGGTCCTTCACGCCGTCGCCGTCGATGTCGCCGCCGCCGGCGACGGCGGTGCCAGCGTAGTCGCCCGGATCCTCACCGTAGAAGGCCGCGTCGGCGTTGTCGACGGGCACCTGGTCGGTGATGGTGTCGCAGTCGTTGTCGATGCCGTCGGTCCAGTCGAAGGCCCCGGGGTTCACGCTGCTGGCGGCGTCGTCGCAGTCCGTGCCGTCGGACACGGTCCCGGAGGGCTGGGCGCAGTCGTCGACGCCGGTGGCCGGGTCGCCGTAGCCGTCGCTGTCGGCGTCGGTGTACCACATGGAGGTGCTCAGCCCCTCGTCGACGGCGCCGTCGCCGTCGTTGTCCAGGTCGTCGCAGGTCTCGGGCTGGTCGGCGGTGTTCGGATCCGTGCCGCCCTGCATCTCTGCCAGATTGGTGGCGCCGTCGCCGTCGGGGTCGTCGCCCGAGTCGTCGGAGGTGGTGTCCAGGCCGTGGGCGTCCTCCCAGCCGTCGGCCAGGCCGTCGCCGTCGGCGTCGTGGCTGTAGGAAGCGTCGCCGTTGGGGCCGCCGTAGGCGCCGATGTCGCTGGTGGTGCCGTCGTCGTCGGTGATGGACGGATCGCCGGCGTCGACGAGGGGAGAGCCCGGGGCCGGGTGGAGGTCCCAGCGGCTCGGGTCGGCCGTGCCTTCGTAGGACACGAACTCGGGATCCACCGAGAGGTTGCCGTCGCTGCCCGTCGGGTCCGACAGCCCGGAGTAGTCGCCCGAGCCGTTGTCGTGGACGTCGGAGTACGTCACGACCGGCTCGTAGGTGGCGTCGAGGTTGTAGAGCCCGTAGCCGCCATTGCCGGCGACCACCGCGTTCACGAGCTCGACCTGGTTGACCCAGGTGGTGTCGGCC
>CAYFPX010000140.1:19186-21992 GCA_964344945.1 uncultured Enterobacterales bacterium
TGGGCGCCAGCGACACGCCCACGCCGCTGTTGCCGAAGACCAGGGCGTTCTCCAGCTGGACCTCGTTCTCGGCGTGGAACGCGTAGCCGCCGGTGTTCTCGGTGACCGCCAGGACCGTGGCCGTGGTGGTCGACGTGGTCGAGTAGACCCCGGGGTAGTACGCGTAGTTGCCCGAGGCGGTATTGCCCGACACGGAGGCGCCGGAGAGCTCCAGACTCGAGCCGTTGGCGTTCACCGCGGCGCCGTAGACGTAGTACTCGCCGGAGGCCGCGTTGTCGCTGAGGGTCGCGGCTGACAGGTCCGTGGAGCCGGAGGCCACGTAGACCGCACCGCCGTAGGCCGAGTGCTCGCCCAGGGCCTCGTTGCCGGAGAGCACAGCGCCCGAGAGCCCCACGGAGCCGTCGGAGTAGACGCCTCCACCGTAGGCGTAGCCGATCCCGGTGTTGGAGACGGCGTTGCCCGTGATGACCGCATCCGTCAGGGTGGCGCTCCCGACCGCGAAGACCCCGCCGCCGTAGGCCTGGTACTCGTTGCTGGGGACACTGTTGTCGGTGATGGTCGCACCGGTGAGGTCGGCCGATCCGCCAGCGATGTGGAGCCCGCCGCCCTGGTTGTTGGCGGTGTTGCTCGTGAGCTCCGCCGCGGCCAGGTCGGCCTCGCCGTCCACCAGGTAGAGACCACCGCCGTGTGCACCAGCGGCGTTGGAGGCCACGGTCAGCGCACTGATGGCGATCGTTCCGTTCCCATCGAGGTACACGCCCCCGCCGGAAGCGCCGGCCACGTTTCCCGTCACCGTCACCGTGCTTCCGGTGAGCACACCCCCGGAGGCGAGCTCGGCGTACACGCCGCCGCCGGTGTCGCCCACGTTGTCGGTGACCGCGACGTTCGTCAGGACGAGCGAGGCGACGCCGGACACCGACAGGCCGCCGCCGGTCGCGGAGGCCGTGTTCGACAACAGCACGACATCGACCAGCTCCAGCCAGTCCCCCCCCGACGCGAACACGCCGCCTCCGTCGGAAGCCAGGCCGTTCGTGATGGTGAAGCCTTCGATCGTGCCCCCCGCCAGCGTGACGGCCGGGGATCCGTTGAAGTCCCCGTCGACGGTGGTGGCCGTCGATCCGGCCAAGCCCACCAGGACCAGGTGCTTCGAACCGAAGTCCAGGTTCTCCACATAGGTGCCGGTCTCCACGTTCACGGTGTCGCCGTCGCAGGCGGCGTCGATGGCCTCCTGGATGGTCGCGTAGTCGGTGGGCACAGCCCGATCTCCGGGCAAGGTCAGCGCCGCGTCGTCGTCGTCGCAGTCCTCGCCATTGTCGACATACCCGCTGGGAGTCTCCGTGTCGCAAGCCTCCACGCTGCTCGCGGCGTCGCCGTAGCCATCGCCGTCGGCGTCCTCGTAGAACGTGGCCAGCACGCAGCTCACCGCCACCGAGTCGGTGCCGGCGGTGCCGTCTTCCTCGCCGTCGTTCGGGGTGACGGTGCAGGTCCACACCTGGTCCGTGGCGGTGTTCGCCGCGGGCACGGTGTCGCCGGTCTCGGTGGTGGTGCCGGTCCCGGTGAAGGGGGTGCTGTCGACGGTCCAGGCGAAGGTGTAGGACACCGTGTCGCCGTCGGCGTCGGTGCTGTCGGTGTCGATGGTGCAGAGCAGGTCGTCGGTCCCGGGGACCGGGTCGGTGGGGGAGATGCTGACGCTGGGGGCCGTGGGCGGCGAGTTGTCGATGGTGACCGGGTCGGAGGTGATCGGGTCTCCCGAGTCGGTCCCGTCCGAGGGGGTGACCGTGCAGGTCACCTCGTCGCCCTTGGCGAAGTGGTCGCTGGTCAGGGTGGCGTCGCTGACGCCCGGATCGGTGCTGTCGACCGCCCAGGCGTAGATGTAGGTGATGGCGTCCCCGTCGGTGTCGCTTGCGGTGCCCACGTCGCAGGACAGGGTGCCGCCCTCGACGGCGTCGCCGGAGATGGACACGGACGCCAGCACGGGCGGGCTGTTGCCCAGGGTGACCGACGCGCTGGCCGCGGTGCCGGTGGTGCTGCCGTCGCTGGGGGTGACGGTGCAGGTCACGGTGTCGCCGGCTGCGGCGCTGCCGGCCGCCAGGGTGGCGCCGGTGCCCAGCAGGCTGGAGCCGGTGGTCCAGGCCACACTCGAGCTGTCGGGGTCGTCGTCGTCGTCGTCGAAGGTCCA
The DNA here is from genome assembly GCA_964344945.1 of uncultured Enterobacterales bacterium. GTDB lineage: Bacteria > Myxococcota_A > UBA796 > UBA796 > CAJQPC01 > CAYFPX01. Next base: position 21,366 of record CAYFPX010000140.1, read on the forward strand.
GGAGCAGGTGAGCGCGTCGCCAGAGGTGGGGCTCTCCGGGGAGATGGTGACGTCGGAGACGGTGGGGGCTGTGTTGTCGATGGAGACGGTGTTCGACGGGACCGCAGCGCCGTCGTCGGTGCCGTCGGTGGGGGTGACCGAACAGAAGACCGTGTCGCCCTTGTCGAAGAACGCGCCGGTGAGGGTGTCGGTGGTGGCGACGGACGGGCTGCCGGAGACGATCCAGGCGGTGACGTAGGAGATGGCGTCGCCGTCGGCGTCGGTCGCGGTGCCCGGGGTGCAGGTCAGGGTGTCGGCCTCGACCGCGGGGTCGGGGGTGAGGGTGACGTCGGCGAGCACCGGGGCGGTGTTGCCGACGGTCACGGTGTCGCTGACCGGCGTGCCGGTCTCGGTGCCGTCCGAGGGCGTGACCTCGCAGGTCACGGTGTCGCCGCCGACGAAGGCGCCTGAGAGTGTGGCCGACGTGCCCGAAGGGGTGCCGTTCACGGTCCAGACCAGGGTGGAGGCGTCGCTGTCGCCGTCGGGGTCGTCGAAGCCGCTCCAGGTACAGGTGAGGGTGTCCGACGCGACGGGTGAGGCGGGGGAGATGGTGACCGCGTCGATGGACGGCGCCGAGTTGTCGATGGT
>CAYFPX010000141.1:0-13378 GCA_964344945.1 uncultured Enterobacterales bacterium
GGCGGCGCCCGCAGGGCGCGAGGTGACGGAGGCCGCAGGCCGAGTCACTGGGCTCGAGGCGATCGACTCCGTGGAGTCGATTCCCCTGGACTGACGCCGGGTTAGTGAGCGCCTCCCTGGAGGAGTCCCCGTGCAGTACCGCCGCGTCTGCATCGAGGCCGTGGCCCACCACGTGCCGCGCACGGTCGTCACGACCGCCTGGATCGAGGCCGAGCTGGCCCCGGTCTACAAGCGCATGGGCATCAAGCCCGGCTTCCTCGAGGGCGTGACCGGCATCCGGGCCCGGCGGTTCTGGGACGACGGCGTGCAGCCCAGCAAGGTCGCGACCGTCGCCGCCCAGAAGGTGCTCGTGCGCACCCGCTTCCCCCGGGAGAACATCGGCGCCCTGGTCAGCACCTCGGTCTGCAAGGACTTCCTGGAGCCGTCCACCGCAGCCCTGGTCCACGGCAACCTGCGGCTCCCCTCGGAGTGCCTGAATTTCGACGTGGGCAACGCCTGCCTGGGCTTCATGACCGGCATGACGATGGTGGCGAACATGATCGAGCTGGGCCAGATCCAGGCCGGGCTGGTCGTGGCCGGCGAGGGCAGCCGGGCGGTCACCGAGTCCACCCTGAAGCAGCTCACCCGCGACGGCGTGGGCTTCGCGGAGTTCAAGGACCACCTGGCGACCCTGACCCTCGGGTCCGGCGCCTGCGCCATGCTCCTGGTGGACCAGCGGCTCAGCACGGTCGGCCACAAGCTCATGGGCGGCGTGGCCACCGCGGCCACCGAGCACAACGACCTGTGCGTGGGCACCGCGGAGTGGATGCGCACCGACCCCGCCAAGCTGCTGGCCGAGGGCGTGAAGCTCGCCAAGCGCAACTGGCAGCGCACCCGGGAGCGCCTGGGCCTGCGCACCGAGCGGGTCAGCCAGTTCGCCCTGCACCAGGTGGGCAAGGCCAACCACGACGCCGTGGTCGGCGCCCTGGAGCTGCCCCACGACAAGGCGCTGAGGGTCTACCCCGAGCACGGCAACGTCGGCGCCGCAGGCATCCCGCTGACCCTGGCCCTGAACCTCGAGGAGCAGCGCATCCGCACCGGCGACACCGTCGCGCTGATGGGCATCGGCTCCGGCCTCAACACCGCGATGATGGGGGTGCGCTGGTGAAGCCGCTGCCGCAGACCGTGCAGAAGCTCTACCCCTGGACCGGCCAGAAGCTCGCCGTCGACGGCGGCGCCCTGCACTACCTGGACGAGGGCCCCCGGGACGCCCCGGTGCTGCTGTGCCTGCACGGCAACCCGACCTGGTCCTTCTACTGGCGCGAGGTCGTCAAGACCTTCAGCGACCGCTTCCGGGTGGTGGTGCCCGACCACATCGGCTGCGGGCTGTCCGACAAGCCCCAGGACTGGGGCTACACCCTCGGCGACCACGTCGCGAACGTGGAGCGGCTGGTCGAGCACCTGGACCTGCAGGACATCGTGCTGGTCGTGCACGACTGGGGCGGCGCTATCGGCATGGGCCTGGCCACCCGCCAGCCCGACCGCATCAAGGCCGCGGTGGTCACCAACACCGCCGCCTTCCGCAGTTCGGCCATCCCGCCGTCCATCGCCTCCTGCCGCATCCCGGTGCTCGGCTCCCTGGCGGTCCGGGGCCTCAACGGCTTCGCCTGGGTCGCCACCTGGAAGGCCACGGCCAAGGGCCTGGACCGCAGCGTCAAGGACGGCCTGCTCCACCCCTACGACTCCTGGGCCAACCGCATCGCCACCCTGCGCTTCGTCGAGGACATCCCCCTGCGGGCCAGCCACCCGTCCTACGACACGCTCGTGGCCATCGAGCAGGGCCTGACCGGGCTCACCGACCGGCCGATGCTCATCCTGTGGGGCGACGACGACTTCTGCTTCACCCCGACCTTCCGCGAGGAGTGGCAGCGCCGCTTCCCGGACGCCCAGGTGCACGCCTGGGACGACGTGGGCCACTACGTCATGGAGGACGCGCCGGGCCGGGTGCTGGAGAAGATGACGCCCTTCCTGGAGGCCCTCGCGTGATGGAGGACCCGAACGTGCAGGATCGCTCCTTCAACCTCGCCAGCTACCTGGAGCAGCGGGTGCTGGAGCGCCCCTTCCAGAAGGCGGTGGTCTACCCGGAGGGGCGCGACGCCAAGGGCAACGTCGCCTGGACCCACCTGACCTTCCGTCAGCTCAACGACCTGTGCGACGAGTACGCCCGGGGCTTCGAAGCCGTCGGCGTGCGCCGCGGCGACCGGGTCAGCCTGCTGGTGAAGCCCTGCCTGGCGTTCATCCCGCTGGTCTTCGCCGTGTTCAAGGTCGGCGCGGTCCCGGTGCTCATCGACCCGGGCATGGGCCGCAAGCCCTTCCTGAGCTGCATCGAGCGCATGGCGCCCCGGGTGCTCCTGGCCGAGGGCGCGGTGCACGTGCTCAAGCCCCTGTTCGCCAAGGCGCTGAAGAGCGTGGAGATCGGCATCACGGTGGGCAAGACCGCCGGCTGGTGGGCCGACGCCACCGTCGAGGGGCTGCGGGTCCCGAGCGAGACGCCCTACGTGGCCGCCCGGACCGGGCGGGACGAGGTCGCCGCCATCCTGTTCACCTCGGGCTCGACGGGGCCGGCCAAGGGCGTGGTCTACACCCACGGCATCTTCGACGCCCAGACCCGCAACATCGGGGCGCTCTACGACCTGCAGCCGGGCGAGGTCGACCTGGCCTGCTTCCCGCTGTTCGGGCTGTTCTCGATGGCTCTGGGACTCACGGTGGTCATCCCCGACATGGACCCCACCAAGCCCGCCCAGGCGGACCCGGCGAAGCTCGTCGAGGCCATCCAGAGCCAGGGCTGCACCTTCGGCTCGGGCTCGCCGGCGATCTGGAAGAACGTGGCGCCGTACTGCACGGACCGGGGCATCAAGCTGGACTCGATGAAGCGGGTCCTGATGTTCGGGGCGCCCATCCCGGTGTGGATGCACGAGGCCTTCCAGCAGATCCTGCCCGCCGGCGCCCAGATCCACACGCCCTACGGCGCGACCGAGGGGCTGCCCGTCGCGAGCATCGGCACCCACGAGGTCCTGGCCGAGACCGCCGCGGAGACCGCGCGAGGCGCGGGCATCTGCGTGGGTCGGCCCGCGCCGGAGATGGCCGTCCGGGTCATCGGCATCACCGACGACCCCATCGAGACCTGGTCCGAGGACCTGTGCGTGCCGCCGGGGGGCATCGGCGAGCTGGTCGTGAAGGGCGAGGTCGTGACCCAGAGCTACCAGGACGAGCCGGACCACAACGCGGCCGCCAAGATCCGCGACGGCGACCGGGTCCGTCACCGCATGGGCGACCTGGGCTGGATCGACGACGCAGGCCGGGTCTGGATGTGCGGGCGCAAGTCCCACCGGGTGACCCTGGCCGACGGCACGCTGATGTTCACCACCTGTGCCGAGGGCGTGTTCAACGAACACGTCGACGTGTACCGCTCGGCCCTGGTCGGGGTCGACGGCCAGGCGGTCATCGTGATCGAGCGCGAGCCCGGTCGCGGCCGGGACACGGCCAGGCTGACCGAGGAGCTCCTGGAGCTGGCCGAGGGCAACCCGGTCACCGCGCCGGTGAGGCGCGTGCTCTTCCACGACGCCTTCCCCGTGGACGTGCGCCACAACGCCAAGATCCACCGGGGCGAGCTCGCCACCTGGGCGGCGGGCCAGTGAGGGCGCTGGTGACCGGCGGCGGGGGCTTCCTCGGCCGCCACGTGGTGCAGCAGCTGCGGGCCCGGGGGGACGACGTCACCGTGCTGGCCCGGGGCCGCTACCCCGAGGTCGAGGCCCTGGGCGCGACCAGCGTGCAGTGGGACCTGACCCGCGGCGCGGGCCTGGCCGACGTGGTCCGGGGCCACGACGTGGTCTTCCACGTGGCGAGCTTCGTGGGCCCCTGGGGCACCCGGCAGCAGTTCATGCAGGTCAACGTGGACGGCACGGAGAACCTGCTGGCGGCGTGCCGGGAGGCCGGCGTCACACGGCTGGTCTACACCGGCAGCCCGTCGGCGACCTTCGGCCCCCAGCCCGCCGACGGCGGGACCGAAGCCGACTGCCCCTACCCCGCCGAGTTCGGCAGCCTGTACTCGGAGAGCAAGGCCCTGGCGGAGCAGAGGGTCCTGGCGGCGAACGGGCCCGAGCTGGCGACCACGTCGCTGCGCCCCCACCTGATCTACGGGCCCGGCGAGCCCCACATGCTGCCCCGCATCCTGGACAAGCAGCGGGCGGGCAGGCTCAAGCGGGTCGGCGACGGCGCCAACAAGGTCTCGCTGACCTTCGTGGACAACGGCGCCGCCGCGCACCTGCAGGCGGCCGACTCCCTGGCGCCGGGCAGCCCCAACGCCGGCAAGGCCTACTTCATCAACGACCCGGAGCCGGTGGTGCTCTGGGACTGGATCGACCGGTTCCTGGGCGGGGTCGGGGTGGCCCCGGTGAAGGGCAGCGTGAGCCTGAGGCTGGCGCTGACCGTCGGCGGGCTGCTGGAGTGGATCTGGCGGACCTTCGGGCTCAAGGGTGAGCCGCCGATGACGCGCTTCGCTGCGTTCGGCCTCGGGACCACCCACTGGTATCGGTGCTCTGCGGCGGAGCAGGACTTCGGCTTCGACTGCCCGGTGAGTGGGGAGGAGGGGCTGGCGCGGACGATCGCGGGGTTCGCCGGGCGCTCAGGGTAGGGCGGCGAGGAACTCCTCCACCGACCCGGTGACGAGGTCCCCGTCGGCACCGAAGCCCATGGCCATGGACTCGTGGGTCTCCGCCTCATCGTGGAACCAGGTCGCGGTGTGGCCCGCCGCGACAAGGGCCTGGGCGTAGCGCTCCGATGCCAGCCCTGAGATGCCGCCGTGGGTGGTCGGGTCCTCCAGGGCGGGCTCCACGGAGACCAGCAGGGCCGGCGCGACGTGGCCGTCGACGAAGTGACTGGGAGACCCGGTGAGCTGCTCGCCCTCGGTCTCCCCGAAGAGGTGCTCGATGAGCGGGATGTTGGCGTCGTAGACCGAGTCGACCATCAGCGCCAGGGCGTAGGGCACGTCATAGGCGTGCACGTCGAGGGAGACCGTGGCGCCCACGTGGGTCTCGGCCAGCCCCGCCTCCTCGAGCCAGGAGCCGTCGGCCCCCAGGAGCGCGACGAGGTGGGCACCGGAGGAGTACCCCAGGGCCACGACCCCGGTGGTGTCGAGGTGGTAGGCGTCCTCGTGGTCGGCGAGCCAGGCGAGAGCGTGGGCGATGTCCCGGACCTGGTCCAGGGGGGTGACCGTCTGCTCCTGTCCCAGGGGCGACGCCAGGCGGAAGTTCAGGGCCGCGACGCTGTAGCCCTGCCCCAGCCACCAGGGCACGAAGTCCGGCGCAGTCTCGAAATTCGACTTGTCCCCGCTGACCCAGCTCCCGCCGTGCACCAGCAGGACCAGCCGGCGGCTCCCCCACTCCGGCGCCCAGAGGTCCAGGGTGGCGAGGTCGCTCTCGACCCCCGGCGCCGGGTCGTAGGCCAGGTCGCCGTGGCGCACGACCGGGGCCTCTCCGGAGTCCGGTGGGGTCGAGTCCGGCACCGTGGAGGCGCCAGTGCAGGCTGCGAGCAGGAAGATCATGCGCCAGGGTGCCACAGCGGCTGAGTGCAGCCTCACTCACCAACATCCGTCGGTGAGCGACCAATGTTGCCGGAATGCCGCAGTTTCTGCGGATCTGCAGGGGGAATCCCGTTAGCTGGGGGGCCAACCTACGGTCGGGTAACCATGAGCGCGACGCACCCCACCCTGCTGTGGAGCATGGGCCACACCGCGCCAGCATTCGACGGGGACGGCCTCGTCGCAGCGCTGCAGCGGATCCGCGAGCCCCTCCACGTCGTCGGCGATCCCCACACGGGCCGCCGCGGCGTGGGCCAGGGCGGCCACCCGGTGGCCCAGCAGAACGGCAGCGCCGCCTGGCCCCTGCTCGCCACCCTGCCGCCCCTCTACCCCGAGTGGCTCGGCGATCGGTCCTTCTGCGAGGTCCACGGCTCCCGCTTCCCCTACGTGGCGGGCGCCATGGCCAACGGCATCGCCAGCGTCGAGCTGGTCCGGTCCATGGCGAGCGCCGGCTTCGTGAGCTTCTTCGGCGCCGCCGGGCTGGGCCTGGCCCGCATCACCGAGGCGGTCGACACCCTGCTCCGGGACCTGGGCCCCGACGCCCCCTGGGGCAGCAACCTCATCCACGCCCCCCACGAGCCCGCCCTCGAGGCCGCGACCGCGGACCTCTACATCCGCCGGGGCGTGCGCCGGGTCAGCGCCGCCGCCTACATGGCCCTGACCCCGCACATCGTCCGGGTCGCCGCCAGCGGCCTGCGGCGGGACGCGTCGGGCCGGGTCCTGCGCCGCCACCGGGTCTTCGCCAAGGTCTCCCGCCCCGAGGTCGCCCGCCGCTTCATGGAGCCGGCGCCGAAGGCGATGCTCGACGGCCTGGTCGCCCAGGGCCTGCTCACCGAGGGCGAGGCCGCCATCGCCGCCACCGTGCCGGTGGCCGAGGACTACATCGTCGAGTCCGACTCCGGCGGTCACACCGACAACCGGCCGCTCACGGCCCTGTTCCCCACCATGGTCGCCCTGCGGGACGAGGTGGTCGCCGCCCGCGGCTACACCGAGCCGATCCGCCTGGGCGCCGCCGGTGGCCTGGGCACGCCCCAGGCCGTCGCCGCGGCCTTCGGCCTGGGCGCGGCCTTCGTGCTCACCGGCTCCGTGAACCAGGGCGCCGTCGAGAGCGGCCTGCACGCCCTGGGCAAGCAGATGCTCGCGGGCGCGGGCGTCGCGGACGTGATCATGGCGCCGGCCGCGGACATGTTCGAGCTCGGCGTCGAGGTCCAGGTCCTGCAGCGCGGCACGATGTTCGCGGTGCGCGGCAAGCGTCTCTACGAGCTCTACAAGGCCCACAGCGGCCTGGACGAGCTGAGCGACGCCGACCGGGCCTGGCTGGAGCGGGACATCTTCCGCAAGCCGGTGGCCGAGGCCTGGGCCGACACCCTGGCCTACTGGGAGCACCGGGAGCCCGCCCAGGCCCGCAAGGCCGAAGGCGACGGCAAGCACCAGCTGGCCCTGCTCTTCCGGGCCTATCTGGGCCAGGCGAGTCGGTGGGCCATCAACGGCGTCGCCGACCGCCGGGCCGACTACCAGATCTGGTGCGGGCCCGCGATGGGTGCCTTCAACCGCTGGGTCCAGGGCAGCCACCTGGAGCCCGCCGAGGCCCGCAGCGCCCCGCAGATCGCCCTGAACCTCATGGAAGGCGCCGCGGTCATCACCCGCGCCCACCAGCTTCGGACGGCCGGTGTGGCCGTGCCCGGTGCCGCCTTCGACTTCCGCCCCCGGCCGCTGGCCTGATTCCCGCTGAGCTGAACATGATGAAGCGTGAGCCTCTCGCCGTCGTCGGCGTCTCCGCCCTCTTCCCGGGCACCGTGGACGCCACCGGCTTCTGGAACGACATCCTCTCCGGCACCGACCGGATCACCGAGGTCCCGGCCAGCCACTGGCTGCTCGAGGACTTCCACGACGACGACCCGTCGGCGCCGGACAAGACCTACGCGACCCGCGGGGCCTTCCTGGACCCGACGGGCTTCGACGCGATGGCCTGGGGCATCCCGCCCACGCTGGTGCCCGCCACCGACACCAGCCAGCTGCTGAGCCTCATCGTCGCCCAGAAGGTGCTGGACGACGCCACGAGAGGCCAGTGGGCCACTGCCGACAAGGACCGCACGAGCGTGATCCTGGGGGTGACCAGCGCCCAGACCCTGCTCGGCGAGATGGTCAGCCGCCTCCAGCACCCGATCTGGCGCAAGTCCCTGCGCGAGGCCGGCCTGCCGGAGAGCAAGGTCGACGAGGTCGTGACGCGCATCCGGAACCACTACACGCCGTGGGTCGAGGGCACCTTCCCCGGTCTGCTCGGCAACGTGGTGGCCGGCCGCATCGCCAACCGGCTCGACCTGGGCGGCACCAACTGCGTGACCGACGCCGCCTGCGCCTCGGCGTTCTCCGCCCTGAAGATGGCCGCCCAGGAGCTGTGGCTCGGCGACTCGGACATGGTCGTGACCGGCGGTGTCGACTGCATGAACGACATCTTCATGTTCATGTGCTTCTCCAAGACCCCGGCGCTGTCGCGGTCCGGGGACTGCAAGCCCTTCTCCGACGAGGCCGACGGCACCATGCTCGGCGAGGGGCTGGGCATGGTCGCCCTGAAGCGGCTGAGCGACGCCCAGCGAGACGGCGATCGGGTCTACGCGGTCATCCGCGGCGTGGGCAGCAGCTCTGATGGCCGCGCCAAGAGCGTCTACGCGCCCCTGGCCACCGGCCAGGCCAAGGCCCTGCGCCGGGCCTACGACGAAGCCGGCTACGGCCCCGAGACCGTGGAGCTGGTCGAGGCCCACGGCACCGGCACCAAGGCCGGCGACGCGGCGGAATTCGAGGGACTGCGCATGGTCTTCGAGGAGGCCGGCCGCGACGACCGCCAGTGGTGCGCCCTGGGCACGGTCAAGGCCCAGATCGGCCACACCAAGGCCACCGCCGGGGCCGCCGGCCTGCTCAAGGCCGTGTTCGCCCTGCACCACAAGACCCTGCCCCCCCAGGCCAAGGTCGACTCGCCGAACCCGAAGCTGGACCTGTTCAACAGCCCCTTCGACCTCAACACCCGGGCCAAGCCCTGGATCCGCGGCAGCGACCACCGCCGCCGCGCCGGGGTCAGCTCCTTCGGCTTCGGCGGCTCCAACTTCCACCTCACCGTGGAGGAGGCCGGTCCCGAGGTCGACCGCGAGCGCCTGCGCACGGTCGACGTCGAGCTGCTGGCCCTGAGCGGCGAGCCCACCGAGATGGCCCGCAAGGCCCGGGAGCTCGCCAGGCTGGCCGAGACCGAGGCCTCCCTGAGCCGCCTCGGCTTCGAGACCACCCGGGCCTTCTCGGCGAAGGCCCCGGCCCGCCTGCTGGTCGTCGCCGCCACCGAGGCCGAGCTCATCGAGAAGCTCAACGCGGCCGCCGAGCGCATCGACGCCGACCCGACCGGCGCCTGGTCGGCCCCGAACGGCGCCTCCTACGGCGTCGGCGAGCACACCGGCCAGGTGGGCTTCCTCTTCCCGGGACAGGGCAGCCAGTACCTGGACATGGGCAGCCCGGCGGCCCGGCACTTCGACAGCGCCCGGGGTGCCTGGGACGAGGCGGCGGACGTCGACTTCGGCGAGGACCTCCGCCTCCACCAGGTCGTGTACCCGACCAGCGTGTTCCACGACGAGGCCCGCCAGGCCCAGGCCGAGCGCCTGACCGCCACCCGCTGGGCCCAGCCGGCCCTGGGCGTCGCCAGCCTCGCCCTGCTCCGGCTGGTCCGGCAGCTCGGTCTCGAGCCCGCCGCCGTCGCCGGTCACAGCTTCGGCGAGCTCACGGCGCTCCACGCCGCGGGGGTCTACTCCGCCGAGGACCTGGTCCGGGTGGCCCGCTGCCGCGGCGAGCTCATGGAGCAGGCCGGCGACCAGCCGGGCGCCATGAGCGCGGTTCGGGCCGGCGCCGACGCCATCGCGCCGCACCTCGAAGGCGAGCCGGTGGTGATGGCCAACCACAACCACCCGAAGCAGACCGTGGTCTCCGGCCCGACGGACGCGGTGGCCCGGGTCGAGGTCAAGCTCGACGCCGCGGGCCTGCGCTGCCAGCGGCTGGGTGTCGCCACCGCCTTCCACTCCGAGGTGGTCGCCGGGGCGTCCAAGCCCTTCGGCGAGTTCCTGGCCGGCGTGAAGTTCGGCAAGCCCCAGGTCCCGGTCTACGCCAACGCGACCGCCGCCCCCTACCCCAAGACCGCCAAGGCGATGCGCAGCCAGCTGGCCGGGCAGATCGCCCAGCCGGTCCGGTTCGTGGAGCTCATCCAGGCCATGCGCGACCAGGGCGTCACGACCTTCGTGGAGCTCGGCGCGGGCTCGGTCCTGACGGGCCTGGTCGGCCGCATCCTGAAGCAGGACAAGCCCCTGGCGGTCTCCCTGGACACCAGGGGTGAGGCCGGCCTGAAGTCGCTGTTCACCGGGCTGGCGAAGCTCGCGGCCGCGGGCCTGCCGCTCGACCTCCACCAGCTGTGGGGCGAGTACCGGGAGCCGCTGGACTTCCGGCTGCGCGCGAAGCCCAAGCTCTCCCTGGACCTCCAGGGCTCCAACTACGGCCGGCCCTACCCGCCGCCGGGGGGCGCCGCGGACCTGCCGCCGCCGAACCCCGAAGTGGTCGAGCGTCCCGCGCCGGCCCCCGCCCCCATCGCTTCCTCTCCCTCCCCTGCTCCCATGAAGGAGGCCGCTGTGGCCGACTCCAAGAAGCCCGCGACGCCCCAGCCCGCGCCTCAGCCTGCCTACGCAGTCCCCGCCCTGCCCGGCAACGCCCACCTCGCCTGGGTCCAGGCCTTCCAAGACGCCCAGCGCCAGACCGCCGAGGCCCACGCTGCGTGGCAGGCCACGATGGCCCAGGCCCACAGCCAGTTCCTGCAGACCGCCCAGACCCAGATGATGGGGCTGGCGACGATGATGAACCCGGCCGGTCTGGCTCAGGTGCCCGTGGCCACCGTGCCGGTGCAGCCCGCGGTTCCCGCGCCGGTCTACACGGCGCCCACGCCGGTCTACCAGGCGCCCCCTGTGGCCGCTCCGGCGCCCGTCGTGCAGCCCGCTCCTGTTCCGGTCGCAGCCGCTCCGGCTCCCGTGGCCCCGGCCCCGGTCGCGGCGGCGCCCGCCCCGGCCCCTGTGGCTCCGGGCTCTCCGGCCCTCGACCTCCACGGCCTGCTGCTCGACGTCGTCGCCGACAAGACCGGCTACCCCAGCGACATGCTGGCGATGGAGATGTCCCTGGAGGGGGACCTGGGCATCGACAGCATCAAGCGGGTCGAGATCCTGAGCGCCATGCAGGAGAAGGCCCCGGGCCTGCCCGAGGTGGACGCCGGTGCGATGGCCCAGCTGCACACGCTCGGTCAGATCGTCGAGTACCTGGACGCCCAGCTGCCGTCGGGCTCGACGGCGCCGGCCCCCGCTGCCGCCAAGGCGGCGCCTGCCGCTCCGGCGGCCCCCGCCGCGGGCCTCGACCTCAACGCCCTGCTGCTCGAAGTCGTCGCCGACAAGACCGGCTACCCGGCCGACATGCTGAACGCCGAGATGTCGCTCGAGGGCGACCTGGGCATCGACAGCATCAAGCGGGTCGAGATCTTGAGCGCCATGCAGGAGAAGGCCCCGGGCCTGCCCGAGGTCGACGCGGGTGCCATGGCCCAGCTCCAGACCCTGGGGCAGATCGTGTCCTACCTGGACAGCCAGCTGCCGGGAGGCGGCCAGAGTGCTCCGGCCCCCGCGGCCGCTGCGGCCCCCACCTCCGACGACCTGGACCTCAGCGCCCTGCTCCTCGACGTCGTCGCCGAGAAGACCGGCTACCCCGCCGACATGCTCGCCCTGGAGATGTCGCTCGAGGGCGACCTGGGCATCGACAGCATCAAGCGGGTCGAGATCCTGAGCGCCGTGCAGGAGCGGGCTCCCGGCCTGCCCGAGGTGGACGCGGCGGCCATGGCCACGCTGACCACGCTGGGCGCGGTGGTCGACCACCTGCAGACCGCCCTGGGCGGTCCGGCCGCCCCGACCCCGACGAGCGCCGACAGCGGCCAGACCGACGGCCTGGGTCGGTTCGCGCTGGAGGCGGTGGAGGCCCCCCCGATGGGGCTCTCGGGAGGGCATCTGCCGGGAAAAGCCCGAGTGGCGGTCACCTCTGACGGGACCGCCCTCTCTCGGCTGCTGGTCGAGGAGCTGAACATCCGAGGCGTCAACGCAGAGCTCGTGGTCGAGGTCCCGGACGACGCCACCGGCCTGATCGTGCTCGAGGGCCTGGCGCCCATCGAGAACACCGAGCAGGCGGCGGACCTGAACCGCGAGGCCTTCCAGGCCGTGCGGGCCTTCGACAAGGCCGGCCGCGACGGCGGGCTGCTGGTGGTCGTGCAGGACACGGGCGGCAAGTTCGGCCTGTGCGGCGAGCTGGGCGACCGCGCCTGGCTGGCGGGCATGGCGGCCCTGGCCCGCACCGCGAGCCTGGAGTGGACGGTCGGCCACGCCCGGTCCATCGACCTGGAGCGCGGCGAGCGCTCGGACCAGGAACTCGCCGAGCTCCTGGCCGACGAGCTGCTCACCGGCGGCCCGGAGCTCGAGGTCGGCCTGACCGCCGACGGCAAGCGCTGGACCCTCACCGACATCCCGGCCGAGGTCGAGGAGGGCGGCCCGATCCACCTGGGCAAGGACGACGTCATCGTGGTCACCGGGGGCGCCCGCGGCGTCACCGCGGCCTGCGTCATCGCCGTCGCCCTGCAGACCAAGGCCCGCTTCGCCCTGCTGGGTCGGACCAGGCTGAGCCCCGAGCCCGCCTGTGTCGCCACCGCCAAGGACGACGCCAGCATCAAGCGGGCGCTCCTGACCGACGCCCGCAACCGCGGGGTCAAGGTCACCCCGGCCGACCTGGGCTGGCAGAGCCGCCACATCCTGGCGGGCCGCGAGGTCCGGGAGACCATCGCCGCGGTCAAGGCCGCCGGCGGCGACGCCCGGTACATCAGCACCGACGTCACCGACCGGGAGGCCATCGACGCCGCGCTCGACGCCGTCCGCGCCACCTGGGGCCCGGTCACCGGCCTGGTCCACGGCGCCGGCGTGCTGGCCGACAAGAGGATCGGCGACAAGTCCGACGCCGACTTCGACAAGGTCTTCCGCACCAAGGTCCAGGCCCTGCAGGCCCTGCTCGACGCCACGGCGGAGGAGCCCCTGAAGCTGTTGTGCCTGTTCAGCTCCATCGCCGCCCGCAGCGGCAACCAGGGCCAGGCGGACTACGCCATGGCCAACGAGGTGCTGAACAAGGTCGCCCGGGCCGAGACCCTGCGTCGGGGCCCGAGCTGCCGGGTCGCGTCCATGGGCTGGGGCCCCTGGGAGGGCGGCATGGTCACCCCCGCGCTCAAGGCCCGCTTCGAGTCCCTGGGCGTGCCGCTCATCCCGCTGAACCGCGGCTGCCAGATGCTGGTGGACGAGGTCTTCGGCCACTCCAAGCACCCGGAGGTCGTGCTGGGGGGCCGGCCGAAGCCGCTGCGTGAGGCCGGTGACGGCGTCATGGAGGTGCCCCTGCGGGTGAACCAGGAGACCCACCCCTACCTGGCCGACCACAGCGTCAACGGCGTGCCCGTCGTGCCGGTGGTGCTGGTGCTCGAGTGGTTCCACCGGCTGGCCAAGGCCTTCCGGCCCGACCTGACCCTGGCCACCCTGAAGGACGTCAAGGTCCTCAAGGGCGTGCAGGTGCCGGACTTCGCCGGCGAGGGCCTGCGGCTCAAGCTCCGGTGCAAGCAGCTCTCCAACGGCGACGGCGCCCTGCTCGCCCTCGAGCTGGTCAGCACCGACAGCCGGC
>CAYFPX010000141.1:13471-21991 GCA_964344945.1 uncultured Enterobacterales bacterium
TTCCAGTTCCAGAAGTAGGCGCTCGTCCCGGCCAGCGCGCGGCCCGGATCGCCGCCACCCTGGACGGGCTCTTGGACCACGGCTGGACCCCCGAGCCCTGGCACACGGACCCGGCCGCCCTGGACGGCGGCCTGCAGCTCGCGCTGCTGTGGACCGAGGCCGTGCTCGGCGGCAAGAGCCTGCCCACCAGCGTGGAGTCGGTGCACACCTGGGCAACCGGCCCCACCGAGGGCCCGCTGCGCTGCGTGGTCGCCGCCCGGGAGACCGGCCGGACCAAGGCCAAGAGCGACGTGCACTTCCTCGACGGCACGGGTCGAACCATCGCCAGCCTGGTCGGCGTCGAGACGCACCTCTACAGCTAGGAGCCCACCATGGGCACCTTCGCCCCCATCGCCATCGTCGGGCGGGCCTGTGTCCTGCCCGGCGCCCTCTCCCCCGCTGCGCTGTGGGACGCGGTCTCGAGCGGCCGTGACCTGCTGGGTCCAGCGCCCGAGGGACTCTGGCGGGTGCCGAAGGACGCCGTGACGTGCGCCCCGGAGGGCGACAGCAGCGACGCCGCCTGGACCGACCGCGGCGGCTACGTCCGCGGCTTCGAGCAGGTCTGGGACGCCGACGGCTTCGGGGTGCCCGCCACCGCGCTGCACGGCCTGGACCCCCTGTTCCGCTACACGCTCCACGCCGGCCGCGAGGCCCTCAAGGACGCCGGCTGCTGGCAGCAGGGCACCGAGCAGACCCAGGCCATCCTGGGCAACCTGGGCTTCCCGTCTGCGGAGCTGGCCCGCTTCGCCGAAGGCGTGTGGTGGGGCCGCGCGGAGCAGACCGACCCGGCGAACCGCTTCATGTCCGGCCTGCCGGCCCTGCTGCTCGAGCAGGCCCTGCACCTGGGCGGCGGCGCCTTCGCCCTGGACGCCGCCTGCGCCAGCGGGCTGTACGCCATCAAGCTGGGCTGCGACGCCCTGCACGACGGCCGCGCCGACCGGGTGCTCGCAGGCGGCGTGAACCGGGCCGACGACCTGTTCCTGCACGTGGGCTTCGCCGCGCTCTCGGCCCTGTCCCAGTCCGGCCAGAGCCGGCCGTTCCACGCCGCCGCCGACGGCCTGGTGCCCGCCGAGGGCTGCGCCTTCGTGGTGCTGCGCCGGCTCGAGGACGCCCTGGCCGCAGGCGAGCCGATCCTGGGGGTCATCCACGGGGTCGGGCTCAGCAACGACGGCCGCGGCCGCGGCTTCCTGGCGCCCGCCGTGGACGGCCAGGTCCGGGCTCTGGAGAGCGCCTACGCCCAGGCCGGCTGGGACCCGAAGAGCGTCTCCCTGGTCGAGTGCCACGCCACGGGCACCGTGGTCGGCGACGGCACGGAGCTGGAGACCCTGGGTCGGGTCTTCGAGGGTGCGCAGGACGTGCCCCTCGGCTCCTTGAAGTCCAACATGGGCCACCTGATCACCGCGGCCGGCGCCGCGGGCGTGATCAAGGTCCTCGAGGCCATGCGGGCCGGCGTCCGTCCGCCGACCCTGCACGTCGACGAGCCGCTGCCCGCGGCCTCGGCGGGCCCGCTGCGCCTCCTGGCCGCCGCCGAGCCCTGGACCGTGAAGGGCCCCCGCCGGGCCGCGGTCTCCGCCTTCGGCTTCGGCGGCAACAACGCCCACCTGCTGCTCGGCGAAGCCCCCAAGAAGGCGCCGAAGCCCGCGCAGCCCTTGCCGGCCGAGCCCGTCGCCATCGTCGGCCTGGGCCTGCGGGTCGGCGACGCCGAGGACCGCACCGCCGCCACCCGGGCCCTCTTCGACGGCGCCCCCGTCGACCAGCGGGCCCACGAGGTCACCCTGGATCTGGAGGGCCTGCGCTTCCCGCCCCGGGACCTGCAGCAGGCCCTGGGCCAGCAGCTCCTGGTCCTCGCCGCCGCTGGCGAGGCCGTCGGCGACGGCGCGAAGCTGGACCCCGCCCGCACCGGCACCCTGGTCGGCATGGGCACCGACGCCGAGGTCGCCCGCTACGGCGCCCGCTGGCGAGCCCCGGTGGCCGCCGGCGTGCGCGGCCTGGACAGCGACGGCACCGCCGCCCTGCGGGAGGCCTTCGTGCCGGTGCTCGAGGCCCCGGGCGTGCTCGGCACCATGCCGAACATCCCGGCCAACCGCCTCAACCAGGCCTTCGGCTGGACCGGTCCGAGCTTCACCGTCTCCGCAGAGGAGGCCAGCGGCCTGGTGGCCCTGGACCTGGGCGCCCGCGCCCTGCGCGCCCAGGAGCTCGACGCCGTCGTGGTCGCCGCCAGCGACCTGTCCGACGAGCCCGTGCACCTCGAGGCCCTGGCGGCCCTGCGCCCGGGCGAGCCCCGACGGGGCGGCGACGCCGCGGTGGTCCTGGTGCTCAAGCGCCTGGCCGACGCCGAGCGCGACGACGACCCGATCTACGCCGTGCTCGACGGCGCGGCGAAGCCCAGCCACCGCCTGGGGGCAGGCCACAAGGACCTGCGCCACCTCTTCGGCCGCAGCCACGCCGCCGAGGCGCTGGTCAACGTGGCCGCGGCCGCCCTGGCCCTGCGCCTCGAGGAGCCCCTCGGCGCCGTCGGCTGGCGCAAGGCCCCCAGCGCCATCCGCATCGACGTCCAGCCCCTCGCCGGCGCCCCCCGCCACACCGTGCTGCGGCGCCCTCCGGCCACCTCCTCGGCCGCGCCCGCTCCGCGGAAGCCCGTCCGCCCCTTCACCTGTCCGGCCCACCCCCCCGCGGTGGTCCTGCCCGCCCTGCCCCAGTCCGCCCCCGAGGTCGCCGGCGCCTGGCAGCCGGACACGTCCAGCGTCCAGCGCATGGAGCCGCCGATGGCCCTGCCTCCGATCACGCAGCCGGCCCCGGCCGCCGAGCCGGTCCCGGTCCCGACCCCGGTCCCGGTGGCCGCGCCGCCCCCGAGCCCCGCTGCACAGCCGCTGCCCGGGGCGGCGGCGGCGGCCGCGCCGGCCTCGGCCCTCGGCCAGGTCCTGGCCCACCAGTCCGCGCTCCAGGCCCACCTGGCCAGCGTGCACCAGGCGTTCCTCGCCCAGCAGACCGCGCTGCACGAGCAGTTCCTGCAGGTGCGGCAGCAGGCGACCTTCACGCTCCTGGACGTGGCGAAGGCGGCGGGGGCGCTGGGGCACGCGCCGGCGGTGCCGGTGGTGCAGGCGCCGCCGGTGGTGCAGGCGCCGCCGGTGGCCCCAGCCCACCGGCCGCACCTTCTCCCGCGCCGACCTCGAGCACCTCGCCTCCGACGACATCTCCGCCCTCTTCGGCCCCGAGTTCGCCGAGCAGGATCAGTGGGACCTCCAGGTCCGCATGCCCGAGCCCCCGCTCCTGCTCGCCGACCGCGTCGTCGGCCTGGACGCCGAGCCTGCCAGCATGGGCCTGGGCACCATCTGGACCGAGACCGACGTGCAGTGGGACAGCTGGTACCTGCACCAGGGCCGCATGCCCGCCGGCGTGCTCATCGAGGCCGGCCAGGCCGACCTGCTGCTCATCAGCTACCTCGGCATCGACCTGCACAACCGGGGCGAGCGGGCCTACCGGCTGCTGGGCTGCACCCTGACCTACCACCGGGAGCTGCCCCGCCCCGGCGAGACCCTGCAGTACGACATCCACGTCGACGGCCACGCCAAGCACGGCGACGTGCGGCTGTTCTTCTTCCACTACGACTGCCACATCGGCGACGAGCGCATGCTCTCGGTCCGCGGAGGCCAGGCCGGCTTCTTCACCGAGGCCGAGCTCGAGGATAGCGACGGCATCCTCTGGACCCCCGAGGAGCAGGAGATCGTGGCGGACCCCCGCCTCGATCCGCCCGAGGTCGACGAGGTCCTGACCACCTTCTCCCCCGAGCGCGTCCGCGCCTTCGCCGAGGCCCGCCCCTGGGAGTGCTTCGGCCCGGCCCTGGCGCTGACCCGGTGCCACGTGCGCACGCCGCGCATCGGGGCTGGCCGTCTGCAGTTCTTCGACGAGGTCCAGGAGCTGGCCGTCGAGGGCGGTCCCTGGGGCCGCGGCTACCTGCGCGCCTTCCGCCCGATCGCGCCGGACGACTGGTTCTTCGACGGCCACTTCAAGGGCGATCCGTGCATGCCCGGCACCCTGATGTTCGAGGGCTGCCTGCAGGCGATGGCCTTCTACATGACGGCCCTGGGCTTCACCGTGAACCGGGACGGCTGGCACTTCGAGCCCGTCATCGACGAGCCCTTCGACCTGAAGTGCCGGGGCCAGACCATCCCCGCCTCCAAGGAGCTGGTCACCGAGATCTTCGTCGAGGAGGTCATCGCCGGGCCCATCCCCACGCTCTACGCCGACCTGCTCTGCACCGGCGACGGCCTCAAGGGCTTCCACGCCCGCCGGGTCGGCCTGCGCCTGGTGCCCGACTGGCCGCTCTCCAGCATGGAGGAGCACCAGGTCACCCCCGCCGACGACCGCCCGGTCGCCGACACCGACGGCTTCCCCTTCGACTACCGCAGCCTGATCGCCTGTGCCTGGGGCCGGCCGAGCGAGGCCTTCGGCCCGAAGTACGAGGAGTTCGACGGCCCCCGCTACGTCGCCCGTCTCCCCGGGCCCCCGTACCACTTCCTCACCCGCATGCTCTCGGTCTCCAAGCCCATGGCGACCATGGAGACCGACTGCACGGTGGTGAGCGCCTACGACGTCCCAGGCGAAGGGGCGTGGTACTTCCAGGACGGCGGCCACCCGACCATGCCCCTGTGCGTGATCATGGAGGCCGCCCTGCAGCCCTGCGGCTGGCTCGCCAGCTACTCCGGCAGCAGCATCGGCCTGGACCGGGACCTGTACTTCCGGAACCTGGACGGCACGGCGACCCTGCACCGGGAGATCACCCCCGACTCGGGCACGCTGACCAACGAGGTCACGATCACCCGCATCAGCCACGCGGGCGGCATGATCATCGAGTCCTTCACCGTGAAGGGCCTGCTCGACGGCGAGCCGGCCTACGACGTGGAGACGGTGTTCGGCTACTTCCCGGGCGAGGCCCTGGCCAACCAGGTCGGCCTGCCCGTCAGCGAGGACCAGCGGGCCTGGCACGACAGCGAGCCCACCAGCGTCGTCGAGCTGGCGGATGAGCCCGCCGCGCTCTTCACCGGCAACGCCTGCCTGCCGAGCGACAAGCTCCTGCTCATCGACCGCCTGCTCGACCACGCGCCGGGCTGCACCACCCTGCGTGGCCAGAAGGACGTCGACCCGGACCACTGGTACTTCAAGGCCCACTTCTACGGCGACCCGGTCCAGGCCGGCTCGCTCGGTGTCGAGGCGATGGTCCAGACGCTCCAGGGCTGGATGCTGCTGGAGGGGATGCAGGGAGCCTTCGCCAACCCGCGCTTCGAGCCGATCGCCCTGGGCCTGACCACCTCTTGGAAGTACCGGGGCCAGGTCATCCCTAGGAACAACACGGTCACGCTCACCGTCGAGATCACCGGCACCGAGGTCAGCGAGACCTCGGCGACCGCGACCGCCACCGCGTCGCTGTGGTGCGACGGCAAGCGCATCTACGAGATCGTCGACATGTCGGCGCGGATCGTGGACCAGGGCTCCACGGCCCCGACGGAGACCGTGCTCGACCCGGCCGTCGACACCTGGCTCGACGACCACTGCCCGACCTTCACCGTCGCCGCCCTGCCCCTGATGAGCATGGTCGACCTGCTGGCCGCCGGCGCCCCCGAGGCCACCGGCCTGCGGGACCTGAGCGTGCGCAAGTGGGTGCCGTTCGAGGGTCCGCGCACCCTGCGCGTCGACCGGGAGGGAGACAGGCTCTCGCTCGTCGCCAGCACGGCGGACGGCGAAGAGGTCGTGGCCATCGCCAGGGCGACCACCGAGCGGGTCGAGCGCCCCGAGGCCTGGGCCCCGCTGTCCGGCGAGTCCAACGCCGACCCCTACGCCGACGGGGCCCTGTTCCACGGCCCGGCCTTCCGGCTGGTCGAGGGCCTGACCCGCGCCCCCGGCGGCGCCAGCCTGCTGCTCGACGCCAGCCGCCACGACGTGCCCGTCGGCCGCCTGCACCCGGCCCTGCTCGACGCCGCCACCCACGGCATCCCCCACGACGCCCTGCACACCTGGACCGACCGGCTGGACGACACCAAGGTCGCCTACCCGGCGATGGTCACGAAGCTCGACTGGTGGGGGCCCGTGCCGACCACGGGCACCGTGCGGTGCGAGGTCCGCTTCGACGGCTTCCACGGCAGCACCGACTTCCCCGCCTTCCGGGTCCAGTGGTCCCAGGACGGCGAGGTCTTCGCCGCCCTGCGCCTGGTCGAGGCCTGCTTCCCCAAGGGCCCCCTGGGCATGGCCGCCCCCGCGGCCCGGGCCGCCTTCCTGCGAGACCACGCCTGGGTCTCCGGGGTGTCGCTCTCCGAGCACGACGGCGACACCACGCGCCTGGCCCTGGCCGACGTCGCCGGCAGCGACTGGCTGCCCGGCACGGTCCAGGGCACCTACGGCACCACGGATCCGGCGACCATCGCCCTGAAGGAGCACCAGGCCGCCCGGGTCGCGCTGCACCCCTCTCTGCTGCCGAGCGGCCTGCCCTACACGGCCATCCCGTCGGAGACCACCGTCGCCGACGACCACGTGCTCGTGCGCGAGACCGGCCCGGTCGCCACCGACCTCTCCCTGGCCCGGGACTTCTGGGCCGAGCGCTTCGGCGTGAGGGACTGGGTGGTCGCCGACCTCTACTACGGCCTGATCGAGCGCTTCGTGCGCCGGGTCGTCGTCGAGGACCGCGCCGCCCTGGAGGCCGCCTCCGGCCGGCCGATGCTGCTGCTCGCCAACCACCAGACCATGCTCGAGAGCCTGGTCTTCTCCGTGCTCGCCGGCCCCCTGGTCGGCCGCCCGGTGGTGACCCTGGCCAAGGCCGAGCACCGCACGACCTGGCTGGGCACGATGATCCGGTGGGCCTTCAGCCAGCCCGGCATCGAGGACCCGGAGCTCATCCGGTTCTTCGACCGGGCGGACAAGGCGTCCCTGCCGGGCATCCTGCAGGGCCTGGCCGCCGAGATGGCCGCCGGCTCGCGGAGCATCATGGTGCACGTCGAGGGCACCCGGTCGCTCACGTGCCGCACCCCGGTGGAGAAGATGACCGGCGCCTGGCTGGACCTCGCCGTCGCCGTCGACGCCGCCGTCGTGCCCGTCCGCTTCACCGGCGGCCTGCCGAGCGAGTCCCTGGGCCAGCGCCTGGACTTCCCGGTGCAGATGGGCCAGCAGGACATCTGGCTGGGCCGGCCCATCCTGCCGTCGGACCTCGAGGCCCTGAACTACGGCGAGCGCAAGGCGCTCACCCTGGCCGCCATCAACGGCCTGGGCCCCTCGCCGGACCAGCCCCTGCCGGCGGACCTGGCCTTCGCCCGCAAGGTCGAGGACCGGGCACTCAAGACCGGCCGACCGCTGGCCCACGCCGTGCTGCACCAGGTCCTGGCCGAGAGCCCGAGCCCCTGCGACGACACCCGCCGGGTGCTCGCCGGGGAGCTGGACCTGGATCAGTCCCAGGACGTCTGGCTGGCGGAGCTGGCCCAGTGGATCGGGACGCGCTGACTCAGCTGCAGCCCGGCCCCATGCAGTACGGCCCGATCGCGCAGTACCGGAACGCCGGGAACCCGGTCTTCAGCCCGCCGCAGTCGGCGCTGCACTCGGTGGTCGCGCCGCGGCCGTCGCAGCTCTCGCCGTCGTCGCAGGTGCCGTCGCCACAGACCGCCACGCCACCGCCGCCCGAGGAGCCGGCGACGAAGTCGGAGATCCAGGTCTCGTAGGCGTCGGCGCGGGTGCTCACGCCGTACTGGGCGCAGGCCCAGTCGCCGTAGCTGGTGACCGCGCCCACGTAGGTGGTGCCGCTGCGCTCCAGGAACATCGGGCCGCCGGAGTCGCCGGAGCAGGTGCCCTCGGTGCTGGTCTGGCTGTAGGAGACCTGGGTGGCTGGAACACCCGCATCCCAGCAGCCGGACACGTTGCAGCCCAGGCCGCCGAAGGTGCCGTCGACCTGGAGCTTGACGCCGTAGCCGCCGGTCTCGGTCTCGCCGAAGCCGGCGAAGTTGATGGCCAGGCCGATGTCGGCGTTGGTCCAGCCGTCGGCCGACGGCAGCGCGGGGACCGGGGTGACGCTGGTGACCGGCGAGGAGAGCCGGAGCAGGCCGATGTCGTCCTCCAGCGCGATGCGGTCGTAGTCGACGTGGATCTCGACCTCGTCGACGGCGTGGGTGTTGCCGGAGAGATCGACGTAGGGGTTGTCGCCGACGTAGACGACCAGGTCCGCCGGGTCCATCTCGGCGTAGGACATGCCGCCCCAGGCCGCGTCGAGGCAGTGGGCCGCGGTCAGCACGATGTCCTCTTCGATCAGCGTGCCGGTGCAGAACGGCGCCGGGATGGTCTTGCCAGCCCAGACCGCGTGCAGCGCGACGACCGCGTCGTGCTCGGGGGCGTCGGGGGCGTCGCCGCCCAGGATCTTGGGGTCGGCGTTGACCCCGTCGAGCCCGCCCACCCCGGAGGTCCCGGTGTCACAGGCGGTGAGGGCGAGGGCGAAGGCGAACAGGGCGG
>CAYFPX010000142.1:0-8190 GCA_964344945.1 uncultured Enterobacterales bacterium
ATCCCGGCGCTGATGCACCTGGCGTCCCCGTTCCGTGTGGTGGCCCGCCGGGGGCTCTTCCACCTGCCCTTCCTGGGCTGGTTCATGCGCCTCAGCGGGCAGATCCCGTGGGAGCCGAGCATCGAGGGGGTGACCATGGACCGCTGCCTGGCGGAGCTGGACCAGGGCCGCTGTGTGCTCATGTTCCCCGAGGGCACGCGCTCCGTCGACGGCACGATCGGGCGGTTCAAGCGCGGGGCCTTCGCCATCGCCCGGCAGGCCGGCGTGCCGGTCGTGGTGTGCTGTGTCCAGGGCACCCGGCACCTGCTGCCCAAGGGCGGTGTGATCCCGGACCGCTTCCTGGCCACCGTGCACGCCGCGGTGCTCGACGTCCTGGAGCCGTCCGACCACGTCGATGACCGGGCGATGGCCCGGGCCGCCCAGGCGCTGGTGGAGGCGCGGGTCGGGGCGTGGGAGGCGGAGCAGCGACGCTGAGGGCGGAGTGGGGTCGACCCTCGAGATGCGCGAAGTCGTGGCTGAGTCACTTCGAGGGTCGCCGGCTCGGCCGGGCTCATCCGCCCGAGCGCTCCTCCAGCTCTTCCCAGCGTGCATAGGCCGTGTCGATCTCGGCCTGCAGGGCCTGGTAGCTGCGGGTGAGGTCGCTCACGGCGTCGGCGTCCTGCTGGTAGGTCGCGGGGTCGGCGAGGCGCTCCCCCAGGGCGGTGTGCTCGGCCTCCAGGTCCTCCAGCTGGGCAGGCAGGTCCTTCAGCTCCTGCTGCTCCTTCCAGCTGAGGCCTGTGGCCTGTGGCCTGGGGGCCTTGGTCCGGGCTGTCGGCGGCTTCGCCGTGGCGTCGGCGGCGGCCTGGGCGGCGTCTCGGGCTCGCAGGGCCTGGGAGCGGGAGGCGTAGGGGGTCACCACCCCGTCCCCCTCGAAGCTCAGGACCTGGGTACAGACCCGGTCCAGCAGGGCCCGGTCGTGGCTGATCACCAGGCTGGCGCCGTCGAAGGCCATCAGCGCGTCCTCGAGCACCCGCAGGGTCATCAGGTCCAGGTCGTTGGTCGGCTCGTCGAGCAGCAGGAGGTTGCCGCCCTCGAGCAGCAGCTTGGCCAGCAGCAGGCGCATGCGCTCGCCGCCGGACAGGCTGGCGACGGGCTGGTCCAGCTGCTGCTGCCGAAAGAGGAAGCGCCGCAGGAAGCTGGCCACGTGCACCGGCTGGTCGCCGACGACCACGTGGCTGTTGCCGTGCCCCGCGGCGTCGAAGAGGGTGTCGCTCTCGTCGAGCCCGGACCGGGCCTGGTCGATGGTCGCGACCCTGACCCGTGGTGCCAGGTGGATGCGGCCGGCCAGTGCTGCCTGTTCCTTGCGGATCAGGCGGAAGAGCGTGGACTTGCCGATGCCGTTGGGCCCGAGGATCCCGACCCGATCGCCGGCCTGGACGCTGGCGTCGACGGCCTGGAACAGCGCCACCCCGTCGTAGCCCCCGGCCACGTCCTCCAGCTCCAGCAGGGTGCTGCCCGCCCGGAAGCCCGTGCGCAGGTCCAGGGTGAAGCTGTGCTCACGCATCAGCGGCCGCTCCTGTCGGAGCTGCTCCAGGCGCTTGAGCCGGGCCCGCTGCTTGGTGGTCCGGGCCGCGGGGCTGCGGGAGGCCCAGTCGGCCTCCCGGGCCAGGGTCTGGAGGCGGCTCGTCTCGGCCTGCTCCAGCCGTGCCCGGCGCTCGGCCCGGGCGATCAGGTAGTCCCCGTAGGAGCCGTCGTAGGACACCGTCAGCCCGTCCTCGACCTCCACGATGCGGTCGGCGACGGCCTCGAGCAGGTAGCGATCGTGCGTGACCAGGACGACCGCGCCGCGGTAGCCGTCGAGGAAGCCCTGGAGCCACTCGATGGTGTCGGCGTCGAGGTGGTTGGTGGGCTCGTCGAGCAGCAGCAGGTCCGGGGTGCGCAGCAGCGCCCGGGCCAGGGCGACCCGGCGGGCTTCGCCGCCTGAGAGGGTGGGGATCGCGGCGTCGCGGGCTGGGGTCTTGAGCCGCTGGCAGACAGCATCCACCCGGTGGTCCATGCGCCAGCCGACCTCGTCCAGCCGGTCCTGGAGGCGCCCGGCTTCGTCCAGGTCCTCCCCGCTGGCCGCCTGCTCGTAGGCCCGGACCAGCTCCGCGTGCCAGGCCACCGCTTCGTCCAGGGCCTCCTGGACCGTGTCTCCGGGCAGGTCCGGGGTCTGTCGCAGCAGACCGGCCGGGGCCTGGCGGAACACCTGGCCGTGGTCCGGGGAGAGCTCGCCGGCGAGCACCTTCAGCAGGGTCGACTTGCCCGAACCGTTCGGGCCGACCAGGCCCACGCACTCGCCCGCGGCGACCGCGATGTCGGCCCCGCGCAGCACGAGCCGGTCGGCGAAGGCGACCTCGATGTCTTGGGCCCGGAGGATCACGGGCGCTCTCTAAGGTTGATAGGCCCCTTCCGGGAGGACCGCCGGGACCTGTGGTGACGGGCGGCACCCGCCGCCGCCGGCTGACACCGAGTCGCCGCTCCCGCCGGGTCCCCCCTCCTGCGCGCACCCCCAGCCGAGTGCGACACCGGTGTCAGCACCCCCACCCGGGTGCGACACTTCGGCTCCTCCGAGGGCCAATCTGGCACTCAGCGGCGGGGATTCGGGCCTTGGATGGCCTCCATGGCCCGAGACAGTCGCACCCGAGGGGGGGTGCTGACACCACCGTCGCATTCGGCCGGGGGTGCTGACATCACCAGCAAGGAGTGCGAGGAGACGCGGCCTGGACAAGCGCCGGTGGGAGCGTCTCGCGTCCACGGCCAGCGGTGGGGCGACTGCCGTCGGGGTCCCCAGCCGGCGGTGATGGCGAGGGCGAGGAGCGGGGTGCGGGACATGGGGCCTCCGTGCGGGGGGCGCCTTGATGCCACGTCCTGGGGACTTGCGGTCAGTCCTGACTGGATGTTTGACCAGGAGCCGGCGTCGGGCTGACAGGTCTCCTCGCTACTTCCGCGGCTTGATCGCCCTCATCCGCTCGATCGCGGTGAGCCGGTAGGTCCTCCGCGCCTTCTTGGCGATGTCCAGGGCGACCATCACCTCGTCGCCGGCCGGCGTGATCGCCAGCCGCTCGGGCGCGACCCTGCAGGTCACGCGCTTGCCGTCGCGGGCCAGGTAGAGCACCTCGAGGTTCTTGCCGTCCCGCAGGGCCTTCTCGACCACGAGCTTGGCCTCGCGCGGGGAGACGCGAGGTGCCTGCTCCTTCTTCTTCTTCTTGCGGGACTGGCCTACCTGGGAGCCGGGCACGGCCTGGAGCTCGCTGGGTCGGGTGTCCGCGGCGTGGGCCCGGGCCTGTGGATCCTCGGAGATCTCCCGGGCCTCGACCACCAGCTGGAGCAGGCGCTCGCGAGCGCTCACCTGGTCCGGGGACCCGGGGTAGCACTTGGTCTGCAGGGCGGGGGAGAAGCCGGACTCGGCCAGGACCGCGCGGATCTCCGCGAGCTTGGAGCGGTCCACCGCGTAGAGCCCCGGTGTGAAGCGGTGCAGCAGGTAGGGCTTGAGCTCCCGCATGCTCTCGAGCTTGCGGATCCGGCTGCGGTGGACGGTGAGCAGCACGGCGTCGTGGAATTCCACGTCGCCGTGGTGGCCCATCCAGCCCTTGAGGGTCTGCTCGACGTTCTCCGGCAGGCCGGTCTGACAGTTGTCCCGCAGGAAGTCCAGGACGTCATCGCGCCGCCAGTCCTTCTCCAGAGCCCGCTCGATGGAGATCTCGGTGATCTTGTAGGTGTTCGCCCGGTCGCAGCCGGACAGCTCGCCGAGCTCGCCGATGCGGAAGAGCAGCAGCGGGGCGAGGCCGGCGGGGGCCATGATCTCGAAGGACGGGGTCAGGTAGAAGGCGGTGAAGCCGTCGTCCTCGGGGGGCTCGAGCAGGGCGCGGGCCCGCGGCGTGAGCCGGTAGAACTTCTCCTGGCCCCACTCGCCGAGCTCGAGCATGCCGGTGTTGACCAGGGGCGCGAAGGAGAAGGACTCCCGCTCGCTGGTCCGGGTCGGGGCGTACTCGCCCTTGTGGAACCGGTCGCGCCAGTCCTCGCCGCGCTTCCAGCGGCGGTAGAGGTTCGAGAGCGGGCGCTCGGGCACCCACTCGCCCTTGCCGCTGTGCACCGCCCACAGGATCCACTCGGCGTAGGAGAAGCGCCGGTCCAGGGCCCGGAAGATCAGGTCCCGCTGGTCCTGGGGGTCCAGGTTGAGCCACTCCTCGACCACGTCGCGGTTCACGCTCACGTGGTCGCCGCGCAGCTCGACCAGGCCGTGCAGGATCAGGAAGTCCACGTGGAAGTGGAAGAGCTCACTGTTGGCGTCCCACAGCTGGGCGAAGAAGGTGTCCATCTCCTCCTGGTGGGCCTTGTAGATGTCCTGCTGCTGGGTCAGCCGCGGCGGGCGCTGGTCGATGTAGGTGCACAGCGTCGCGATGCTGAAGTCCAGGGGCGGACAGAAGGGGCGGTGGTCCCGGACCTTGACCTCTTCGTGGGCGAAGACCGGCACGCCGAGCTCGGTCTTGAGGTGCTCGGTCATGTGGTCCACGAGGGGATCGGGGACCAGGTAGAAGAAGTGCCCGTCCTGGGCCTCGCTGGCCGCCAACAGGCCCTTGTCGGCCAGGGCGATCATGACCTTCTGCCACTCGCGCTCGTGGCCGCCCAGGGACAGGCCGAGCTCCCGGTGGAACTCGTCGGCGTGGGCCAGGCCGCCGCACTGGAGCAGGGTGGCCAGCGCCGTGCGCTCCCGCTCGTGCATGGACTTGAGCAGGTTGCCCATGCGGTTGCCCTGGGCCACCGCACGCACGCTGAGCTGGACCAGGCGGGCCTTGTCCGGGACGCGCTTGGGCTGGCCGCCCAGGCCCCGGTAGAGCGCGTGCAGCAGGTTGTCCGGGAGCTGGCTGACGTACTCGGTCAGGCCCTCGAGCTCGCTGCGGGACAGGCGCCGCCTGCGGGTCAGGCCCGCGACGGCTGCGCTGCGACGCCTTCGGCTCCGACGACGACGGACGTTGCGGCCGCTGCTCGGCTGCTTCACGCCGGGGGTGTTGTCCCCGCCCTTGTTGCCGCCACGGCCTCGCCGGCCGCGTCGGCTCCGGCGGCCACCGCCGCCTTCAGCCTTGGCTTCGCCCTTCTTGTCGCCGCCCTTCTTCTTGGGGGCGTCCTGGACCTGCTCCATCTCTCTCTCCGGGGGAACACGCTGCCGGAGACTGGGGGGGCACTCTGCGCCCTCAGCTCGCGGCCCGCTCCTCGATGCTGTAGCGGTAGCCCTGCTCCGTCAGGAACAGCTGGCGCTTGAGCGCGAAGTCCTGTTCCTTCGTGTCGCGGGTGATGACGGTGTAGAAGTGCGCCTCGCCGCCGTCCTTCTTGGGCCGCAGGATGCGACCGAGGCGCTGGGCCTCTTCCTGTCGGGACCCGAAGGTGCCCGAGATCTGGATGGCGACGTTGGCGTCGGGGAGGTCGATCGAGAAGTTCGCGACCTTGCTCACCACGAGCACCTTGATGCGGCCCGTGCGGAACTTGCCGAAGAGCTCCTCGCGCTTCTTGTGGGGGGTCTTGCCCGTGATCAGCGGGGCGCCCAACATCTTCGAGACGCGCTCCAGCTGGTCCACGTAGGTCCCGATCACCAGGATGTTGTCGCCCTTGTGGCGCTTGATCAGCTCGCGGATGGCGCCGAGCTTGAGGGGGTTGACCGACGCCATCTTGAACTTGCGGTTCTCGTCGGTCTTCTCGTACTTCTGGGCGTCGCCGTTGTTGAAGGCGACGCGCACCTCGTGGCAGCGGGCCTCGGCGATGAAGCCGCCGTCCTCGAGCATCTGCCAGGGCAGGTCGTAGCGCTTGGGGCCGACCAGGCTGAACACGTCGCCCTCGCGGCCGTCCTCGCGCACCAGGGTGGCGGTCAGGCCGAGCCGCCGACGGGCCTGGAGGTTCGCGGTGGCGCCGAAGACCGGGGCCGGCAGGAGGTGGACCTCGTCGTAGATCAACAGCCCCCAGTCCTGGTCCGTGAACAGGTGGAGGTGCTCGAACTGGGCGGTCTTGGACCGCCGCCAGGTCATGATCTGGTAGGTCGCGACGGTGACCGGGCGGATGTGCTTGGTGGCGCCGGTGTAGGCGCCCACGTCCCGCTCGGTCAGGTGGGTCTTGTCGATGATCTCGCGGACCCACTGCTCGACCGCCGCGGCGTTGGTCGCCAGGATGAGCGTGTGGGTGTTGACCAGGCTCATCGTCTTCATGGCGACGATGGTCTTGCCGGCGCCACAGGGCAGCACGACCACGCCGTGGCCGCCGCTGGGCTTGCCTTCGAGGAACCAGCGCTCGGCGGCCTCGACCTGGTAGGGGCGGACGGCGAAGGGCTTGCGGTTGCCCTTCATCTTCTCGCGGAGCTTGATGTCGAGGTGGGCGCCGGGCAGGAAGCCGGCCAGGTCCTCGATGGGCCAGTTGGCCTGCAGGGCCCGCTGCTTGAAGATGCCGCGGTGGCCGGCGTCGATGGCCCAGTGGCGGCGGCCGTCCTCGACCAGCAGCTCGCGGAGCTCCGGGAGGTTGCTGACCACCTTGGCGATGTAGGCGGTGGCGAAGTCGAGCCGGATGAGGCTCTCGGGGGTCTCCGGGTGCGGCAGGAGCTTGACGAGGCCGTAGCGCTCGATGGTGTCGCTGACGTTGTCCAGGACGTTCTGGGGGATGTCGAATTTCGTGAAGTCGCGCAGCTCGTCGACGATGTCGCTGCGGCTCATGCCGGCGGACGCGGCGTTCCACAGGGAGAGGGGGGTGATGCGGTACGTGTGCAGGTGCTCGGGGGAGGCCTCGAGCTCTGCGAAGCGCCCGAGCAGGTCCCGGGCCGCCTCGTACCGAGGGTGCTTGGTCTCGACCAGGACCTTTCCGTCGCCCTGGACGATGACCGGGTTCTCAGGCCGGACTTGCATGGCTCATCGTGCGTTCATGACGGTCGTGCGCGGCTCCCAGAGGGGATGCGTGGCGGGGCCGCGTGCGGAGACCTCAGCGCTGCCGCCCTCGGGGGACGGCAAGGGGTTTCACACCACCGACGGGCGGGAAGCCGTGGGGCGGTCGGGCGAGCTGCCCAATCAAACGGGACGCGGGAATCCAGCCCCTTGTCCGTGGACCAATGTAGCAGCCTGAGGGGGGCTGTCAAGGATCCGGTGTCAGGGGGGTGTCAGCCACTGGCTGGTCGGCTTGCTCAGTGCAGACAATCGATCTCGACCTCTTCTCCGCAGAGGTGGTCGAGTGGAGGAGGCTCGTTGGGTGCAACCGGATTGAGATCGGCCGGGGTGACGGAGGCATGCCAGTCGTTGCTCCGGAAGACAGCCTTGAAGCGATCTTGGGAACCTAGATAGATCGCGACGAATCTCAGTTGCCCCGTGCCCTCACTGATCGCTACGAAGACCTCAGCCTCCTGTGCCCACTCGAATGGCAGTGCCACGCGAGCCCAGCGGTCACGGGTACTGCCGCGCCAGTCATGGCCACGCGCCCATGGGGTCTCGTCGAACCACTGGGTATGGGTGAGCCCGGAGCGGAGCTCGTCGAAGAGTTCAGGCCAGAAGACGTCTACGAGCTGCAGGTGAGGCTCCTGCACCGTGCCGTTGTACGTCAGTGGAAGGTAGTGAAGAGGACGTAGAGGCGTGTTGGAGAGGGTGAGGCCGTCCTGAGGGCTCCAGGCCAGCCGCTTCCGCGAGTCGCTGTCGGCAATCCAGTTGCCCTGGGAGTCGATGGCCACACGGCGGGTCGTGCTGTGCCCGCTGTCGAAGAGGGCACTCCTGGATGCCATGTCAGGGGGGTGAACCAACATCACATGAGACTTGAAGGAGGAATCCGTCACAGTTCCAGTCCACGCCGCCGGTTGCATCGCTCGCACCCCGGTACACAGCGGGATCTGCGTCGTCGCAGTCCCAGTCGCTGTGCTCTCCATCTGCGTCTGCGTCTGTGCCGCAGGCCGTGTCGCCGCCGTTGCTGTTGCACCGTATGGCGAATGCGTCCCCCCCTTTCCGATCGGACTCGCCCGTTTCAGTCGCGAAGTCGTAGGTCATGTCGGCCTCGGGCAGGAGGTGATGGGGGCCGACGATGGCGAAGCGCACCGGCATCGGGTCTCCTCCAGTCGGAGTCAACGACGTCGACCACCAGCCAGGCGCCACGCCTGACGTGTTCCACACCACCAACGGATCCTGTGTCGGCGGGTTCAGCCAGGAGCCGTGGCAC
>CAYFPX010000142.1:8200-15700 GCA_964344945.1 uncultured Enterobacterales bacterium
AAGGGCATCGAGGTGTCGTTCAGGTCGAGCTGAGCGCAACCAAGGTAGAAAGGGGCGTACTCGAACAGCGGCCAGCTGCTGTCCAGCTGTTGTTGTACTTGGCGGACTTCCACGTGAGCCCAAGTGCCGTCGTAGGCAGCAGACTGGAATGCAAGGACCGGAACGCTGACGCGGCTCGTGACCCACTCGGAATAGGCCGTCGCAAGATCGGTCTCGTGCCCAGGGACGAGGCCTGTGGAGAAGAGCGATGAGATGTCATCTGCCGATTGCTTCGAGCCGCCGGCAGCCGCCAGCCAGTCCGACCACCCCTGCCAGATGGTCTCGTCGGTGGCGCCGGTGACGCCTCGAAGGATCGCGTGCAGCTGGGCGAGAACGAAGGGCGCTGCGTAATACCTGACCCAGCGTTTCCGTCGGCCCTGGACGACGAGGCCTGACGACTCCCCCCGATAGGCTGCTTCCAGCAGCGACGCAGCGCCATCATACAGGAGTGAATAGTCGGTCGGGCGGATTCTCAAAGGCGGTCGGCCCTGTGGTCGTGACGCCTGGGTACCGCATCTCCTTGAGGAGGTTGGGCATGCCCTCCTCCAGCCAGGATGCGTCGGCTCCCAGATCGACCCACCTGCCAAACCAGTGGTGTGCGAGTTCGTGCAACGCGATGGCCGGCCACTCTCTGTCGAGCACGCCCGAGTCCCGCTCGACGTGAATCGCGTTTAGTGCGGTCCGGGCCCAGCCACCATCGCTGACGCCGCCAGGAGGCCGCAGTAGAAGAAGGTGTGCTGTGCCCAGGGGTAACTGGCCCAAGCGCTCCTCCAGGAAGTCGAGGTCGGACTCCAGGTTGCGACTCAGGTCTCCGCCGAAGTCCGGTGTGAGGGTGTGGCCGCTCCCGTTGAGCCAGGCTTTGAGTTGGGTCTCACCGGTCGCAGAGAGAGTCTCATTCATCCAAGACCGGCCAGAGCGTCGAGCCAGCGGTGGACGTGATGGGATCAAGTGTGCCGTCGTCGTCCGGATCCCAGCCGGAAAAGCCCTCGATGAGCCATGCGGTCCAACTCTTCATCGAGAGGTCGTGGTCGAGGGGGCCGTAGGCCATCCGCAGTGACGCGTGCTCTGGATCGGCGTGGATTGTCGGGTCAGGGTTTGGGTTGCCCGTGGCAATGGGCCACCATGGGCTGGCTGGACGCACCGTCTTCGCTAGGTACCAGAACCTTGGCGGTGATGGGGAGGGCCTGGTCCGCCCAGGTTGCATCCTGCACCGAATTGTTGAGGTCGAAGATCCCGTCTGCATCTGCATCGATGGGATCGGCCGTGCCATCGGCGTCCAAGTCTGCGAATGCGGCCAGGACGGCTGGGGCACCGCTGTAGACCCAGGCGTCGCCATCGGAACTGAATGAGCCGATGTGCGTCAAGCCAGGCTCGAAGCTGCTGTTGGGGGTGTACGTCACATCCTGGACCATTTCCGGGTCGTAGGAGACTTGGACGAATAGCGACTCGTCCTCGGCAAGAGGATGCGGGAGGCGGAGAGAAGCCCAGCTTCTGCCGTTGCCGGTAATCCAGTCCGTGACGGCAACTGGCTCAAAGGACGCCCCTGAGGGCAGCTCAACGTTGATGACGGCCGAGTCTTGGGCAGTCTGGCTGTCGTCATTCAGTGACACTAGGACCTCATTGGCGGCACAAGGCAGTCCGGGTGGACACACCACCCGCCCCTCGATCACCGCCTCTACCCCCCAGGAGATCCCCCCGGTCCCCGTCCCATCATCCGCCGCCCTTACCTCCACGCTCATCTCCGTGGCCTCGATCCAGCCTGCAGCCAGCCCCTCCAACGGCGTGTGGAGCTCGTAGAGCGTGTCGTCCGCCGTGTCTCCGCCCACCAGGTAGGTCGACCCACTGATCGGGTCCGTCACCATCGACGGCGCCTTCCGGGCCCCGAGCATCCCGGTGATGTCGGTCTCCTCGATGGTGCCATCGGCACCCGTCAGGTCCACCTCGACGATGGTGTCGAGCGTGGTGCCGTTGACGCCTCCGACGATGAGGGCCCGACCACTTCCCGCCCAGGCCGCACCTGCATGGTAGACCTCCAGCAGCGGCAGACCGTAGGCCTCGCTCAGGGCGTCGAGACCGGTGATCTCCGCAGCGCTTGACCCATCCCACGTGAGCAGGGCCTTGTCGTCTGTGGAGATGCCGTCGTCGTAGCTGCCGACCGTCGGCGACGAGACGTCGACCTCCAGCTCTTCGTAGTCGTCGCACCAGAGGCAACCGTCCCCTTGGTTGGTGCAGGGGCCGATGATGTATTGGGTCCGCGGGGAGTTGATCTGGTAGGAGGTCCCGCCGCCGAGGATGCCCAAGGGGTAGGACGAGTCGACCGTCCACTCCAGCGTGTCCGGGTCGAAGTCCCAGCCTATCGGGGCAGTCGCCATGCCCCAGCGGCCGCGCGTTGCTTTGGAGGGCCACGAGGCGCTGGCGGGCAGGGCCACCTTGCTGGAAGAGGACGTCCCGCCGAAGCTCACCTCGGGCGCGCCCTCCCGACCGACCAGGTGGAGGGCGGCGTCCGTGGTGAGATCCAGCGCGTCGATGTCGTCCCAGTCGGCGCAGCGGGCACTGCCGGCGTTGCACCCCGTCAGCCCGCCCAGGACCTGGACCTTGTCGGTGGTGGGATCGAGTACTCCGGCATGGAAGGCCACCCCGGGCGCGGAGGCACTGTCGACGTGTGCCGTGTTGTTGTCGGGCACACCGTCGCCGTCGAGGTCTTCGCACCAGGGATCCTGGGCGCAGGCGAGGTCGATGTCCTCGGAGACCGTGAATTCCTCGTTGGGTCCGCAGTAGTCGCTGGTGAACTGGCGCTCGGCCACGGACTGGTTCCCGCACGGGTCGTAGGTGGTGGAGATGTGCTGGATCGGGCAGGTCGGGTCGACGTCGAAGTCCTTGTGGCAGTGGTCTGTTCCCGATGGTCTGACACTCGGTCGCCGACTTCACCGCCACGTCAAAGTTGTTCGCGTTCAGGGTCCCCAGCGTGGTGAAGCCGGCACTCCAGTCAGTGAGGTCCAGGCCCAGCACGGCATCGGAGCCGGCGGCTCCGGATCCGATGGCCTCGTACCCACCGATCAAGAGCAGGTCGTCGCCCCGCCAGTGAAGGCTCGCGCCCCAGAGACCATCCGTCGAGGTCGCGTCGTCGGTGAGTCGGGCCCAAGGACAGGTCTCCACCAAGGCTCCGTCTGCCTCGTCCCACACGCCGAAGTTCTGCAGGTCAAGGAACCACAGGTCGTCCAGTGCAACTCCCGCGGCGTTCTTGCCGCCGTACAACACGGCTCCCCGCCCGGACAGCATGGACCGGCCGGCTTGGTTCTGGAACTTCCTCGGGCGGGCCGAGCGCACTGTCCGCGAGCGGCTCTCCTCCTACGTCGCTGTCATCCCCGCAACCCAGCAGCAGGAGCACTACCCCCGCGAGCCGAGCCGAGCCGAGCCGAGCCGAGCTGATGCCCATAGTCCCCCTGCCTCCGGGTCCTGGCTCAGCCTACTCGGCGGCTCCGGATGATGGAAGCAGCAAGTGAGGCCCGGGTCAGCCCAGGAACGGGTACCGCCAGTCCCTCGGCGGCACGAAGTTCTCCTTGATCGACCGCGGGCTCACCCACCGCAGCAGGTTCAGGGCCGATCCGGCCTTGTCGTTGGTCCCGCTGGCCCGGGACCCGCCGAAGGGCTGCTGGCCCACGACCGCACCCGTCGGCTTGTCGTTGATGTAGAAGTTGCCCGCCGCGTGGCGCAGGGCCGCTGTGGCCTGGACGATGGCCTGGCGATCCTGGCTGAAGACCGCGCCCGTCAGGGCATAGCTGCCGGTCTGGTCGACGATCTTCAGGGTCTCGTCCCACTCGGTCTCCGGGTAGACGTAGACGGTCAGGACCGGGCCGAAGATCTCCTCGACCATGAGCCGGTGACCGGGGTCCTCGACCTGGACCAGGGTGGGCTCGACGTACCAGCCGGTGTCGCCGTGGGCCTGGCCGCCCGCCAGCACCTTGGCGGTGCTCGCCGCCAGGTCCAGGTAGCCACAGTGCTTGGTGAAGGCCCGGCGGTCGATGACCGCGGCGACGTAGTTGGAGAAGTCCCGGACGTCACCCTGGGTGATCTCGGCCATCATGCCGCGGAGCTGCTCCGAGACGGCGGGCCACAGGTTGCTCGGGATGTAGGCCCGGCTGGCCGCCGAGCACTTCTGGCCCTGGTACTCGAAGGCGCCGCGCAGCAGGGCGACGGCGAGGGAGCGCACGTCGGCGCTGGGGTGGGCCAGCACGAAGTCCTTGCCGCCCGTCTCGCCCACGATCCGCGGGTACTGCCGGTAGTTGGTGATGTTCTCGCCGACCGTGCGCCACATGGTCTGGAAGGTGGCGGTGGAGCCGGTGAAGTGGATGCCGCCCAGGTCCCGGTGGGGCAGGACGACGTCGCCCACGTCGGGGCCGTGGCCGTGCACCATGTTGATCACGCCGTCGGGCAGCCCGGCCTCGCGGAACAAGTCCATCAGGAACCAGGCGCTGTGGGCCTGGGTCGGAGAGGGCTTCCAGACCACCGTGTTGCCCATGAGCGCGGGCGCGGTGGGCAGGTTGGCGGCGATGGAGGTGAAGTTGAACGGGGTGACGGCGAAGACGAAGCCGTCCAGCGGGCGGTGGTCGCTGCGGTTCCAGATGCCGTTGGGGCTGACCGGCGGCTGGTCCTCGAGGATCTGCCGCTGGTAGTTCACGTTGAACTTCCAGAAGTCGATCAGCTCGCAGGCGGCGTCGATCTCGGCCTGGTGCACGGTCTTGGCCTGGCCGAGCATGGTGCTGGCGTTGATCACGTCGCGCCAGGGGCCCTGGAGCAGGTCCGCGGCCTTCAGGAACACCGCCGCCCGGTCCTGCCAGGGCAGGGCGGCCCAGTCGGCCTTGGCGTCCAACGCCGCGGTGATCGCCTGCTCGACCAGCTCCTCGTCGCCCAGGTGGACCTTGCCCAGGACGTGGTTGTGGTCGCAGGGCATCGTGACGTCCCAGGTGTCCCCGGTCTCGACGATGTCGCCGTCGATCACGCTGCCGATCTCGGTGACCACGCCCTCCATGCCGCTCAGGACCTGCTTCAGGCCGGCGACTTCGGCGCTGCCGGGCACATAGGAGCGGACCGGCTCGTTGGAGGGAGTGGGCGGGGTGAAGATGCCATCGACGCCGGCCATGAGGACCTCCTGGAGGGGGCTCGGATCTAACCGGGGTAGGAGGTGGGCGTGGCCTGGATCCAGACCCTCCCGGAGATCGACCCCGACGACCTGCGCGCCGTCGGCGGCAAGGCCGCGGCGCTGGCGCGGCTGGTTGACCGCGGCCTGCCCGTGCCCGCGGCCTTCGTGGTGCCCGTGGACGCGGGCCGGGCGGTGCTGGAGCACGCCGGCCTGACAGAGCTGGCGCGGCAGCTCCGGCGCGATCCCACGCCCCAGCGGGCCGAGGCGCTGCGCACCGCGATCCTGGGGGCGGAGCTGCCGCCGAAGCTCGCCCGGGAGGTCGATCGGGCGGCCAGGAAGCTCGGTGGTCCCCTCGCCGTGCGGTCGTCGGCGATCGACGAAGACGGCCGGGATCGCTCCTTCGCCGGACAGTACGAGACGGTCCTGAACGTGGGCCCGGGGGATCGCCTGGAGCAAGCCCTGCGCCGCTGCTGGGCCTCCTGGTACGGCGAGCGGGCCCTGGTGTACCGGCGCAAGGGACTGCGGCGACCGCCGCTGATCGGCATGGCGGTTGTGGTCCAGGCCCTCGTCGACGCCCGGGTGTCCGGCGTGCTGTTCACGGTGAACCCGGTCACGGGCTCCTGGCGGGAGATGACTCTGGAGGCCGCCTGGGGCCAGGGAGAGGCGGTGGTGAGCGGCCAGGTGGCGCCGGAGCGCTACCGGATCCAGCGGCCTCGACGCAGCCCGGGCCGGGTCCGCAGGCGGCTGGGGCTGTGGGGCCTCAGCGAGCTGGGGTGGGAGCCCAGCGACCAGGCGCGCCAGCTGGTCCCGGATCCGTACGGGGAGCTGCGTTGGGCGCCGGCGCCGGCGGGCGGCCGGGCCCTGAGCCCCGCCCAGGTGCTGGCGATCGGCCGGGCCGGGCTCAAGGCCGAGGACCTGACCGGCACCGCCCAGGACCTGGAGTGGGCCATCGGTCGCGACGACCAGCTCCGAGTGCTCCAGGCTCGGGCCGTCACGGCGGCCGGTGAGCCCCAGCGGGGAGGCCACACCCTGTGGACCCGACGCTTCGTGGGCGAGCGCTGGACCGAGCCGGCCTCTCCCTGCGGCTGGAGCATCGTGGGCCCCCTGCTGGAGTGGTTCATCGCCTACCCCGAGGTCTCCCGGCGCCACCTGGGCGGCGCGCCTCCGACCCGGCTCCACCGGGGCTGGCCCTACTTCAACGTCACGGTCTTCCGGCACCTGGCCTTCAAGCCCCCCGGGCGGCCGCCGCCCCGGTTCATGCTGGAGTTCCTGCCCCCCGAGGAGTCCGAGCAGTGGATGCGGCGCTTCGCGGCGCCGGCGGATCTCGAGGTCTACGGGGCGATCTTTCGCGCCACCTTCCAGGAGAAGCGCTGGCGTCGCTTCCGGGCGAACCCGTTCACGAATCCTTCGGCCTGGGATGCCCTGGAGCAGCGGCTGGAGCGGGACATCCCGGCCCTGGCCCGAAGCGAGGAACCACCGGTCGCCCGCGTGCGGGCAGGGATCGAGCTGGCTCGGGACTACATCAAGGTCCACATCTGCTCGCTCCTGTTCGCCAACCTCAGCTACCAGGTGGCGGAGAACCTGGTGCCGGCGGAGCTGCGGGAGGACCTCCTGCGGTGCCCGGCCGAGAACTGGACCCAGCGCACGAACCGGGCCTTGTTCGAGGTGAGCCGCGGCGGGTCGCTGGAGGACTTCCTGGCGGAGTACGGCTTCCGAGGGGCGAGCTCGAGCTGGGAGATCTTCAGCCGCCGCTGGGCCGAGGAGCCGGAGCGGGTAGAGCGGCTGGTGGCCCCCTATGCCGAGGGGGTGCTGGCGGATCCGGTGGCGGTGGCGGTCGAGCAGGAGCGGGCGGCCGCGGCGGCGCTGTCGGCGCTCCAGGCCCAGGTGTCCGGGCCCCGTGGGGTGGCCCTGGTTCGGACCGTGAAGCTGACCCGACGCTACCTCCAGCTGAGGGAGGACCAGCGCTTCCAGTTCGACCGCCTGCTGTTCGTGCTCAAGCAGGCGCTCCTGGAGCTCGGGGCCGAGTACCTGCCGGACCGGGAGCGGGTGCGCTGGCTGGAGTGGGGAGAGCTCGAGGGGTTGGCTACGCCGCCGAGGGTCGCCCCCCGGCCTTCCTGGTGGGGGACCAGGCCCTGGAGATCCCGGTGGGCGGAGACCGGCTGCGAGGGCTGGGCATCTCGCCTGGACGGGTGACCGGTACGGTGCGGGTGCTGCGCAGCCCCGACGAGGCCTGGAAGCTCGGCCGCGGGGACATCCTGGTGGCGACGGCGACGGATCCAGGGTGGACGCCGCTGTTCCTGGTGGCCGGCGGGGTGGTGCTG
>CAYFPX010000142.1:15795-21940 GCA_964344945.1 uncultured Enterobacterales bacterium
GGACGCGACGGAGGTGCTGCGGGACGGCCAGCGGGTGACCGTCGACGGGACGACGGGCCGGATCTACGCCGCCGGGGAGTGAGCTCGGCGGGTGCGTGGAGCGCCCCTGAGAAGGGACGAACGTCCGTACTTCGGACCTTCGGCCCCTCTGAGTGACTGAGAGGCGGTAAACGTCCGAAGTACGGACGTTTCTACCCTCTCAGGCCGGTGCGGGCGCCCTGAGACGGAAGTTTCTACCCTCTCAGGCCGGTGCGGGCGCCCTGAGACGGACGTTTCTACCCTCTCAGGCCGGTGCGGGCGCCCTGAGAGGCGACGAACGTCCGTACTTCGGACCTTCGGCCCCTCTCAGGCGGGGGACTGCACGTCCGCGCGTCACCCCCCCGGCCGGTGACCCGGGCCCAACTTGACTGAGCGTCAAGTTCCGCCTGCCTCACCCCCCTGACCCGGCCCGAACTTGACACTCAGTCAAGTTCCGCGCGGGTCACGCCGGTCTCACTCCGTGGGCCCTCAACTATTGACATGCCAAGTCTTGTGATACGGTGATCTCAAGACCTGGACCCCCAGGCGCCTGTAGCTGCTGCTGTTTCTTCTGATCCTATCCCCGCTGCAACATGTCCCCGACTCCTGCTCTCGCCCCCCGGGTTCCCGGGCGGGCCGCGCTGCCGCGCCCCTTCTTGAAGTGGGCCGGTGGCAAGCGCCAGCTCCTCCGTGAGCTGCTCCAGCACGTCCCCAAGCGCCTCGGGCGCTACCACGAGCCCTTCCTGGGCGGGGGGGCGCTCTACTTCGCGCTCCAGCCGGAGCGTGCGGCGCTGTCCGACTTCAACACCCGCCTGATCGCGACCTACCAGGGCGTGCGCGACGACGTGGACACCGTGGTCGACCAGCTCTCGCGCTGGCCCTACGACAAGGACTTCTACCTGAAGTGCCGGGCCCGGCCGATCGACGACGAGCCGGCCCATGACATCGCCGCTTGGATGATCTACCTGAACAAGGCGGGCTTCAACGGGCTCTACCGGGTCAACAAGAAGGGCGGCTTCAACGTGCCCTTCGGCCGGTACAAGAACCCCCGGATCTGCGACGAGCCCAACCTGCGGGCCTGCTCCCAGGTCCTCGACGACACGAACCTGACCACCGGCGACTTCGGCCGGGTCCTCGACGACGCCGAGAAGGGCGACGTCGTCTACTTCGACCCGCCCTACGTGCCCGCCAGCCCCACCGCGTCCTTCACGTCCTACACCTCCAAGGGCTTCAACATCGCCGACCAGGTCCGGCTCCGGGACACGGCGCTGGCGCTCAAGAAGCGCGGCGTGAACGTGCTGCTCTCCAACTCCGACACCGAGCTGGTCCACCGGCTCTACGGCCGCGGCTTCCGCATGCGCACGGTCCAGGCCACCCGGAACATCAACTGCAAGGCCGGCAAGCGCGGCAAGGTGGGCGAGGTCATCGTCTGGTAGGCGCGCAGGGCGCCCGGCCGCCGGGCTACCCTGGAGTCGCCCGATGTCCGCCGCGCCCCCCTCGACCCCGCTGTCCGCCGTGGTCGTCACCCACCGCGGTGGCGAGCTGCTGCAGGCCTGCCTCGACGCCCTCACGCCGCAGCTCGACCCCCGGGACGAGCTGCTCGTGGTCGCCTCCGCCGCCCCGGGACAGGCCGACCTGGCTCCAGCAAGGGGCCGCGCCCGCGTCATCCCCCTGGGCGACAACCCCGGCTACGCCCGCGCCGCCAACGTGGGGCTGGCCCAGGCCCGGGGCGACGCCCTGCTGGTGCTGAACGACGACACCCGCGCCCTGCCCGGCTTCGTGCCCGCCCTGCGCCTGGCCGCCCACACCCCCGGCCTCTACCAGCCCCGCATCCTGCTCGACGACGGCTCCGGTCGCCTGGACAACACCGGCCACGGCCTCTTCCCCGACGGGTTCAACTGGGCCATCGGCCGCGAGGACGCCGACGGCCCCGACTACGACGCCCCCCGAGAGGTCGGCGCCTGCTCCGGCGCCGCCTTCGGCCTGCACCGGCGCGTCT
Organism: uncultured Enterobacterales bacterium; assembly: GCA_964344945.1. Lineage (GTDB taxonomy): Bacteria > Myxococcota_A > UBA796 > UBA796 > CAJQPC01 > CAYFPX01. The sequence goes on from CAYFPX010000142.1 coordinate 17,813, forward strand.
ACCAGCAGGTCGGCGCCTTCGACGAGGACCTCGAGAGCTACGGCGAGGACGTGGACCTCTCCCTGCGGGCCCGTCGCCAGGGCTTCCCCCTGCGCTACGTGCCCGACGCCCGCATCGCCCACGTGCTGGGCGCGACCTACGGCCGCTACGGGGCGCGGAAGTGCTACCTCGTGGAGCGCAACCGGGTCCGCGCGGCCGTCCGCTCCCTGCCCTGGACCGCCCTGCTCACCATGCCGGCCTGGACCGGGCTCCGGGTGGCGGGCCTGGGCGCGGCGTCCCTGACCGGCCGCAGCTGGGGCGCTCGGGTCGCGCGCAGCGCCGGCCCCGCCGCCCTGGCGGGCATGGTCAGCGGCCTGGCCCACGTGCCCGACGCGCTCGCCAAGCGCAGCGCCGACGCCCGGGCCTGGGACCTCGACGAGCGGGCCATGTGGCGCCACCTGCTCGAGCACCGGGTGCGGCTGCGGGACGTGCTGCGCACATGAACGCCGCCGTCATCGTCGGCCTCGACGTCGCCAGCACCCTGCCCCAGGTGCTGGCGCAGCTGCCCGACCACCTGCGCACGATCGTCGTCGACGACGGCAGCACCGATGGCACTGCGTTCCTGGCCCCCGACGAGGTGACCCTGGTCCGGCACCCGGTGAACCGCGGCTACGGCGCCGCCCAGCGCTCGGGCTACGAAGCCGCCCTGGCCGCCGGCGCCGATCGCATCGCCCTCGTGCACGGCGACGACCAGTACAGGGTCTCCGACGTGCTCGACCTGTTGGACGCCCTGGACGACGCGGACCTGGCCCTGGGCTCCCGCTTCCTCCAGGACCGGGGTGAGACCATCCCCGGCTGGCGTCGCTGGGGCAACCGGGGCCTGACCACCCTGTTCAACCGAACCCTGGGCACCGGCTTCACCGACCTGCACACCGGCGCCCGCGCCTTCCGCGCAGACGCCCTGCGCGCCCTTCCCCTGGAACGGTTCTCCGACGACTACCTCTTCGATCAGCAGGTCCTTGTGGGAGCCGTGAGGGCCGGACTGCGGGTGGTAGAGCGCCCCTGCCGGGTCACGTACGACCCGGGCGTTCAGTCCATCAGCCTCGGCCGCTCCGTGGTCTACGGCCTCGGCTGCGTGCGCACGATCCTCGGAGGCACGCCCTGAGGGGGTTCTCCCGCACTGGGGCGAGAAATCCGAATAGTGAAATTCGAAAAGTCCAGTGTCGATATGGACTTGCACCGATTCTCTTGACGCGGCAAGATTCGCCTTGAGATGTACGAAGAAGTGCCCGAGTCCGCCCCCTGGCACGGCCAGGCAGACCCCCACCAGGTGCCTCTGGCGGCCCTGGGTCTGGGGACCTGGGCCTGGCAGCGTGCCGGCGAGCACCTCGCCCTGTCCGGGCGCAGCCTCTCGATGCTGGGGCTGACCGAGGCCGACCAGGGGCTCTCGGCCTGGACCGATCGGGTCCACGCCATCGATCGGGGCCGCCTCGAGAGCGAGCTGGCGACGATCTTCGCCGGGCTCAGCGCGAGCTTCGAGTGCACCTACCGCGTCCAGATCCCGGGGGGGACGACACGCTGGATCCGCACCAAGGGGACCACCATGCGTTCAGAAGACGGCACCGTCGTCACAGTCCATGGCATCCACGAGGACGTCTCCCCTCGGCTGGAGATGGAACAGGCCCTGCGCCAGGCGGAGAGGCGGTTCCGTGCCCTGGTCGAGGGCTGCCCGGACGCGGTGGTCGTGGTGCGGGAGGGGCGCCTGGTCTACGGCAACCCGAGGCTCGCCGAGCTGCTGGGCACCGAGGACTACGCCGGCACACCGATGTTGGAGTGGATCCTGCCCGACGACCGCCACGAGGTCGCCGAGGCTCTCCGCCGCGCGATCACCTCCGAGGACAACGCGCTGCTCAACGTACAGCTGGAGCGGGCGGACCGGGTCCAGCTCGAGGTCGAGCTCGCCGCCCTGGGCCTGGACTACGAGGGTGTTCCCGCCCTGTGCGTGCTGCTGCGAGACGTCACCGAGCGCAGGGAGCTCCAGCTGCGGCTGGATCGCTCCAACCGCATGGCCAGCCTCGGGACCCTGGCGGCCGGCGTGGCCCACGAGATCAACAACCCGCTCACCTTCATCACCGCGAACCTGCAGGGGCTCGAGGAGGACCTGCCGGAGCTGGTGGACCACGTCCGCCGGCTGATGGGCCTGATCGTGAAGGACGTGGGCGCCCAGCAGGCGAACAGTTGGTTCCGCAAGGCGGGGCTCGACGACCTGGACGGCGGGGTCGCGCGGCTGATCAACCGCACCCGCGACGCGGTCGAGGGCGCCACCCGGGTGCGGGACATCGTGCAGGACCTGGACACCTACGCCCGGGTCGACGACGGCGCCCCGGGACCGGTGGAGCTGGTGCGGGCGGTGGAGATCGCGCTGAACATGTGCCGGCACCAGCTGAAGCACGGCGTGAACGTCGACGTGGACATCCAGGACGTGCCCACGGTCTACGGCGAGGAGGGCCGGCTCTCCCAGGTCTTCCTGAACCTGGTGGTCAACGCCGCCCAGGCGGGGGCCGAGAACATCCAGGTCCGCGCTCGGCCCGGCGCCGACGCGGTGCAGGTCGAGGTGACGGACGACGGCCCGGGCATGCCGGACGACGTGGCCGAGCGCATCTTCGAGCCCTTCTACACCACCAAGGAGCCCGGCCGCGGCACGGGCCTCGGCCTGTCGATCTCCCGAGAGATCCTGGTGGGCTACGGCGGCGACGTCGAGGTCCGGTCCGAGCGCGGGCGCGGCACGACCTTCTCCCTGGTGCTGCCCATCGCCCTGGAGGACCTCTCCCACGCCCTCGAGGACGAGCCCACGGTGCTGATGAAGGCCGAGCCCATCCAGCGGCGCCGGATCCTGCTGATCGACGACGAGCGGCCCCTGGTCGAGGCCTACGCCCTGCTGCTCGAGAAACACTACGAGGTGGTCACGGCCACCAACGGCGAAGACGCCCTGGCCCGCCTCAACGAGCCCGGGGTCTTCGACGCCGTGATCTGCGACCTGGTGATGCCCGGGGTGAGCGGCATGGGCGTCTTCGCCTGGCTGGAGGTGCACCGGCCCGAGCTGGTGGACCGGTTGATCTGGATGACGGGCGGCGCCGTGGGCGAAGACGCCCGGGCCTTCCTCGACAACACCGCCAACCTGGTGCTCAAGAAGCCCGTGGACATCCACCACCTGCGCGGGCTCCTGCAGGGGCTGCTCGCGCGTCCGATGTGACCCGGGACGACTTCACCGAAGCGCTGCTCGGCGTCATGGAGCGCAAGGTCCACTGGGCCTGGACCTCGTTCACCTCGGGGCAGGTCGCCCTGGCCGAGCTGCACCTGCACTTCGAGCAGGAGTACGCCGTCTACGTGCGGGACTTCCCGGTGTTGGTCGCTCGCGCCTACGTCCAGTGCCCGATCCCCGTGGTGCGCCGGGAGCTGGCCGAGAACATCTACGAGGAGGAGACCGGTGGGTTGGTGGCCGGGCGGCCCCACCCGGAGCTCTTCCTGGAGTACCCGAAGGGCCTGGGCATGGACCTGGCGCGCTTCGAGGCGATCACCCTGCTTCCGGCCGCCCGGGCCTACCGCGACGTCCTGGACCGCCTGACCTTGGACGCCGGCTGGGCCACGGCCGCGGCGGTGGCCACGCTGTTCATCGAGGGCACCCCCTACGACCGCAGCGTGCTGGACCCGAGCGCCCCGGCCCGCCCCGAGCCGCCCCTGTCCGAGCACCCCCTGGTCAAGCACTACGGCCTGCCCCTGGAGCACCTGGCCCTGACCAAGGCCCACCGGGCAGTCGAAGGAGACCACCGGGAGTCCGCCTGGCGCTGCGTGCTGGACCACGTGCCAGCGGGAGAGCGCACCACGGTGGTCGCCGCGCTCGAGGCGTGCCTCGGCGCCTGGCTGACCTACCGGGACGCGGTGGCGGCAGCCTGTGGGGTGCGGCGGAGCGCCTGACCCGGGCGTTCAGGCGTCGTGTTCGTGCCGGTGGTGCAGGTCCGGCTGGTGCGGATGGCTGTGCTGCACGGCTTCGTGCTCGTGCTCGTGGGTGTGCCAGGCCTCGGCCGGCAGGTCGGGGTGGGTGTGGCTGTGGTGGCCGTCGTCGTGGCGGTGGGCGTGGGTGTGGGTGAC
>CAYFPX010000143.1:0-237 GCA_964344945.1 uncultured Enterobacterales bacterium
GAGGCCGAGACCACCACCGAGACCGAGACCCAGGAAGAGGCCGCCCCGTCCGGCAAGGGCACAGTCAAGCTCAAGGTCCTGCCAGTGAACGCGAAGGTGAGCATCCGGGGGCCGGTGAGCAAGAGCTTCACCGCGTCCTTTGGCGCGACCACCTACAGCGACATTCCCTCTGGGAGCTACCGAGGATCCGTGACAGACCCCGTCTCCGGCAAGCCCCGCACCAAGTACTTCACGGTC
>CAYFPX010000143.1:251-6722 GCA_964344945.1 uncultured Enterobacterales bacterium
GAGAACGGCAAGACCTGTGAGTACACCTTCAAGCTCGAGGAGTACCACCTCGGCTGGCAGGGAGGCTGCAAGTGAAGCGCCTCATCGTCCTGATCGCGGCCGCGGTGTTCGCTGGCTGGTCCACCCCAGCGCAGGCCGGGCCGGTCGAGGAAAACGTCGACGCGGCGGTCGAGGCGATCACCAACGGCGACTTCGACACCGCCAGGAACCTCCTGGACATCGCCGAGAAGGCCGCCCCGGCGAGCCAGACAGTCGTGCTCGGCAGCACCCTGGCGAGCATCGACTACTACCGCGGCATGATGGAGTTCTTCGGCGGCGACCGGGACCAGGCCACCCTGGTCTACTGGCGCTCGGCTCTGGAGAAGGACATCACCTTCGCCTGGGACAAGGGCCTGGTGGTCGATCCCGACGCCGAGGACCTCTTCGAGGCCCTGCGGTCCGAGGTGGACTCCCGGGACCAGGCTGAGGCCGCCGTGCCCGAGGACAGCACCGAGTTCCGGGTCTACGTCGATGGCCGCATGCTGAGCCACTACGACGCGGTGGTCACGGGCACGCACCTGGTCCAGGTGCTCTGCATGGGCAAGGGCCTGACCGGGGCCTGGCACGAGTTCGGCGAGCCGCCCGACTACGGGAAGATGTGCGCCAGGATGGGCGCCGGCGGTGCGGCCAAGGACAAGGAAGAGAAGGAGAAGAAGGACAAGGAAGAGAAGGACAAGAAGGAGCAGGAAGAGAAGGAGAAGAAAGACAAGGAGCCCAAGGAAGGTGGCGTCTCCGTGGCGAAGATCGGGATGATCGGCGGCGGTGTCGCGCTCGTGGGCGGCGGTGTCGGGACCTACTTCGCGCTGTACAAGCCGAACTACGAGCTGTTCCTCGACTACGATGCGAATCCCTCCACGGTCACAGACGCCATCGCAGACGACATCGAGTCCAAGCACAACACCTACCGCTTCCTCACCATGGGCCTGTGGGGGGCCGGAGCGCTCCTCGCCGTCACCGGCGCCATCGTGCCCCTGGGCAGCGGCGACCTCCGGTTGGTGCCGATGGGCAACGGCCTGCTCCTGACCGGTCGCTTCTAGGAGCGTGCGGTGAAGCCCTCCCGTCGCCCCGCTGCGCCTCTCACGCGTGGTCGCCGACTTTCGGGCTCGACCCACTAGCAATCCGTTGAGCGTCCGCAGACCCTCCGTCGCCCAGGCGGCGGCCCTCGAGGCCGGCCAGCGCTGGGAGGACGCCGCGCGAGCCTGGGCGGCCGTGCGGGACCGGGCGATCAGCGCCGACCAGGCGCGACACGCAGCAGGTCGGTGCCTGAGCTGCTGGCGGCGCGGGGACCGGCCGCGGCTGGTGCTCGAAGCGGGCGAGTCGGCGCTGGCCCTGGACCTGGACCCCACGCAGACCGTCACGATTCGGCTGGGCATGGCGGCGGCCGCGGCGCAGCTCGGGGAGCTGCCGCGGGGTGAAGAGCTGGCTCGCGAGGCCGTGCGCCATGCGGTCGGGCCGGAGCAGCGCGAGCTCGCTCTGGACGTGCTGATGGGCGCGTGGCTCGAGCGCGGGGAGCTGGTGGCCTTTGCCGGCGCCCTCGCCGCGGATCCCGATGACGGCTCGACGGCCCCCCGTGCCTTTCGCCGGGTGCAGCGCGATCGCCTGACAGGGCGGCTCGACGAGGCTGTGATGCGCCTCCAGCAGCTCGAGGAGGACCTGGGCCTGACACCGCCCGTGCGCGGAGCCTGCGCGGCCGAGCTCGGCGAGATCGCCCTGGTCCGCGGTGAGCACGACCAGGCGATGCTGCTCTTCGCCGAGTCAGCGCGGGCCTGGGAGCAGGCCAGTCGCATGGCCCCCCGCTGGGCGGCGGAAGCGGCCCGGGGGCTGGCCGCGAGCTGGATCGCACCGGACGGCATCGGCCTGGACGTGGGTGTGGCCTGGGCCGCCCGGCGCGGCCTGGTCGGACTCGAAGCCCGGCTCCGGTTGGCGCGGGGCCTCTGTGCCACCCGGAGCGACCCCGCCAGCGGCGCCCGAGACCTGGATCGGGCCCAGAGCCTGGTCGACGGCGCAGGCGCCCGACTCATCGCCGGTCGGATCCGCTGGCTTCGCTGCACGGTCGGGCTCGGTGACCTGCGGGAGCTGGAGCGGGCCGTGGTCGAGCTGACCGGAGACGCCGGCTGGTGGGCCCCGGCCGCCCTGGCCCTCGCCGAAGCCCTCGGCCCCGACGAGCGGGAGCGCGCCCTGAGGCTCGCGATGGGTGCGCACACCTGCTTCACCGGCATGCACCTGGTGGACGATCAGGAGAGGGCGCTCCTGGCGATCAAGGGGCTGTCGCAGGGCTGAACGGGCCGGATCACGGCGATCTCAGCAGGTTGGCGACGAAGCGCAGAGTGCGCAGGGGCGGCAGCTGCCACGGCGGCAGGGCGCCGTCGTTGACGCTGAGCATCTGGCCGAACCAGGCCGGATCCCGGGCCAGGGCGCCGATCACCCGGCGCCGGAGCCAGGGGTGGCGGGCGACCAGGAGCATCAGCGAGGTGGTCTGCACGTAGGTGCGGGTGATGCGCGCGTGGTCCGCCGGGTAGCGGCCCGGCTGGCCGTCGACGAGGGCGGCCACGAGGGCGTCGGCTTCGTGGAAGGCCAGGGACAGGCCCTCTCCGGTGAGGGCGTCCACGTACCCGGCGGCGTCGCCGACCAGGGAGATCCGGCCCCGCTGCACGGTGTCCGGGCGGTGGCGGAAGGGGCCCGCGCCGCGCACCGTGGAGTCCGTCGGAGCCTGGCCCAGGCGCTCCAGCAGCTGGGGGAAGTGGTCCAGCAGCGAGTCGAAGCGGGCCTTGTCCCCGCTCCAGAGCAAGGCGATGCCCACTCGGTTCGGACCCACCGGGGTCACGTAGGCCTCGACCCCGTCCGCCCAGTGCACCTCGACGTGCTGGGACCAGGGAGGCAAGGCGAAGTGGCGCCGGATGCCATAGCGCTGCCAGGGGTGCCAGGTGACGTCGATGCCTGCCCAGCCACGGACCTGGGAGTGCAGGCCGTCGGCCCCGACGACGTGGTCGGCCTCGGCCAGCGCCGGGGCGTCCAGCCCGGTCACCCGGGCCTTCCAGCGCAGCTCGGCACCGAGGGCTTCGGCCCGGGCGACCAGGGCACGGTGCAGGTGGAGGCGTCGGATGCCGGTGCCCGGCCCGTGGGGGAAGTCCGCGGTGACCTGCACGCCGGTGGTGGTGTCGACGTAGGTGATGCCCTGAAACGGGGAGGTGCCGTCCGGGTCGACGGTGACGCCCTTGTCGGCGAGCCACGCGGTGCCACCTGGCATCAGGCCTTCGCCGCAGGCCTTGTCGATGTCCGGGCTGGCCTGGTCGAGGACGACGACGTCCAGGCCGGCCACGCGGGCGGCGATGGCCGTCGCGAGGCCGGCGGGTCCGCCGCCGACGATCGCCAGTCTCACCGCCGGCTGCGAGCCAGGGCTGCGCGGGAGCGCAGCATGGTGCCCAGGAGCTTGATGGCGCCCACATCCTCGGGGGGGACCAGGTCGCCCGCGAGGTGGCGCTGGAGGGCTTCGCCGCGCCGGATCTTGCCGCTGCTGGTGCGCGGCAGGGTGCCCGGGGACAGGGGCACCAGGGTGTCGACCCGCAGGCCGGTGGTCTCCAGGACGGCCTGGACGCAGGCGTCGGGCAGGGCCGCGAGCTGGGCCTTGGTGGCGTCCCGGTGGTGCTCGACGAACAGCAGCAGGGCCTCGGTGGCGGCGCCCTCGGCTCGGTGGCTCACGGCGGCGGCGCAGCCGGTGCGCACGCCGGCCACCCGGTCCACGGCCTGCTCGACCTCGTGGGGGGCGTGGTTGCGGCCCCGCAGGATGAGCACGTCTTTCTTGCGACCGGTCAGGAAGAGCTCGCCTTCGTGCACGAAGCCCAGATCACCGGTGTCGAGCCAGCCGTCGACCAGGGTCCGGGCGGTGGCTTCGGGGTTGCCCAGGTACCCGGTCATCAGGCTGGGGCCCCTGGCCCAGACCGTGCCGATGTGGCCGTCGGGGACCGGGGCGCCGTCGGCGCGGACCTCGATGGTGAAGTGGGGGAGGGCAGTGCCCACGCTGGTCAGCTCGACGCCGTCGTCGGCCGGCTGTGCCCGCTGCTCGTCGGCCAGGATCGCCCGGTCGAAGCAGGTGGTCTCGAAGGGCCGGTCGAAGGGCGTGAAGGTGACCGCCAGCGAGGCCTCGGACAGACCGTAGACCGGGCTGAGGGCCTCGCGCTTGAGGCCGTAGGCGGAGAAGCGATCCAGGAAGGCCCGCAGGGTGCCGGGGGCGACGGGCTCGGCGCCGTTCATCGCCACCAGCCACTGGGACAGGTCGACCCCTTCGAGCTCCTTGTCCTGGATGCGGTCGACGCACAGGGCGTAGGCGAAGTTCGGAGCGGTGGAGACCGTGGCGCCGTACTTCGACAAGGCGCGGAGCCAGACCGCGGGCCGGGCGACGAAGATCTCGGGGCGGATCAGGGTCAGCGACCCCGGGTGCAGCAGCGCGGGGATGACGCAGCCGATCAGCCCCATGTCGTGGTAGAGCGGCAGCCAGGAGCAGCCGGCGTGCTCCAGGCCGTGCTCCTCGGGGAAGGTGGTGGCGATGGCCGCCTCGATCAGCCGGCCCTGGGCCAGGATGGCGCCGTGGGACAGCGCGACGGGCTTGGGGTCGACCGTGGTGCCGGAGCTGAACTGGACCAGGCCCAGGTCGTCGGGCTGGACCGCCACGGGCTGGGCCTCTCCGCCGGGCAGCTCGTCGAGGGTCAGGCAGCCCAGCGGGGGCCGGGCCAGCTCGATGGTCTGGCCCAGGACCCGGCGCACGGTGTTGTCCGTGAGCACGAGCTGGGCGTCGGCCACGGTGAGCATGCGGGCGGTCTTGCGGTGGTACTCGTCGAGCCGGCCCAGGCGCACGGGGGGGTAGAGCGGGGTCGGCACGGCGCCGGCGAGCAGGATGCCGAAGAAGGCGTCGAAGAAGGCCGGCACGGTCGGGTAGATCAGCGCCACCCGGTCGCCGGGCTGGACGCCATGGGCCTGGAGGCGACCGCAGGTCTGGAGGGCGCGCGTGAGCACCTGGTCCCAGGGCATCCAGGTCGCCCGCTCCCGCCGGTCCAGCAGGCGCAGGCCCTTGGTCTTGCAGGTGCCCGCGGCGAAGAGCGCCTCGTTCAGGGTGCGGGTCACGCCTCCTCCACCGGGTTCTCCAGCCGGTCCTTGACCAGCCTCGCCAGGTCGCCGGCGGTCTCGATGCCCTCCTCGTCGCCCTCCTCGAGCATCACCTGGAAGTGGTTCTCGGTCTCGACCACGAAGGTGAGCAGGCGGATGCTGTCGAGCTGCAGGGTGTCGACCAGCTTGGTGTCGGCGGCCAGGTTGCCCTCGAAGTCGAGGTGTTCCCGGGCGACGGCGGTCAGGCCTTCGAGGAGCTGGGTCTCGGTCATCGTCGTCCTCTTCACCCCGCGCCGGGCACGAAGCGGGGGCGCTCGCCCTGGGCGTCGTCGTAGCCGCAGTGCTCCCGCAGGGCGGCTTCTTCGGCGGCGATGCGGGTGCGCAGGAGCAGGGCGTTGGCGATGGAGAGGGTCAGGGCGGTGAGCCAGGCGCCGTGCAGCAGCGGCAGGACGATGAACTCGGTGATCACGGCCACGTAGTTGGGGTGGCGGACGAAGCGGTAGGGGCCGGCGGGGCCGACGGCGTCGAGGCCGGGGACCACGATGATGCGTGCGTTCCAGCGGGGGCCGAGGGTGGCGATGGCCCAGTAGCGCAGGGCCATCGAGAGCAGCAGGCCCACGCCACAGGCCAGGCCGAGCCAGGGCACGAAGGGGCGGTCGAGGAACAGCACTTCGCCGATGCAGGCGAAGGGGAAGGCCGCGTGCAGCGCGACCATGACCGGCCAGTGGCCCTCTCCGGCCTCGACCCCGCCCTGGGCGAAGGCGTTGTCGGCGTTGCGCTTGCTCAGGACGAGCTCGACCCCGCGCTCCAGGAGCACCAGCCCCCAGACGCCGAGGTAGAGGAACTGGGTCGGACCTACCACTCGACCAGGACGAGCTCGGAGCAGAAGGCCGGGCCCATGGCCAGGATCAGGCCCCTGGAGCCGGGGCGGGGGCGCTGGTTGCGGATGGTGTCCTCGAGGACCATGAGCACGCTGGTGGAGCTCAGGTTGCCGACCTGCTCCAGGTGGTCCCAGGTGACCTGCAGGTCGTGCTTGGTGATGTCCAGCGCCTCGGCGAACGCTTCGAGCACCTTGGGGCCACCGGGGTGGCAGACGTAGCTCTCGATGTCCGCCAGGGTCAGGCCCTGCTCGGCGAGGAAGGCGTCGACGTCGGCCCGCAGGTTGTCGCTGACCATCCTGGGCACGTCGGCGGAGAGCACGACCTTGAAGCCCTTGTGGCTGATGTCCCAGCCCATGACGCGCTCGGTGTCCGGGTAGAAGACCGACCGGGTGGCCAGGACCTTGGGGCCCTGGGCATTCTGAGCCAGTGGGTGCTCGTCGCCCACGACGAC
>CAYFPX010000143.1:6732-21816 GCA_964344945.1 uncultured Enterobacterales bacterium
AGGCCCCGCCGTCGCCGAACAGGCCGGTGCTGATGAGGTTGGGGATGCTGAGGTCGTCGCGCTGGACGGTCAGGCTGCAGAGCTCCACGCTGAGCAGCAGGGCGGCCTGGTCCGGGTAGGCCTTCACGTAGTCGGCGGCCCGGGCGATGCCTGCGGCGCCGGCCACGCAGCCCAGGCCGAAGATGGGGATGCGCTTGATGTGGGCCGGCAGGCGGAGGCGGTTCATGAGCCGGGCGCCCAGGGCCGGGGTCGCCAGTCCCGTGACGGTGACGGTGAAGAAGGCGCCGATGCTGTCGATGTCGAGGCCACAGCGCTCGATCGAGGTGGTGACGGCGCGGGCGCCCACGTCCTGGGCGACGCGAATCCAGGCGTCGTTGCTCTCGCCGAAGTCCTCGAGGGCCTCGTACTCGGCCATGGAGAGGGCGAGGTGGCGGCCACCGACCAGCACGTTCTTGTGGAGCTTCGCGAGGCGCTTCAGGTTGAAGTGCCGCTTGCCCCAGAAGGCCATGAACGCTTGCAGGAGGGCGTCCTGGTCGTAGTAGTGCTCGGGGAAGGCGTGCCCGACGGTCGCGATGTGCACGAGGTCTCCTGGCGGCCGGAACAGGTATCTCCAATGGGACCTGCGGGCGAGGGATGCCCCTGGCGGCGACGGATTACACCCGCGTGGCACGGAGGTCCGCAGACATGTCCCTCAACCTCACCCGCGACGGCGACCTCGCCTGGCTCGAGCTCGACCACGGCAAGGCCAACGAGATGGGCTCGGAGCAGCTGCGCGGCTTCGAGGACCTCTGCGAGACCCTGGACACCCGTGCGCTGATCACCTGGACCAGCCGCCGCAGCCGGCGCGGCACGCCGATCTTCATCGCCGGCGCCAACGTGACCGAGCGCCGGGGCTGGACCGACGACCAGGTCCGGGCCCACGTGCGCTGGCAGCGGGACGTGCTGGCCCGCTTCCGCCAGCTGCCCCTGTTCCACGTGGGCGTGGTGCACGGCGTCGCGCTGGGCTGGGGCACCGAGTACCTGATCGGCTGCGACTACCGGATCGCCACGCCCGAGGCGGTCTTCGGCCTGCCCGAGACCGGTCTGGGCATCCTCCCGGGCGCGGGCGGCTCCAGTGAGCTCTGGGCGCTCATCGGCGTTCCCCAGGCCCTGAGGCTCGGCATGACCGGCGAGCGCATCGACGCCGACGAGGCCCTGCGCATCGGCCTGATCCAGGAGATCGCCCCGGACCTGGACGCGGCGAAGGAGCGGGCCCGGGACCTGGCAGATCGGGTCGCCCGGAACAGCCCCACCGCCGTCGCCGCCTTCAAGCGGGCGGTGCTCGGCAGCGTGGGCACCGACGCCGCGACCCGGCAGGAGCTGGAGGCCACCGCCTACGAGCACTGCGTCGCCACCGGCGAAGCCGCCATCGGTCGAGCGAACTTCAGCGCCATCCGCGCCGGCGAGCCGGTGCCTTGGGGGCCGCGGGTGGACTTCGAGGGGTGATGGCCGCCCTGCTGCTCGGGGCCTGCAGCGGCAGCCCCGCGGAGGCTCCCGCCGCCGATCCCGAGGACTGCGCGGCCCTGCCCCACGAGGAGCTGCGGGTGCCCTGCTGGATCGGCCGGGCCGAGGCCGCCGCGGAGGCCGGTGACCCGGTCGGCGCCGACGCCGCCTGCCGCGAGGTCCCCCCTGGCCGCTGGGCTGAGGAGTGCGCCTTTCGAAGCGGCGAGGAGCTGGCCCGGGCCGGACGCGTCGTGGAGGGGGTCGCCTTCTGCGGCCGCGCCGAGGCCTACGCCCGCTTCTGCTTGACCCACGTGGCCTGGCGCCTCGAGCCCGACCCCGCGTGGAGCACCGCGGATCCGGCCATGTCCGCCACCGTCGACGCCGTGGTCACGGCCGCCGCGACGGGCCTCGACGCCCTCCCGTCCGACCGCCGGGAGGCCGGCCTGCGCGACCTGCGCGCGGGCCTGTGGCACCGCCTCTACTACGGCTCCGGCGCCGCCGACCCCACCGCGGCCCGGGCCGCCTCCGGGGAGGACGCCTTCGCCGCCCACACCGCCTGGACCCTCGAGGCCGTGCGCCTGCTCGCCCCCTGGGACCAGCCCCTGCCCGCTGAGCTCGCCGCCCGGCTCGACGCGGCCTGGGCCGGTGAGATTCCCGCCGGGGAGCCCCTCCCCCGAGAGCGCCGGGTCGGCCGCTACGTGCCCGCCGTGCCCCCCAAGGAGCTCGGCGAGGTGCGCGCCTGGCCGACCTTCGGTGGCGGTGTGCGCCTGGTCTCCGAGGACCCGGAGACCGACCGGCGCATCGCGCTGGTGGAGGCGCTCTTCTTCCGGGAGACCACCACCGCCGAAGGCCTGGCCCCCTTCCTGGACCACCCCTCGCCGGAGGTCCGGCGGACCGCTGCCTGGCGCACGGTCGGGCTGGTCAGGCCCGAGCCCGGCGCGACCCTCTCCTTCGCCGACCACAGCGACCCGGTGATGCAGGCCCTGGCCCGGCCGCCCGAAGGCCCGCCCAGGCGGTAGGCTCGGTCCATGCCGGAGTTCGAGCAGCAGCACGGGCCCTGGGCCCTGATCACCGGGGCCTCCAGCGGCATCGGCGCCGAATTCGCCCGCCAGCTGGCCTCCCGCGGCCTCTCGGTCTTCTCCTTCCGCTCCACGCCTCGGCGCCTGGCGACCCGGATCCCCGGCCGCATCGTGCGGCTGCTCGCCCACTGATGCGGGTCCTGGTCACCCGGGTCATCGATCCCGAGGGCATCCGCCGCCTCCAGGCCGCCGGTCTCGAGGTCGACGAGCGGGTGGCCGAGTCTCCCATCACCCGCGACGAGCTGCTGGAGCGGATCGAGGGCTGCGCGGCCCTGATCCCGATGCCCACCGACCACATCGACGCTGCGGTGATGGACGCCGCCCCGCTGCAGGTGATCGCCAACCACGCTGTCGGCACCGACAACATCGACCTCGACGCCGCCCGGGCCCGAGGCCTGCCGGTCACGAACACCCCCGGCGTGCTGACCGAGGCGACCGCGGACCTGGCGCTGACCCTGCTGCTCGCCGCCGCGCGTCGGGTCGGCGAGGGCCAGGCCCTGATCCGGGAGGGCCGCTTCCACGGCTGGGCGCCGGACATGCTGGTCGGCGCGGACCTGGACGGCGCGACCCTGGGCATCGTGGGCCACGGCCGGATCGGTCGCGCAGTCGCGGAGCGGGCCCGGGCCTTCGGGCTCCAGATCCTCGGTCGCACCCGGAGCAGCGGCCCCTCCCTCGATGAGCTGCTCGCACGCAGCGACTTCCTCAGCCTCCACTGCCCCCTGACCCCGGACACCCGCCACCTCATCGGCGCCCCCGAGCTCCGACAGATGAAGCCCACCGCGGTCCTGATCAACACCGCCCGCGGCCCGGTCGTCGACGAGGCCGCCCTGGTCGACGCCCTCCGCGACGGCACCATCGCCGGCGCCGGCCTGGACGTGTTCGAGGAGGAGCCGAAGGTCCACCCTGGCCTGCTGGACCTGCCCAACGCCGTGCTCCTCCCACACCTCGGCTCCGCCACCCGTTCGTCCCGCCGAGCCATGTCCCGCCTGGCCGCCGAAGGCGCCATCGCCGTGCTCACAGGCGCCGAACCAGCGCACCGCGTGGTCTGACTGTTACGCCCCACAGGCGATGGACCTGCCCACCCTCGAAGCCTTCAACGAGACGGTCTCGCCGCTGCTCTACGTCTTCGGCATCGGCGCGATCATCGCCGAGACGATCTACATGGTGCGCAACCACGCGGGCCGGGACATCGAGAGCCGCCGCCTGGGCGTGAAGTGCGGCCTGCTGGCCTTCGGCGCCGAGGGCGTGTTCTACGCCACCGGCATGCTCGTGCTGATGGCCTGGGTCTACGAGCACAGGTTGTTCGACCTGGGCTTCGGCCCCGAGGTCTGGCTGCTCACGTTCGTGGTCAACGACCTGATGTTCTACGTGTCCCACCGGCTCAGCCACCGCTGCCGGATCCTGTGGGCCATCCACGTGGTGCACCACAGCCCCAAGCACTACGACCTGACCACCGGCATCCGCGGCAGCATGCTCGGCTTCGCGAGCACGTTCCCGTTCTACGCCTGGATCCCGCTGCTGGGCATCCACCCGCTCGTGGCGCTGACCGTCGACAAGCTCTTCAAGTTCTACGGCCTCGCCTACCACACCGAGTACGTGGGCAGGCTGGGCTGGTTCGACCGGGTCTTCGTCAGCCCGTCGAACCACCGGGTGCACCACGCGACCAACCCCCAGTACCTGGACCGGAACTACGGCGGGGCCTTCATCCTCTTCGACCGGCTCTTCGGCACGTATGTGCCCGAGGAGGAGCCCTGCACCTACGGGCTGGTCAAGGACTGGCACTCCTACGAGCTGTGGGACTGCCAGGTCCACGAGTTCCGGGACATCTGGCGGGATGTCCGAGACGCACCGGACCTGCCGACCGCCCTGGGCCACGTGTTCATGCCGCCCGACTGGAGGAAGGATCCGGTCTGGAAGAACCCGGGCCCGGCTGCGGCGCCAGGGTCGGGCGCCTCAGCCGGGCCGGGTCTTGTTGATGGTTCAACGCCTGCTGCAACTGTCGGGTCGTCGCAGGCGCCGGACCGATCCCAGCCCTGAGAGGGTAGAGCGCCCATCGACCAGAAAATGTCCGGAGGGCCCCCGGCGATCCCGCCGAGGATCCCAAGGGATTAGGTCACCCGTCATGCAGAGCCGTGAGCAGCGCTGGCGCCGCCTGGGCACCGAAGAGTTCGATGTCCTGGTGATCGGCGGCGGCATCACCGGCGCCGGGGCGGTGAGGGACGCAGCCCGACGCGGCCTGAGGGTCGCCCTGGTCGAAGCCGAGGACTACGCCTTCGGCACGTCGTCCCGATCCTCGAAGCTGGTCCACGGCGGCCTGCGCTACCTGGAGCACGGCGAGTTCTCCCTGGTGTTCGAGGCCGTGAGCGAGCGGCGGGTGCTGCAGAACATCGCGCCCCACCTGGTCAACCCCCTGGGCTTCCTGTTCCCGATCTACGCGAGCAGCAAGCGGGGCGTGAACACCATCCGCGTGGGCCTCTGGCTGTATGACGGCCTGTCGCTGTTCCGCTCCCCCAAGCTCCACCGCACCCTGTCCCGCAAGCAGGTCCAGGTCGAGGAGCCCCAGCTCAACATCGACGGCCTGAAGGGCTGCCCGCTCTACTACGACTGCGCCACAGACGACGCCCGCCTGACCCTGGAGACCGTGCTCGACGCCTGGGCCTGCGGGGCGGTCCCGGTGACCTACGCCCGGGTCGAGGGCCTGGTCCGAGACGGGCGCGGCCGGGTCGCTGGCGCCCAGGTCCGCGACCTGCTCGAGGACCGCATCACCACGGTCCGCGCCACCACGGTGATCAACGCCACCGGCCCCTGGACCGACAGGGTCCGCAGCCTGGGCCAGGGCGGCAAGCCCCTGCTCCGCCCCACCAAGGGCGTGCACATGGTGGTCGACAAGCGCCGGCTGCACCTGAACCACGCGGTGGTCCTGAGGCACCCCGCAGATGCCCGCGTGATGTTCGGCATCCCCTGGGGCGACCGCACCTACGTCGGCACCACCGACACCTTCTACGACGGCGACCCCGCGGACTGCGCCGCCACCAGTGAAGACATCGACTACCTGCTGGAAGCCTCCAACGCCTTCTTCCCCCGCTGCGACCTGACCCGCGACGACGTGATCGCCACCTGGGCGGGCCTGCGCCCGCTGATCAGCGAAGACGCGGAGAACGAGTCCGCCGTGAGCCGGGAGCACGAGATCGTGGTCGACGCCGACGGCCTGATCACCATCGCCGGCGGCAAGCTCACCACCTTCCGCCGCATGGGCGCCGAGGTGATCTCCCGCGCCCTGGAGCTCATGGCCCTGCTGGGCAAGGTGCCCGACGGGGTCAAGGACGCCCACACCGGCCGCGAGCCGATGCCCGGCGCGGTCGGCTGGCCGGAGGACGACGACCACGGCGCTGTGGCCGACCAGGCCCTGGACGCTGGCGAGGGCGCGGTCGACGCTGAGCAGGCCGCCTACCTGGTCGACCGCTACGGCACCCGCGGCATCGACCTGGCGCGGCTGATGGCCGAGCAGCCCAAGCTCCAGGAGCGCCTGGTCCAGGGCCGCCCGGAGACCCTGGCGCTGGTGGACTGGGCCATCGACAAGGAGATGGCCTGCACCGTGCGCGACGTCCTCATCCGCCGCACCCAGCTGTTCTTCCGGGACTTCGACCAGGGGCTCGGCGCGGCCGAGCGGGTCGCGGACCGCATGGCGGAGCGGCTGGGCTGGACCGAAGAGCGGCGCACCAACGAAGTCCTGGCCTACCAGCAGGAGGTCGCTCGGAGTCGGCGATGGCGTTCCGGCTGAGAGACCTCCGGCCACCGCGGGCCGGAGAGGGCCTGTTGACCAGCCGTCGCCTCAAGGCGATGGCCCAGGCGGTGCGTCCCGACGCCGCGGGCTTCGCCGCCCGCTGCACCCGTGCGCTCCGGGGGCTCGAGGGCGCGGCCGCGCCCATGGAGCTGCTGGCCCCGAGCACCCGCATGCTGTCCCGGGGCATCCTCACCGACCGGCTGCTCTCGGTCGGTCGCGATCGGCCCTGGCCCTACGCCTTCACCCGGCAGCTCGACCCGGACGACCCGGGTTTTGTGCCCCGCAGCCTGCTGCCGGTGCACCTGAACGTGAACTACCGGGACTGGACCACCCTGGGTGTGCCCGGCCGGCCCGACGAAGCGATCGTCGACCCGGGGGGCTGGCTGACCCCGTGGCGCGACGGCCCGAGCATCGCGGTCTGGGTCGGCGACTCCCGCAGCCTCCACACCCTCGGCCCGCTGCCCGGCTGGGGCCAGGACGACCCGACCGAGCTCCGCCAGGAGCGCCTGCTCGACGCCCCTGTGGTGCGCACCACCGCCCACCGGGCCGATGTCCAGGTCCGGCTCGACACCTTCCCGGTCATCGTCGACGGTCGGCTGTGCTTCGCGGTCACCGTGCGGCTGCGCATGCTGGCCCCGGCGCCTCGGCCCGTCCGGGTGGGCTTCGCCATCCGCCCCTCGAACCCCGAGGGCATCGCGCCGCTCTTCGATCTCTCCCGCCGGGAGTCCGGCTGGTGGATCGCCGACGGCAAGCCGCTGATGTTCCTGCCCCACCGGGGACACGAGGTGCACCTGTCCACCTGGGCCGGGGGCGATGTCTATGGTCGGGTCGGCGGGGTCACCCGCGACGCCCGGCCTCGCCCGTCGACCGGCTCTGGGGTGACCCAGGTGACCTGTCCGGTGGGCCAGGCCCACGGACTCGAGCTCTACCGGGTGAACCTCAGCCGCGGGGAGACCTTCAAGCGCACCGCCTACTGTGGCACCGACGAAGCCATCGGCGAGGTCATCCGCCGCAGCTCCACCACCCAGCTCACCGTGGGCATGCGCGCGGACTGGGCGGGCCAGCTCCGCGCGGGCGCCCGCATGGAGCTGCCGGTGCACGGCCAGCTCCTGCGCAGCTGTCGCGCGACCCTGTTGGCGCTGTGCGACGGCAAGGGCATCACCTCGGGACCGGCGACCTACCACAGCTTCTGGTACCGAGACGCCGCCTACATGCTCGCAGCCTTGAACCGGCTCGGCTTCTCCCGGCGGGCCGCCGAGGTCCTGCGCAGCTACCCGGGGCGCCAGGCGCGCAGCGGGGCCTGGCTCAGCCAGGGCGGCGAGTGGGATGGCTCCGGCGCAGCGATCTGGGCGCTGATGGACCACATCAACCTGACCGGGGACCGGGAGCTGCTGCGCCAGGTCTGGCCGTCGATGCTGCGGGCCGCCCGCTGGATCATCGCCACCCGCCAGGACGGCATGATGCCCCCCGGCTGGTCCGCGGAGCACCTGGGCCCCGCGGACCGCTACTGGTGGGACGCCCTGTGGTCCTGCGCCGGGCTGCGCGAGGCCGCGATGGCCGCCCGCATGCTCGGCCGCCAGGAAGAAGAGCGCGAGCTGATGCTCGACCACGGCACCTGGCTCGACGTGCTGCGCTCCCGCATGGGCAACGGCCCGGTCGGCGCGGCTCCCGGGCGGCGGCTGGACTCGGCGGCGGTCAGCGTGCTCTCAGCGGCCTGGCCCCTTCGCCTGCTGGCCTCGGCCGAGGAGCCGATGACCCGGACCGCCCGGTGGCTGCTGGACCACTGCATGGTCGAAGGCGGGCTGTTCCACGACGTGGGCCACGCCGGGGTGAACCCGGTGCTGACCTGCTGGCTGGCCCAGGTGCGGGTGGCCTGGGGCGACGCCGGCGCGGTGGAGCAGCTGGACTACCTGGCGGAGCACAGCCGGGGCACCGGATCCTGGCCAGAGGCCTTCCACCCCCTGCGCGGTGGGGTCATGGGCGACGGCGATCACGGCTGGGCCGCCGCCGAGGTGGCGATGCTCCTGCGCAACCTGGTGGTGCTCGAGGACGGCTCGACCCTGCACCTGTTCCGGGCCACGGACCGGCGCTGGTTCGACGGCGAGACCCTGCTCGAGGGGGTGCCCACCCGCTTCGGCTCCGTCGACCTCCGAGCCGGTGGAGGCCGGGTCCAGCTCTCGGGCCGCTGGCGGGACAAGCCGCGGCGCATTGTCTGGCACAAGCCCGAGGGCCTCGAGGGCCGGCTGCTGGTCGACGGCGTGGAGCACCGCACCGAAGGGCCGGTCCTTGAGGTCGACTGACCGCTGGCCGACCGTCGGGGTCGGCCTGGCCGCGCTGCTGCTCTACGGTCTGACCGCGTCGACGACCGTGCAGGGGGGCGACGCTGGGGAGCTCCTGACCGTCGCAGCGACGGGCGGCGTGGCCCACCCTCCGGGGTACCCCCTCTTCTCGGCGCTGGCGGGCTGGCTCGTCGCGATCCCGCTCGGCCCCGTGCCCTGGCGGGCGGCGATGGCCGCGGGCCTGCTCGCCGCGGCGGGGGTCGCGCTCGTGACCCGCGCCGTGCAGCTGTGGACCGGTCACGCCCTCGCCGCGGTCGCGGCTGGCGGGACCCTGGCGCTGTCCACCCTCTGCTGGCGCTACGCCACGGTGAGCGAGGTCTTCGCCGGCGGGGTGTTCACCGCCGGGGCCGTGCTCGCTGTGGCCGCGAAGGTCGACAAGGGCTGGGCGGGACCGGCGCCCTGCGGCGCCCTGGGCCTGGCCATCGCCACGGGCATCGCCAACCACCACACCGTCGTGTTGCTCGCCCCCATCGTGCTCTGGACCCTGTGGCTCGCCGCCCGGGAGCGACCGGTCGCGGGTCTCGTCGCTGGCGCTGCCGGCCTGGTGCCGGGCTTCCTCGCCTACCTGCGGCTCATGGCCCCCGGCGGCACCTGGCGCTGGGGGGAGACCGAGTCCTGGGGCGGCCTGGCCCACCACTTCCTCCGCCGGGACTACGGCACCTTCTCCCTGGCGATCTCGGACGCGGAGGTGGCGATCTGGGCCCACCCGGTGGACTGGGCGGCGGGGCTGCCCCTGGAGTTCGCCGGGCTGGGGTTCTTGCTGGGCACGGTCGGCCTGGTCGTGGGGCTGCGCCAGCGGACCGGCACCGGCCTGGCCCTGCTGGCGACCCTGCTGCTGACCGGCCCGGTCTTCTTCCTGAGGTTCAACCTGCCGGTGGAGGGCTTCTGGACGGTGGTGACCAGCCGCTTCCACCTGCTGCCGAACACGGTCTTCGCGGTGTTCGTGGGGCTCGGCACCGCAGCCTGGCTGGACAGCCCGGTGCTCCAGGGCCGCGCCCTCCGTGTCGCCGGGGTGGTCGCCGCTCTGGCGTTGTCGGCTCTGCAGGCGGTCGGTGAAGCGCCCCACAGGGGCTGGACGGTGCTCGAAGACCACGGACGCAACGTGCTCCAGGTGGTGGAGCCGCACGCCCTGATCCTGGGCAACGGCGACTCCCGGCTCTTCGCGATGCTCTATCTGCAAGAGGTCGAGGGGCTGCGGCCGGACGTGGCGTACGTGGAGCCCGACATGGTCGGCTACCCCTGGTACCGGGCGCGCCTCAACGCTCGGCACCCGGGCCTGCTGCCCGAGGGCGAGGACCAGGTCGCGGTCCCCCTGGAGCGGCTGGCCGCTGCCCACTACGGCCAGCGCCCGATCTACCTGGCGCCGCGGCTGCTGGAGACCCCCGGGGTCCAGCGCAGGCTCCCGCCGGCCTACCCCTATGGCGCGGTGCTGATGCGGCTGGTGGGGCCCGGCGAGACCCCGCCCGAGCCCAGGGCGGTGGAGGCGCAGCTGGAGAGCTCCCTCGCAGGCTTCACCCTGCGCAGCCGGGTCGAGACCCCGCACCAGGCGAGCCAGACCTGGGAGTCCGAGGCCTGGGATCAGTACGCCATCACCTTCGACATCCTGGCCGATGCCTTCGAGGGCGCCGGGGACTCCGAGGGGGCGTCCCGCTGCCGGGCCCGGGCCGCCGAGCTGAGCCCCCACCGCTTCGGGCACTAGCAGCGTGCGTCGAATCGGGGGTCGTGGAGCGTGCTCGTCCCCTGGCCACCTCTCAAGACTCCGCAGGGCGGGACAGATCTCTCCGTTGCCAGTCCGAAGCGGCGGCGGGGTTTGCCCTCTACCCGACGGATCGGCGGTCCTGTAGTTTCCCGATGTCCGAAGAGGGACACCAGACACGCGATGAGCAGCTGGCTCGACAAGCGGGTGCGTGCGCCCCTCACCGCCTCCATTCCCGGAGACCATGGGCTCCAGGACGCGATGGTGCAGTGGATCGACTACGAGATCCTGCACGTGCTGACCCGGGACCGGCTGCCCCAGGGCCGCCGGGTGCGGCTCTACCTGGACGTGCCGCCCCAGGGCCGCATGGTCGAGCTGGAGCTCGAGGTCCAGGAGATCGCCCGGCCCGGGGCCACCGCGACCCGCGGCTGGCTGCACCGCTGCCGCTATCGCTCGGTCGAGGATGGCGAAGGGGTCTTCCTCGAGAGTTCGATTCCGAGCATCAGTCCCTCGGCCCGGCGCCCCACCCGGTGGGCCAGCCAGTCCCGCTCCTCCACGGGCTCGACCTCCCGCTCCCGGGC
Organism: uncultured Enterobacterales bacterium; assembly: GCA_964344945.1. Classification (GTDB taxonomy): domain Bacteria; phylum Myxococcota_A; class UBA796; order UBA796; family CAJQPC01; genus CAYFPX01. Next base: position 17,694 of record CAYFPX010000143.1, read on the forward strand.
CAGCAAGTCCCGGTCCAAGGCCAGCAGCAGCGGCACCCGCTCTCGCAGCGCGTCCTCGATGAGCTCGCGGGGCGCGAAGCGCCAGCGCGTCGAGCCGCCCGAGGTCCAGCTCAGCGTGGGCACCGGGGGCGCGCCGCCCAACCTGCTGGTCCGATTCTCCGATGCCGATCAGCTGGCTGGTGTGATCCAGGTGGAACGGGGCGCCTTCTGGGTGCGGCTCGAGCTCGAAGCCTCCCTGCCCATCGGCGGGGAGCTCAGCGTGGCGCTCCAGCTGCCGGATCACCAGTTCATCCAGGCCCGCGCCATCATTCAGACCAGCCACGGTCGGTTCTACGAGATCAAGGCCTCCGGGATGCCCGCCGCGGATCTGGGTGTGCTCCGGCGGGCGCTGGGAGAGCAGTCCGACCCGGGCTCGACCCGACGGACCTGACCCGACCTGATTCAGTCCAGCACCGGCCCCCCGCGCAGGCGGTCCACCACGCTGGGGCACCACCGCTCGCTGGCGAAGAGAGCGCAGCCGTCGATGCGCTGGCCCCGGTAGATCCAGTCCGACGAGCGGAAGGTCGCCTCCCACACCACCTCGCCACTGGGCACGTCCACCTCGGCGATCCAGGGCCGGCTGCCGAGGGTGCGACCGGTGCCGTTGACCACCAGCACCCGGTCCTCGCTGAGCCAGTCCGCGTCGCCGAGGATGTCCGAGTACCAGCCCTCGCGGGTCCAGCTCCAGGTGCGCGTGGCCGTGCCCGTGGCGGGGTCGACCAGGAGGGCGACGGCACGGCTCTCCTCGCGGTCCCGGCCGTTGTCCATCATCCACCAGGTGTCTCCGACCACGTCGACGCCGTGCTGGCACTGGGGCAGGTCGTCGTCGGTCAGCGGGGTGCCGTCGTGGTCGACCAGGGCGTAGTCGCCGCCGACACCCAGTCGATCCAGCACCGCGCCGCTCGCCACGTCGATGCGCAGGATCTGCTGGAAGTCGCACAGGCTCACCAGCGCGGTGGTGTCGTCGTCGGTCAGGGTGGCCCAGTTGCTGTGGGCGTAGTCGATGCTCAGCTCGCCGGCTTCGACCGCGTCGATGCTGTGCCACTCCCAGACCAGCTCGTCGGTCTCCGGATCCCACTGCCGCAGCTGGAAGCCGTCGTGCAGCTGGGGGCCGGACTGGGTGGACTCGGCGGCCAGGGCCAGGATGGTGCCGTCGGGACGGAGCTCGGCGTGGTGGTCCCAGGCCAGGTCCCAGGGGGGGCCGTCGTAGAGGGACTCGCCGGCCAGGTCCACCAGGCCCACCGCCGGCGTGCCGGTGAAGCCACCGCCGCCGTAGAGCACGCGGCCGTCGACGTAGCGGGCGGCGAGGTCGATGCCGATGTCGCCCAGGCCGTGCTCCCAGCGCACCTCTCCGAGGGGGTCGAGCAGGATCAGGCGGGTGCCCAGGGCCCGGGGCGAGTACCACGACGCGAGGGTCCAGGCGCCGGTCATCTCCAGCTCGGGGTGGGTGTCGACCGAGGGGGTCGAGACCGCCGAGAGCAGGGGCTCGGGCCAGGGCAGGGCCACCTCCACCGGCGAGGACGTGGTGTGGGGACACACCGCGGTGACCTGGCAGGTGTGGTCCGCTCGCGGGTCCAGCCCGCCAAGGGCGAGGGCGTGGCTCAGGCCGGCGGCGGAGGACTCGGCCCAGTGGACGTCCAGCGGTTCGTCGTCGGAGACGCAGCGCGCCTGCACGTGGCCCGCCTCGGACAGGGTGACCTCCAACACGGCCCGACCCAACACGCCGGTCGCGGCCCCAGGGGCCACCGAGACCACCTGGTGGTCGGACGAGGTGAGGTCGCAGAGGTGCAGGTCGTGGGCGTCGTAGGGGGGCGCACCGCCCTCGACGGTCGTGTCCGGCGGGGCCGAGTCCGGGCCCGGGTCGATGGGCGGGTCCGACGGACAGCCGAGCAGAGCCAGGAGCGCGGGCATCATCCTCATGGGTCTATCCTTGCCGGACATGCCCATGGACAGCACCACCTGGGTGGATCTGGACCAGACCCTCCAGGACCGCCTGGCCGACACCGGCACCACCTATGTCTTCCAGGACGACGAGGTGACCGAGGCGGACGGGCCCCTGGCCTTCCGTGTCGACTTCCAGGTGGGCGAGGCCATCGAGCGAGGCCGGGCCCTCGGGGCCGGCGCCATGGGCGAGGTCTGGCTGGCCAGCCAGGGCTCCCTGGGGCGGGAGGTAGCGCTCAAGACGGTCAAGGACGGCCCTCACGCCGACGCCGCCGCGCGGTTGCTCGTCCGGGAGGCCCGCATCGCGGCGGGCCTCGAGCACCCGAACATCGTGCCCATCCACATGCTGGGCGAGGACGACCAGGGGCGTCCGGCGCTGGTGATGAAGCGGGTCGAGGGCGTGCCCCTGGATCTCCTGGTCACCCTGACGGCGGACCGCCGACCGCCGCTGGACGGGGCGGATCCGCTGGAGCAGCACCTGCGCCTGCTGCTCGTGGTGTGCAACGCCCTCGGCTATGCCCACAGCCGGGGGGTGCTGCACCGGGACCTGAAGCCCGAGAACGTGATGGTCGGGTCCCACGGCGAGGTCTACGTGCTCGACTGGGGCCTGGCCGTGACCCTGGACGAGGTGGCTCGGGGGGAGCGACGGAGCTGGCGGGCGGGCACGCCCCTGTACATGTCCCCCGAGGCCGTGCGCGGGGAGCCGCCGACCGTGGCCACCGATGTCTACCTGCTGGGTGGGCTGCTGTTCTTCCTGCTGACCGGCGGGGCGCCGCGCCGGGGGGACAGCCTGCCCGAGGTCCTGGCGTCGGCCGAGGACCCGGAGCCGCCGGATCCGGGGCCGGGGGTCTGGCCGGGGCTGGCGGCGATCTGTCGGCGGGCGATGGCGCTGGATCCGGCGCTGCGACACCCGGACGTCGAGGCGTTTCGCGCGGAGCTGGCGTCGGTGCTGCGAGACCGGGCGGCCCACGAGCTGGCCGCCAAGGCATGGACCCGGTGGCGGGGCGTGCTCCAGAGCGATGCGTTGGACGACGAGGCCTTCGACCGCGGCCTCAGCGAAGCCCGCTTCGGCTTTCGGGCGGCCCTCGACATCCAGCCGGACAACGCCGACGCCCTGGACGGTCTGCAGCTCTGCCTGACCCGGGGCATCCAGCGTGCGCTGGACGCCGGTCACTGGCGTGCGGCGGACCTGCTGCTCCAGGAGCTGCCGCGGGAGGACCCGGCCCTGGCCGGCCGGGTGGCGGCCGCGCGGCTGGAGTCCGGTGCCCTGAGTGCCCGGGTCGACGCCCTCCAGCGGGAGCTGTTCGAGGGGCGGGTGGACCTGGCCCTGGGGGCCCGGGCAGGGGTCTCGCTGGTCCTGGCCGCGACCTTCCTGGGCCTTCCCCTGGTGTTCTGGTGGGGGGAGCGGACCGGCGCGATGCCCTTCGATCGCCAGCTGTTCCTGAATGCCCACTGCATCGCCTGGATGGTGCTCGGCGCGATGTTCTGGCTGCTCCGGCGCGCCATCGCACCGACGCGGGCCATGGGGCGCATGATCCTGGGCGTGATGACGATGATCGTGTCCATGTGGGCGCTGTACGAGGCCTTCGTGCCCTTTGGCCTCAGCGACATGGAGACCATGACCTTGAACGCCGCGGTGGTCGCGGTGGTCTGCCTGGCCCTCGCTGCAGCCGTGGAGGTGGCCCTGCTCGGGCCGTCGCTGGTCTTCTTCGTGGCGACCTTCCTGACGGCCGCGCGGCCCGAGCACGGGCTGCTGGTGCTGGCTGCGGCGAACCTGATCACGCCCTTCACCTTCCTGGCGGTGGTGCTCGTGCGGGACCGCCGGGACTGACCCGGTCAACAAGGGTCAGGCGGTCGGCAGGCCGAGGCTGCGGCGGAGCTGGTCCGCGACCCGGTCGAAGCCGGCGGTGCCCTGGACGCGGCCCAGGGTCTGGGCGCCCAGGAGCGTGCAGGCGAAGCGGGCGGCCTCGTCGTCGGCGGGACCTTCGAAGTCCAGGCTGCGGTCGGCTCGGCCACGCTTCAGGACCTCGGCGACCCAGCCGAAGATCTCCTGCTGGACGTGCTCGGTCTCGTCGCGGACCTCGTCGGGCAGCACGTTGAACTCCGCGGCCATCATGCCCAGGCAGCAGACCCGCTCGACCTT
>CAYFPX010000144.1:0-11590 GCA_964344945.1 uncultured Enterobacterales bacterium
TCTGTGGGGGGCCGGGCCGGCAACGGCCCGGTCTACCCGACACAGCTGACAGCTCCTGCTCTGACGCTGGCGCACCCCTTGCACGTCTCGTGGCCGTGCACCCCCACCGCCGAGACCTCATCGCCGCCCTCGTCGTCCTCTCGATGGCGATCCCCCAGGGCGTCGCCTACGCCGTCATCGCCGGGCTGCCCCCGGCCGCCGGCATCTACGCCGCCACGCTGCCCGCGGTCGTCGGCAGCCTGGCCCGCAGCTCCCGCCACGTCATCACCGGGCCCACCAACGCCCTGAGCCTGCTGGTGGGCGGGGCCGTCGCGGCGACCGCCGGCGACCCGGTCCAGACCGCCGTGACCCTCGCCCTGCTCGTCGGCCTCTTCCAGGTCGCGGCGGGCCTGCTGCGGCTGGGCGCCGTCGTCGACTACATCTCCAGCCCGGTGGTGCTCGGCTACGTCACGGGCGCCGGGGTGCTCATCGGGGTGGGGCAGCTGCCCAACCTGGGCGCGACCCCCGAGGACCTGGCCCTCGGGGTCGGCACCGCGGGCGTGCTGCTGGGCCTGCGGCGGTGGTGGCCGCGGGTGCCCGGCCCCCTGGTGGTGATGGTCGGCGGCGTCGGGCTGTCCCTGGCCCTGGACCTGCCGGCCCGGGGCGTCGCGGTCGTCGCGGACCTGGCTCCGGTGCCCGGGTCGCTGCCGCCGCTCACCCTCCCGGACCTCGACCGCGCCGTCGCCCTGGCCCCCAGCGCCCTGGCCGCCACCCTGCTCTCCCTGGTGGAGTCCACGGCGGTCGGCCGCACCCTGGCCGCCCGCAGCGGCGATCGCCTGGACGCGACCCGGGAGTTCGTCGGCCAGGGCCTGGCCAACCTCGCCGCCGCCTTCTGCGGGGGCTACCCGGTGAGCGGCAGCCTGACCCGCTCGAGCCTGAACCACCGGGTCGGCGCCCGGAGCCGCTGGGCCGGGGCCCTGTCCGGGGTCCTGCTCCTGCTGCTCATCGTGCCCCTCGGCCCCTGGCTCGACGCCACCCCCGTCGCCAGCCTCGCCGGCCTGCTCCTGGTGGTCGCCGGGGGGCTCATCGACCTGCCCCGCATCCGCCGCACGGTGCTCGCGGGCCGGGGCGACGCCCTGGCCTTCGCCGGCACCCTGCTGGGCACCTGGACTCTGCGGCTCGACCAGGCGGTGCTCGTGGGCGTGGCGATCTCGGTGGTGCTCTTCCTCCAGCGGTCTCGGCTGCTGGTGGTGCGCGAGCTCGTGGTGGGGGACGGCGGCCGGCTGCGGGAGGCCGCCTTCCAGCGCGAGCCGGACCCGGCGCGGAGCTGCCCCGCCGTGCGCATCCTGCACATCGAGGGGCCGCTGTTCTTCGGCGCCGCCGGCGAGCTCCAGGCGGCCCTGGACGAGGTGGCTTCGGCCCCTGAGCTCCAGGTCCTCATCCTGCGCATGAAGCGCACCCAGGGGCTGGACGCGACGACCCTCGAAGTCCTGGAGAACACAGCCCAGCGCCTCCAGGAGACCGGTCGTCACCTGCTGATCGTCGGCATGCGGCCCGCCGAGCAAGCGGTGCTCGCGCGCACAGGCGCCGCCGAGCGCATCGGCGCCGACGCGCTCTTCCCGACCCAGGAGACCTGGTTCCGGGCGATGGAGGACGCCGTGGAGTGGGCCTGCCAGCTGCGGCAGGCCCACCCCTGCGGTCACTGCGCCCTGACCGAGCGCGCGGTCGTCAGGTGAACAGCACCTGGGCGCCGTCGCAGACCTCGTAGAAGTCGCCGACCGTCAGCACGTCGTCGACCTGGGCGACCAGGTCGTCTCTCTCCAGTCCGAACATCTCCATGGCCAGCAGGCAGGCGTAGAGCTCGCAGCCGGAGTCCTTGAGGATCTCCAGGAACTCCCGGGGACCCGGGATGTCCAGCTCCGCCATCTGCTTCTCCATCATCGACGCCGCCATGCGCTCGAAGCCGGGCAGGCCGGCGACCACGGTGGGGACCGGGCTCGACGGGTTGCCCGCCATGTTGACGTGCAGCTTGTCGACCTTGTTGTCGGTCACGGCGTCGAGGCCGTAGAAGGTGAAGAAGAGGCTGGCGTCGATGCCCGACTGGCGGGCGCCATTGGCCAGGATGAACGCGGGGTAGACCTCGTCGAGGCCCCCCTTCGAGACGATGATCGCGACCTTGCGGGACATGGTTCCTCCTACAGACAGCCGACGGGCTTGGGCAGGCCCGCGACGCGGGCGGTGGTCTTGCCGGGGGCGCAGGGCCAGAGCGCGTAGAGCGCCTTGGTGCTGACCCCCGAGCCGAGGGTGATGCGGCGGATGTTGGGGGACTCGCCGGAGTCCGCCCACACCTGGCGGGCGTAGCGGATGACGGACCAGTGCTCCTCGGTGAGCTCGGGCACGCCGACCTGGGCCGCCATCTGGTGGGCGAAGGCCTCGGTCCAGGCGCTGGCATCGGTGAGGAAGCCGCTGCTGTCCAGCTCCCAGCCGGGCACCGAGATGGCCTGGTCGGTGGGACAGACGAGGGGCTCCTGCGGCGCGGCCTCGGCGGTCGCGGCGACCGGTGTGGCGCGGATCCGGCGGGGGGCGGTGCGGCGGGCCAACAGTCGCTCCCGGCGGGCCCGGCCGCTGACGGTGCCGCCTGGGTGCAGGTCCTTGCTGGCGCGACCGACCTGCTTGAGCACCTCGACCAGCACGGCGATGCCCCGGCGCACGTCCGGGTCCCGAGCGGCGGTGACTGCCTCCCAGGGGCTCTTGGGGGACAGCTCGTCGCCGTGCTGCAGCACCTCGCCGGCCTCGGCGATCAGGGTCATCACCTCGGGCTGGGTCACGGCCCGGACCGCGTCCAGGATGGTCACGGCGCTGTCCGCCAGGGTCCGCACGTCGTCGGGGCCGTAGGCCTCGGCCAGGGAGTCGAGCAGGTCCAGGCCCTCTCGGCCCATGTCGAACCAGCCCCGCTGCTCCAGCCGCTCCAGCTTCCGGCTGGCGTGGTGCAGCACGTCCTGGCTGATGGGCACGAGGTCCTCGATGAAGTCCTGCTGGCGGCGCTGGCGCTCCACGAGCTCGCCGACCAGCGTGGTCAGGGTGTCGACCTTCTGTTCCAGGGTCTGCATCACGCGCTCCACTTGCCGGACATGACCATCCGGTGGTCGAGGGGCAGGTCTTCGCCGCGCAGGAGCAGGTTCCAGTAGATGCTCTTGAAGGCGAGCTTGCCCCAGTGGTTGACCGGGCTCTCCTCGAGCAGTCGGAACGGCCCGATGCCCGGCAGGGGGAAGCGACCGGGCAGGGGCTCGGTCTCGTAGTTGAAGTCGATGAGCATGGCCTGGCCGTGGCCGGTCTCGATGAAGCAGTTGGCGTGGCCGTCGAAGTCCGGCAGGAGCGGGCGCTCCTCGATGAAGCGCAGCACGTTGTCGGTGAGCACGTCGGCCTCGAAGTGGGCCACGGCGCCGGCCTTGCTCGTCGGCAGGTTGGTCGCGTCACCGAGCACGAAGATCGACGGGTCCAGCCGGCTCTGCAGGGTGTGCTTGTCGGTCGGGACCCACCCGGTCTCGTCGCCCAGCTGGGAGTCGGTGATCACCTGGGCGCCGGCGTGGGCGGGGATGGTCACCAGCAGGTCGAAGGGCTCCTCGCGGCCGTCGTAGCTGACCAGCACGCCGCCCTCGCCGTCGACGCGCTCGGTGTTGAACTCGGCGGTCACGCCGACCCCGCGCAGGCAGAGCATGTCGCCCAGGGCGGCGCTGGCCCGGGGCTTGGTGAAGGCGGCGTCCAGCGGCGTGGCGTAGACCACCTCGCTGCGGCTGCGCAGCCCCCGCTCGGTGAGCCAGGCCTCGAGCAGGAAGGCCATCTCCAGCGGTGCCACCGGGCACTTGATCGGGTTCTCGACCACGTTGATGACGACCCGTCCGCCCTCGAAGCGGTCCAGGGCTCGGCCCAGGGCGATCGCGCCGTCCAGGGTGTAGAACTCGTGCACGGAGTCCCGGAAGCCGGGGCCGGTCAGGCCCGGGGTCAGCTCGGGCAGGATGCGGCTGCCGGTGGCCAGGATGAGCACGTCCCAGCCCAGGCGGGTGCCGTCGCCGAGCACGACCGTGCGCTCGTCGGGCAGCACCCGGTCCACGCCCGTGAGCCGGACCTCCACGCGGGGGTCGAAGAGGCGCGTGCGGGAGCGCACCAGCTGCTCAGGTCGGTAGGTGCCGAAGGGCAGCAGCAGCAGCCCTGGCTGGTAGAGGTGGTCGTCGTCCTGGTCGACGACGGTGATGGTCCAGTCGTCGTCCAGCCGGCGGACCAGCTTGTTCGCCATCATGGTGCCGGCGGTGCCGGCGCCGAGGATCAGGAGTCGTCCCATTGCAACCTCCGGCCGGGGGGTGTGCAATGGGTGGACCGAAACACCCGCTGTCGAAGTATTACAGGAGAGACCTTGGTTATCGGTGGAGATATTTCAGCTCATGAAACCTCTGTGTGTCTCAACTGACGCGGCCAGTCACTCCGAGAGCGCGTACCCCGCGTCCTCCCACCCGTTCATCGCCTCGGGCAGGTCCCAGATGTTCCGGTACCCCAGGTCCACCAGGTCCTGGGCGGCCTTGGCGCTCATGGGGCCGGTCAGGCAGTAGAGCACCGTGAGGCGGTTGAGGTCACTGCCGATCTCCGCCGCCAGGGCGTCGGTGTCGGTGTAGGCGATGTGCACGTCGGTGCCGGGGATCTCGCCGGCGTAGGGCACGTGCACGTTGATGAACAGGAAGTCCTTGTCCTCGTCGAGCCACGCCTTGAGCTCGTGCACCGAGAGCTGGTGGACCTCGGCCGGGCCGGTGTCCGTGGGGGTGTCGGTCGTGCCGGTGGTGGTGCCGGAGTCGGCGGTGGTGCCGGAGTCGGTGGTGGTGGTGTCGCCGCTGCAGGCGAAGAGGGTCAGGACCAGGGTGAGCACGGCGGTCTCCTCGGGGGCTTCAGGCTCGGTGGATCACAACCCGCAACATGTAACGGGTCGAGGTGTTGCAACGTGAAACGCCGCGTGCGGTGGGCGACCTGTAGAACGGCGGCCCCCAACAACCCGGAGTTTCCGATGACTCTTCAGCTCCCTGTTCTCCTCCTGCTGGCCTGCGCCCTGGACGAACCCGAAGCAACCGCCGGGGCGCTGCCCGGCGCGACCGCCGCGGCCAAGTCCACCCTGGGGGTCGCCGACCTGGTCGAAGGGGACCTGGTCATCACCGAGATCATGCAGAACCCGGCCGCCGTCAGCGACAGCAGCGGGGAGTGGTTCGAGGTCCTGAACGCTTCGGGGGCCACGGTGGACCTGGACGGGCTCGAGGTCTCCGACAGCTCCGGCAAGGCCTTCACCGTGTCCGGGCCGCTCGAGCTGGCCGCCGGTGAGCGGGCTGTGTTCGGTCGCCGGGGGGATCCCTTCGCCAACGGCGGCGTGTCCGTGGACTACAGCTTCGGCTCGGCGATGAGCCTGGGCAACGGCAGCGACGACCTGATCCTGTCCGCGGGTGGGGTCACCTTCGACCAGGTCGCCTGGGACAACGGCAGCACCTTCCCCGACCCGAACGGGGTCTCCATGAGCCTGGACCCGGACACCGGTGACGCGAGCACCAACGACGACGGCGCCAGCTGGTGCGAGAGCACCAGCAGCTACGGCCTGGGCGATCTGGGCACCCCCGGCGCGGCCAACGACAGCTGCGCCGAAGAGCCCGCGGAGGAGGACGGCCCCCTCGCCGCCCTGGACGAAGGCGACCTGGTGATCACCGAGCTCTTGCACGATCCGCGCAAGGTCTCCGACTACCGCGGCGAGTGGTTCGAGGTGTTCAACGACTCCGGCCAGGAGCTGGATCTCGACGGCCTGGAGGTCAGCGACAGCAGCGGCCAGGGCTTCACCGTCTCGGGCGTGCTGACCGTCGCCGACGGCGCCCGGGTCGTGCTCGGTCGCAGCGACGACGTCCTGTCCAACGGCGGCGCCACCGTGGACTACGCCTACGGCGCGGACATGAGCCTGGGCAACGGCACCGACGACCTGTCCATCGGCTACGGCGACACCGTGTTCGACTCGGTCTCCTGGGACGACGGTGCCACCATGCCGGACCCGTCGGGGGCCAGCATCAACCTCTCCCCCGACCACCGGGACGCCCTGGACAACGACAACCCGTCGGCGTGGTGCGCGAGCACCTCTGCGTTCGGTGACGGGGATCTGGGTACCCCGGGCTCGGCGAACGACGCCTGCGGCACGACGGCCGAAGCCACCCTGGCCGACCTGGGCGCCGGGGACCTGGTGATCACGGAGATCATGCAGAATCCGAGCAAGGTCACAGACGCCCTGGGCGAGTGGTTCGAGGTGCGCAACACCACCGAGACCTCGGTGGACCTGCAGGGACTGTTCGTCTACGACGGCGGCTGGGACTTCTTCGTGGTCACCAGCAGCCTGGTGGTCGACGCGGGAGACGTGGCGGTGTTCGGTCGCTCGACGACCGCGGCGAGCAACGGCGGCGTCGACGTGGACCACGCCTGGTCCAGCGGCATGAACCTGGGCAACAGCAGCGACATGATCGTGCTCGCGTGGGGCGCCACCGTGTTCGACAGCGTGAGCTGGGACGACGGTGCCAGCTTCCCCGACCCGCGGGGGGCCTCGATGGTCCTCGACCCAGCCCGAGAGGACGCCACGGACAACGACGACGGCGCCAGCTGGTGCGAGAGCACCAGCACCTACGGCGACGGCGACCTGGGCACGCCCGGCGCCGACAACGACGGCTGCCCGGGCCTGAGCGGACCGAACACGGCGCCGGTGGCGACCTCGGTGAGCCTCACCCCGTCCGACGCCGGGACCGACGACACCCTGACCGCGACCGTGGCGACCTTCGACGCGGACGGGCACGACGTCACCGTCTCCTACGCCTGGGTGGTGAACGGCTCGCCGATCGGCGAGACCGGAGAGACCCTGGACGGGGCCCTGTGGTTCGACAAGGGCGACGAGGTCGCCGTGACCGTGACCCCGAACGACGGCCAGGACGACGGCACCAGCCTCACCAGCGCCGTCGTCACCATCGCCAACACGGCCCCGGTCGCTCCCGTCGCCGCGATCTCGCCGTCCTCCCCCAGCGAGGCCGACGACCTGCTGTGCGAGGTGAGCACCGAGGCGGCCGACGCCGACGGGGACATCCTCGGCTACGCCGCGACCTGGACCGTGGACGGCGTCGCCAGCAGCGCCGCCACCACCACGACCCTGTCCGGCGACACCGTGCCCGCCAGCGCCACCAGCGGCAGCGAGGTCTGGGCCTGCACCCTCACCGCCAGCGACGGCGAAGACAGCGTGCACGGCGACCCGGTGGGCGTGACGGTGAGCACCGAGATCTGCCCGGTCTACACCGACCCCACGGTGCTGCCCGGGGGGGACGGGTCGGCGGCCGATCCCTACCCCTCGATCGCGTACGCGATGGCCTACCGGGGTTCCTGCACGGAGCTGGTGCTCGGCCCGGGCACCTACGACGAGGCCCTGGACTTCGGGGGGGTCGACCTGACCGTGCGTTCGTCCGGCGGCGCCGAGGTCACCATCCTGGAGCCCAGCGTGGGCGGCGACGTCGTCACGTTCACGAACGGAGAGACGGCCGACGCCGTGCTCGAGGGCGTGACCGTGCGCGGTGGTGACACCGGCGTCTGGATCGACGCGGCGAGCCCGACGATCCAGGACTGCATCATCGAAGACAACACCCACAGCGGGGTCCAGGCCTACGAGTACGACGGTCTGTTCGCCGGCAACCTGGTCCAGGACAACTCCAGCAGCTCGAGCTGGGCCGGAGGGCTCTACCTGTTCGACTCCGACGCCACGCTGTCGGGCAACACCCTCGTCAGGAACACCGCGGACACTGGAACCGGCGCCATCTATGCCTACCTGGGCGCCCCCGCCATCCTGGGCAACCACATCGAAGGGAACGGAACCGACACGGACAGCGAGGTCGTGGAGCTCTACGGGGCCGCCGCCCTGGTGGCGAACAACCTGATCGTCGACAACCACGGCAAGGCCATCGAGCTGAACGACGGTGACGCCAGCGTCCTGGTGAACAACACCGTGGTCGGTGCGGACTGGGTCGTTCGCACCACGGGCCGGCCGACCAGCACCGTGGTGAACAACGTGTTCGCTGACGCCACCTACACCGTGGTCTCGTCCTACTGGTCCACCGACGGAGACCTGGGGGCCCTGAGCTGGTCCCACAACCTGGTCTACGACCCGGACGGCGACCACTACCACGCCGATGACCGCACGGGCGAGGACGGCAACATCGCCCAGGACCCGCAGTTCACCGACGACGCCGGTGGCGACTACTCGCTGGCCTGGGGATCCCTGGCCATCGACCGGGGCACCGACGCCTCCGGACTCGGCATCGACACGGACCACGACGGTGGCGAGCGGGGCCAGGGCGTCGGCTGGGACATGGGTGCGTTCGAGCACGACGGTCCGACCGACGACTGTGACGGGACCGACGACGGTGATCACTGCGCCACCGCCTGCCCCGTGTACATCGACACCGCGGGCACGGTGGACGGGGACGGCTCCTCGTCCGCGCCCTACCCGAACGTGGACTACGCCCTCGCCTACCGGGGCTCCTGCACGGAGCTCTTGTTCGAGGCCGGGACCCACCAGGTGGTGATGGACTTCGGGGGCGAGGACCTGGTGGTCGGGTCGACCTGGGGCCCGAGCCTGACCGTGCTGCAGAACGCGCTGGCGTCGGGGCACGTGGTCAGCTTCCAGGGCGGTGAGACCACCGCGGCGGTGCTGGAGGGCGTGTTCATCTCCTCGGCTCCCGAACACGGGATCTTCATCGACGGCGCGAGCCCGACCATCCGGGACACGTGGCTCAAGTACGGCGAGGACACCGCGGTGCACGCCACCGGCTTCGATGGGGTCTTCGAGGACAACCGTGTGCAGTCCAACAACACCGACAGCTCCCGCGCCCCCGGGATCTACCTGGAGGACAGCGACGCCACCCTCACGGGCAACCTCTTCTCCGGCAACACCAACGGTGCCCAGGCGGGAGACCTGGAGGTCACAGGAGGAGCCCCGGTGATCACCGGCAACGACTTCAGCAGCGGGAGCTCGAACTCGTCCAGCGAGGCCGTCGAGCTGGACACCGACGGTGCCTTGTTCGCCAACAACGTCATCGTGGCAGACCAGGGGTCCGCCCTCCTGCTCCTCGACGGCGACGCCAGCGACGTGGTCAACAACACGATCGTCGGGGGAACCAACGGCATCCGTCTCTCCGGCAGCCCCAGCTCCGTGGTGGTCAACAACATCGTCGCCGAGCCGATCGGCTACGCGGTCCGCCAGGAAAGCGGGACCTTGAGTGGGGTGACGTGGACCCACAACGACGTGTACGACAGCGACGGCGACCACTACGACGGGGACGACCCCACGGGCACGGACGGCAACATCAGCCAGGATCCCCAGTTCACCGACGCGGCCGGAGAGGACTTCTCCCTGGTCTGGGGCTCGCTGTGCATCGACGCGGGCACCTCGGTGTCCGGGTACAGCCTCGCCGAGGACTTCGAGGGGGACACCCGTGAGCAGGGCCTGGGCGTGGACATGGGCGCGATCGAGTCGTACTGACCGACGACGCCCGCCGGCCGGTCCTGTGGCAGGGCCGGCCGGCTCGCGTTCGGTCAGCGGACCAGGCGGAAGCTCGTGTTCGTGTAGCGCTTCCGGTGGTTCGCCTGGATGCGCCAGGCCAGGCTTCCGGAGCTGCGGTCGGACCAGGAGCCGCCCCGCTGGACGCCGAGGGTGTTCGGGCCGAGGGGGTGGGGGGCTGGGACCCGGACCCGATCGCCCTCGACGCTCGGCCCCTCGTCCCGGTGCACGTCCCGGCACCAGTCCCGGGCGTTCCCCTGGAGTCCCCGCACGCCATAGGGGCTCTCGTCGGTGGGGAATTCGTGGACGTGGGCGGGCAGTGGGCGCAGCTCGCGACTCTGCAGGCCACAGGCCCAGGACGGATCGAAGAAGTCGCCCCAGGGGTGCTGCCGCCCGTCGACCCCCCGTGCGGCCTTCTCCCACTCCAGCTCGCTCGGCAGACGCCAGGGCTGCCCGGTCCGCTGTCGGAGCCAGGCGGCATAGGCCATGGCGCTGGCCAGGTCCACGGCCAGGACCGGGTAGTCCGGCTCCCACTGGTCGCCGTCGCCGTCGGGCACCAGCTCGAAGAACCCGTGGGGTGAGCGGCCGTAGAACATCACGCCGTCGGAGCCGTCCATGGCTCCGCCGCGGTCCCGGGGGACCCAGCGCAGGGCGTCGGCCTCCCGACCGGAGGCCACCAGGTCGTTGAGGAACACCAGGTACTCGGCGTTGGTCACCGGCTGGCGCTGGATGACGAAGCGGTCGCACCACAGCCTGCGGGGCGGCAGGGCGGTCCCGGTGGGGTCGCCAGAGAGGAACCAGCCGGCGGGCACCACGCACTCGTCGGAGCCCAGGCACTCGCTCACCACGATGGCCTGCGCGGCCTGCTCGCCAGGGGGCACGCGGTCCCAGTGCTCGCCTCGGCGGATCAGGACGGGGTAGGGGACCTCGCCCAGCAGCAGCAGGTAGCTGCCCCGGTCCAGGCGAACGCGCTGCAGGGGCGTGGTGCCCAGGTCGCGCTCGAACACCGGCACCAGGCGCCGGCGCTGCTTGCGGTACCGGAAGAGCTTCGCCTGGACCGGCCGGTCGGTCTCGAGGGTCAGCAGGCCCGCGCCCTCCAGGTAGTCCAGGAAGGGCCCTCGCTGGGACCTGGGCAAGGCCTCGGCGTGCTGGCGGATCCGCAGCTCGCTTCGGCGCGTGTCTTCGCCGGCGGCCTCGGCGGCCTGGTGGCGCTGCTGGAACAGTCGCGCCAGGTTCTCGTGGACCTCTGGCAGGTCGGCGTGCCACAGCGCCACGTCGAGCTTGTGCTCGACCTCGAGCTCCCGGAACCGGGCCATGCGCCGAGCACTGCGGGCCCGGTCCTCCAGGGCCCAGCCGGCCTGCTTGCGGTCCTCCGGCTCCCAGGGGTTTGTGGCCGACAGCAGGTCATCGGCCTCGTCCTGGAACTCCCGCGCCGTGTTCCGCAGGCCTTCGACCTGGGCCTCCAGGACGAAGGCCTCGGCCGTCAGGTCCCGGGCCCGCTGCCGGCGCCGCGAGCCCTCGAGCCAGGCCTGGATGTCCTCGGCCAGGTCCTCGGCGCTGGCATGGCGGTCCTCGGGCTCACGGGCCATGGCACGCTCACAGACCGCCGCCAGCTCCACGGGGATGGGCAGCCCACCCTCTGGCGTGTACAGGGAGCTGCGGGACCCGGCCAGGGCGTCGGGATCCTCGGGCAGCAGAGGGGGCAGCTCCCCCATCACCACCTTGACCACCGTGAGCATCGCGCTGCGGGCCGCGTAGGGCGGCCGGCCGGAGAGGATCTCGTAGAGCGTGGCTCCGAGGGCGTAGATGTCGGTCCAGGGGCCCAGGGCCTCACCCTCGCCGCGGGCCTGTTCCGGGGCCATGTACGAGGGCGTGCCATAGACGCCGCCGGGCTCCGAGTCGCCGGAGGACCTGATCCGAAAGCGCCCCGAGGCCGCGGGGTCGTGGAAGTGGGCCAGGCCCCAGTCCAGGACCTGGACCAGGCCGTGGCTGCCGAGGATGATGTTGTCGGGC
>CAYFPX010000144.1:11600-15858 GCA_964344945.1 uncultured Enterobacterales bacterium
CCATCGGGCGCCAGCAGGATGTTCTCGGGCTTCACGTCCCGGTGGACGATGCCCCGCTCGTGGGCGAAGGCGAGGGACTCGCACACCCGCTGGAAGACGGACATCAGCCGGTGCAGGGTCCAGTGCCGCCGCTGCCCGGCGCGCGCCGGCGCGTGCAGCTCGGCGATCACCTCGCTCAGGGACTCCCCGCGGATCTCGGTCATCGTGAAGAAGGGTCGCCCGTCGCCGTCCTCGCCGAGCTCGTGCACGGGCACGACGCAGGGGTGCTGGAGCTGGGCCGTGAGCTGGGCCTCCATCAGGAAGCGCGCCTCGGCACCGGCCTTGCCCACCAGGTGCGGGCGGAGCAGCTTCATCGCCACCGTGCGCTTGAGCTTTCGGTCCCGCATGCGGCGGACCTCGCCCATGCCCCCCATGCCGAGCTCGCCGGCGTCTTCGTAGCGGTCCGTCAGGGTCGCAGGCTCCGCCGCCGCCTCCTCGGGCGGCTCCTCCTCCAGTCCCTCGGCCAGGGTCTCGCCGGCGTAGAAGAGACGGGTGAGGTCGTTCCGGGCGGCGACGCTCAGGCCGTGGCGCTCGCAGAAGTCCAGCAGGTCGCGCTCGGTCATGCCCCTACTGCAGGTCCGCCTCCTTGGGCATCCCCGCGTCCATCCAGTCGATCATCCGGTATCGCTCTTCGTCGGTCGGGAAGGGACCGTCCCCCGCCGGGAGGTGTCCCGGCTCATGGTGGTCCTCGCACTCGTCCACGTAGACCGGCGAGATCCCACAGTAGATGTGCCCGTACTGCTCGACCACGTCCACGTAGACCGTGAAGTCGTGCTGGTGCTCGTCCTGGTGGGGGTGGCACTCGGAGCAGTAGGTCGGGAAGAAGTCCGAGCGGGGCCAGCCCTCCCAGTAGTCGCCGTCCGGATCCGGCGGCGGCAGGCCGGAGTCGGAGGGTGGCGGCGGCGCGGCGTGGCCGGTGTCGGCGGTAGGGGGCTCGGTGTCCGGCGTGCCCGTGTCCCCCGGCGCGTGGGTCGTGGCGGGCGCACCGGCCCCCGGCGGCGGCGGGGGCGCGTCCGGAGCCGAGCACGCGACGGCGAGCGAGAGGGGGAAGAACATGAACGGACTCCGATGAGGGGGAGTCTCGCAGGCCGAAGGAGGATTCGGCTGGTTCAAATTGAAACAGGTGCGCGGGTGATGTTTCGACTCGTGAAACACCGGGTGAGATGACACAGGGGATCGGGCCGATCCTGCGGGACCTGGCACGAGATCCGGCCCCCGGGGCCTGGCATCCCGCTTGCTTCGGTACCGGGCATCCCCAGGAGATCCCTCATGTCCGTGTCCGTCAAGGCCTTCTTCCACGCCTCCACCTGGACCCTGACCTACGTGGTCTGGGACCCCGAGACCCGCGACGCGGTCGTCGTCGATCCCGCCCTCGACTTCGACCCGGCGGCGGTCCGGATCGGCACCGAGTTCATGAACGAGGTCTCGGCCTTCATCCGCGACCAGGCCCTGCACCTGCGGGGGACCTTCGAGACCCACGCCCACGCCGACCACCTCACCGGGGCCCAGGTGCTCAAGGAGCGCTTCGGCTGCGGGATCTACGCCGGGGACACGATCCCGAAGGTGCAGAGGGCGTTCGCCGGGATCTTCAACCGCGCGGACTTCACCCCGGACGGCTCGGACTTCGACGGCCTGGTGGCCGACGGCGAGCTGGTCCAGCTGGGGTCGTTGACCATCGCGGCCATCGCCACCCCCGGCCACACCCCGGCCTGTGTCTCCTGGAAGATCGGCGATGCGGTCTTCGTCGGCGATGCGCTGTTCATGCCGGACTTCGGCACCGGCCGCTGCGACTTCCCCGGCGGCTCGGCGGAGACGCTCTACGACTCGATCCAGAAGCTCTACGCCCTGCCCGACGACACCCGGCTCTTCGTCGGCCACGACTACCAGCCCGGGGGCCGCGAGCTGGCCTTCGAGGTGAGCGTGGCGGAGTCCAAGGCGAGCAACAAGCACGTCAAGGCGGACACCACCAAGGAGGAGTTCGTGGGCTTCCGCACCGAGCGGGACGCCCAGCTCAGCGTGCCCAAGCTCATCCTGCCCAGCCTGCAGGTGAACATGCGGGCCGGCATCCTGCCGGAGCCCGAGGGCAACGGCACTCGCTACCTCAAGCTGCCCATCAACCTCTTCGCCTGAGGCGCCGCCGTGGACTTCACCCGCCTGCTCGTCCCCGTGGACTTCTCGGTCTGCTCCCGCCTCGTGGCGGCCCAGGCGGGCGCCCTGGCCGCGCGCCTGGGGGCCGACGTGATCCTGCTGCACGTGGCCCGGGCCCCGGCGGGCCTGCCCGCCGACGCCGAAGTGGCGCCGGACGGCGAAGGAGCCAGCGTCCAGGGCTACCTCAGCGACGAGGCCCGGGCCGGCCTGTCCCCCTACGTGGCCGCCGCCTCGGAGGCCGGCGCCTCGGTGTCGTCGACCGTCGTGGTCGGCCCGGTCGTGCCTACCATCCACAAGGTGGTCGCCGAGTCCGGTGCCGACCTGATCGTGATGGGCACCCACGGCCGACGGGGCGTGGCCCGGGCGCTGCTGGGCAGTGTGGCCGAACAGACCCTGCGCACCGCGAACGTGCCGGTGATGATGGTGCGCCGCCAGCCCCGCCCGGAGTGCGAGCACGCCACCTGCGACTGGTGCCAGCTGGGCACCCGCACCGACGGGGAGCGGGCGATGGCGGCGGTGCTGGAGGGGTAGGGGGGGAGCGAGCGGGGCCTTCGGCGCGACAAGGTCACTCCGGCAGCGCCAGGGCCACTTCGCCTCCCGAGGGCAGCGCGCCGCTGTGCCGCACTTCGAGCCCCGCTCCCAACAGGACGTAGTGGGGGATCGCCTGGTCCCAGTACCGGTCGGCGATCTGGTGGTCCGGGTCGCTCAGCACGGCGAAGTCGACCCCGTGGTCGGCGGCGTGGTCGGCGAGCACCGACGGGTCCTCGATCGACCGTCCGGCCTGGTCTTCGTAGTAGACGCCGAACACCATCAGGCCCTCGTCCCGGTGGTCCTCCCAGAGGTCCTGCAGGTCGTCGAGGCTGTTGTTGCCGAAGCCGTTCCACATGGCGTCGAAGAGCAGCAGCACCGCGCCGCCGCAGAAGTCCTCCAGGTGGACGTCCTGGCCGAATTGGTCCATCAGGGCGAAGTCCCGGGTCACCTCGCCGACGTCGTGGCCGGTGAAGGCCGGCGTCTCGTCGCAGGCCGCGGTGGGCCACTCGCCCAGGTAGGGCCCGTCGGTGCCGTCGCAGTCCTGGTCGACCCCGTCCGGGCCGTGGTCGGCGCTGTCCGGGTGCACGCCGGGGTCGGTGTCGTCGCAGTCCTCGCCGCCGCTGGCCTCGGAGGGGTGGCCGTCGCCGTCGGCGTCGGTGCCGTCCACGCCGTCGCAGTTCTGGTCGATGCCGTCGCCGACCAGGTCCGTCGCCGACGGGTTGATGGACGACTTCGTGTCGTCGCAGTCCTCGTCGGCGGGGTAGCCGTCCCCGTCCGCGTCCACCGGCGCGGTCCCGGTGTCCCCGGTGTCGGTGGGCGTGATGCCGGTGTCGCCGGTGTCCGCGACCGTCCCGGTGTCGGTCACGCCGCTGTCCGCGGTTCCGGTCGCGGGCACGTCGGTGTCCGGGGTCTCTTCGACGGGCGGCGTCACACAGGCCAGGGCGAGCATCAGGAGGGGGGACATGGGGGCTCCGTGCAGGTCCCGGTCCAATTGCCACCGCCGGGCGTTCCGGGGTGTTTCAGGTGGTTTCAACCGGGCCGCGCAGGCCCTGGATCAGGGTCACCCCCAGCCACACCCAGGGTGCCCCGTGGAACACCAGGTCGAACCAGTCCATCGGCCCCATGCCCACGGCACCCCCCGCCACCCAGCGCAGCTTGCCGAGCAGGTGGGGCTCGGGCGCGAAGGGCGCCAGCCCAAGGGTCAGGCTGGCCAGCAGGGGCAGGACCCAGGCCGGGGAGCGGGACTCAGCGGGCATCGCAGGCCTCCTCGTCGACCACGGCCAGGGCGGTGTCGACGGCCTCGGCGGTCATGCGGTCCGCCGCCACCCGCACGCAGGAGGCCGCGCCGCCGCCGCCCGGGCAGGCCTCGCAGGGCTGGTCGGCGGCGTCGGCGAGCTCGCAGATCTGGTCCGCCTCGAAGCCGATGAGCGCCCCGAGCTGCGCGGCGGACGCCACCGCCTCCCAGGCGATGCCGCCCACCCAGGTGCCGTCGGGGGCGATGGTGCCGGACAGGGTGAACTCCTGGAGCACCAGGCCGCCG
>CAYFPX010000144.1:15868-21815 GCA_964344945.1 uncultured Enterobacterales bacterium
TCGTGGCCCAGGGTGAAGCCGTCCAGGCCGAAGGAGAACCAGGGGGCCTCGTCGGCGTCGAGGTCCTGGGACTCGGCGGTCGGGGAGCAGGGGTCCTGGTGCTGCCCGTCGCTGGCGGACGTGCCGGCCAGGACCTGCAGCCCGACGCCGCCGAAGTCCTGGACCTGGAAGAGCACCGCCCGCTCGAAGAAGCCGCTGAGCCCCGCCGCCAGGTCCTCGGCCAGCAGCCAGCGGCCCGAGGTCAGGTCCAGGGCCCAGGTCCGACCGAGCAGGGAGACGCCGTCCTCGAGGGGCAGCCCGAGCTCGGAGGTCGTGAACGACAGGGGGGCCTCGCCCCGGCAGGTCGACAGGACCAGGTCGTGGGTCGTCTCGGGCGCCAGGGGCTCCGAGGGCCACCAGGACAGCACCGTCTGGTCCTCGGACCAGCCCTGGCTGCCCGCCACGTCGGCGATCACGACCGCCGCGGGGTCCGGCTCGCTGAGCCAGAAGGTGACGGGGTCCCGGTGGTAGACGCCCTCGGCGCCGGGCACGGGCCAGGTCTCGTCGATGGTGAGGTCACAGCCGTCGCCGGTGTCTTCGAACGTGGGGACCTCGACGCAGGCGAGCGCCAGGAAGAGCACGGGGGCCATCAGGACCTCACCAGCCGCACCGGGGGCCCGGTGATGGCGTCCACCGCCTCGTGCACCCGCTCCACGAAGTGGGCCGCCCCCACCCGGTCCCACAGCCCGGCCACCGTCAGGGCGTCCCGCACGGGCCCCCGGACGCCGGCCAGCCACAGCTGCACCCCGCGCCGCTCCAGGGCCTCCACCACTTCGTCCAGGGTGTCCAGGGCCTGGGCGTCCACGCTCCCGATGCCCGTGGCGTCCAGCACCAGGTGGCGGGTGTCCGGGTCGGGCAGGCGCTCCAGGAGCAGGTCCTTCAGGAAGGCCGTGTTGGCGAAGTACAGCGGCGCGTCGATGCGGACGCAGGCCACGCCCGGGGCGGTCTCGGCGGCCGGGTAGCGCTCCAGGTTCCGGTAGATGGAGGTGCCCGGCACGCGCCCGAGCACCGCCACGTGGGGTCGGCTCGTGCGCCAGACGAACCAGGCCAGGCTGGCGCCGATGCCCACCGCGATGCACGGCTCGATGCCGATGGTCAGCGTGGCGAGGAAGGTCACCCCCATCAGCCCCAGGTCTCCGCGGCCCACCCGGGCCAGGTGACGGGCCTCCCTGGTGTCCACCAGGCCGAGCACGGCGGTGAGGATGATGGCCGCCAGCACCGCCTTGGGCAGCAGGGCGAAGAGCGGCGTGAGGAAGAGCAGCGTGAGCGCGACCACCCCCGCGGTCACCAGGCCCGCCAGGCCGCTGCGGGCCCCGGCCTGGGCGTTCACCGCCGTCCGGCTGAAGCCGCCGGTCACCGGGTAGCCCTGGAACAGGGCCGCCGCGATGTTGGCCAGGCCCAGGGCCTCGAGCTCCTGATCGGCGTCCACGGTGGTGCTGGACTTGCGAGCGAAGCTGCTCGCCACCGAGATGCTCTCCATGAAGCTCACCAGCGCGATGGTCACCGCGATGGGCAGCAGCTGACCCAGGGCGTCCAGGCCGATGGTCGGCAGCGCCGGGCCCGGCAGGCCCCCGGGCACCGTGCCTACCGTGGCGACGCCCCGCTGATCGAGCCCCAGGACCCAGACCAGGAGCGTGCCCAGCACCACGACCAGCAGGAACCGGGGGAACCGCGGCGCCCACCGCTTGAGCCCTACCAGCAGGGCCATCGCCGCGAGTCCGAGGGCCAGGGTGGGGCCGTGGACTTCGTCCAGGCGCCCCAGGGCCTCGGCCAGGATGACGTGCACGTGGTGGCTACGGGCCAGGGGCACACCGAGCACGTGCTTGAGCTGGCTCAGGCCGATGATCAGCGCTGCCGCGGAGGTGAACCCCGCGATGACCGGGTGGCTCAGGAAGCGCACCACGAAGCCCAGCCGTGCCAGCCCCATGCCCCACTGGAGCAGCCCCACCAGGCCGGCCAGGACCGCGGCCAGCGCCAGGAGCTCGGCCGGGTCGGTCACGCCCAGGCCGCCGATGCCGCTGGCCACCAGGAGCGAGACCATCGCCACCGGCCCCACCGCCAGCTGGCGGGAGCTGCCCCACAGGGCGTAGACCGCCAGGGGCAGGGTCGAGGCGTAGAGACCGACGATGGGCGGCAGGCCGGCGAGCATCGCGTAGGCCATGGCCTGGGGGATGAGCATCACGGCCGTGGTCAGGCCGGCGATCACGTCGGCCCGGAGGTCGCCGCGCTGGCGGTCTCGGAGCTGGTCGAGCAGGGGCAGGGTCATGGCCTCGCAAGAAAGCAAGGGGCGTGCCACGTGACCCGGATCAGGCCGGGGCGGCCCCGGCGACACGCTCTGCCCCGTGGGTGGCTCCCTGGGGGTGAGCGGGGCCCCCGAGGGTCGCCGCCAGGAGGAATCCCATGTGCATGCGCACCACCTGCAAGGACTGCGGCAAGCCCGACTGGAGCGGCTGCGGTGCCCACATCGAGTCCGTGCTCGGAGACGTGCCCGCGGCCCAGCGCTGTCGCTGCCGGGAGGACGGCACCCGGCCGGCCCCGCCGAGCGTCGGTCAGTGGCTCAGCGGCATCTTCAGCAAGAAGAAGGGTTGACGAGGTCGGCCTCGAGCGCTCGCTTCAGTCGTCGATGAGCCCGACTCAGCCGGGTGCGCACGGCCCCCGGGGTCATGGACAGCTCGGCGGCGATCTCGGCGCTGCGCCAGCCTTCGCCGTCCGCCAGCATCAGGATGGCCTGGTCCCGGGGCGACAGCGCGGACAGCGCCTCGGCCAGCCGCTCGGCGAGCTCGGCCCGGGCCGCGAGCAGCTCGGGGCCGTCCTCGTCCGCCATCAGCTCCACGTCGGTCAGGTGCAGGGCCTGGTCGTTCTTCAGGCCCCGGCGCAGCCGGTTGCAGGCGGTGGCGACCAGCCGCACCAGCCAGCGCTCGACGCGGCCCTCGCCCCGGAAGCCCGGCCCGTAGCGCCAGGCGGCGAGGGCGGCGTCCTGGACGGCGTCCTCGGCTTCGGCTTCGGAGCGGCAGGTGCGGCGGGCCTCTGCCCGCATGCGCTCGCCGAAGCAGGTGGTCACCGCGGCCAGCGCCTCCAGGTCTCCGGCGCGCAGCAGGCGGACGAGCTCGTCGGGATCGCACTCGAGCCGGGTCATGGGGCCTCGCTAACCAGCCCGACCGCGTGGTTGGGATGAAACCATCTGAAACACACGAACGTTCCAGCGTGAGTCACCCTGGGCGCCTGGCACCGAGGCCGATCATGGCACCCGAGCGGGTTCCCATCGACGGAGGCTGGCTGGACCTCGAGGCCCAGCGCTTCCATGGCCCCCATGGCGAGGGGCGACTCACCGACCGGGAGCGTCGCCTGGTGCGCGTGCTGCTGGAGGCCGGCGGCGAGCCGGTGTCCCGCCGCCAGCTCCTCAGCGAGGTCCTGGGCTACAGCCCCCGGGTCCAGAGCCGCGCCCTGGCGCTCGTGGTCCTGCGCCTGCGCCGCAAGATCGAGCGGGATCCTTCGGACCCCCGGCACCTGCTCACCGCCTTCGGCCAGGGCTACCGCTTCGTCGCTGGCGGGGCCTCGCCGATGCTGCTGGGCAGGGAGAAGCTGCTCGCGACGCTGCGCCAGGACCTGCGGGACGTAGGACTGGTCGTCCTGCACGGAGGGCCCGGCTCGGGTCGGACGACGGTGGGAGAGGCGCTGCTGGAGCGCTGGCCCGACGGCGGCCGCCTGGTGGCGCTCAACGGGACGTGCGCTCGGGGTCTGGAGGCGGCCTTCGCCCTGGCCCTGGGCCCGGGGGAGCTCGAGGACCAGATGGCCGGCCTGCGCGGCGCCTTGCTGGTCCTCGACGACGCCGACGGGCTGGCGTCGGAGCTGGGGGCCCGGTGGGAGTCCTGGCGGGCCCTGGCGCCCGGGCTGTCGGTGCTGGCCCTCTGCCTGGGACCCTGCCCCGACCCGGAGGTCGTGCAGCACCGGCTGGACGAGCTGGACTCCGCGTCGGCGGTGGCCCTGTTCGACCGCTGCTGCCAGGAGGCGAGCTGGGCCCCGAGTGCAGAGCACACCGAGGCCGTGCTGGCCTGGCTGGGGGGCAACCCACTGGCCCTGGTCCTGGCCGCGCGGCGCGGGCGGCTGTTGGGGCCTGATGCGCTGCTCGCCCGGGGCGCCGAGGCCTTGGGGGGCCGCGCTCTGGCCCGGTCCCTCGGGGCGTCCTGGGGCCTGCTCGAGGAGGGAGACCAGCGTGCCCTGGCGGCGCTGTCGGCCCTGCCGGCGCCGGCGCCCGTCGAGATCCTGGAGGCGGCCATCGGTGGTGACGAGGCCCTGGACCGGGTGGATCGGCTGTGGCGTCACGGCCTGCTCCAGGTGGCCCGGGCGACCCCGGCCCGGCTGGGCGTGATCGGTGCGGTCCGGGCCTTCGCACGGGACCAGGTGCCCGACGTCGACGGGCTCTCCCAGGCTTCCGACGCCCTGGCGGCCCTGGCGACCTCGCTGCTGCGGGTGCGGGGCACGGCCCGCCAGGAGCTGGCGGAGTCCCAGGTCCCGAACCTGCTGGCGGTCCTGTCGGCGGGGCGCGGGCGGGCATCGGTGCTCGCGGGGGCACTCGCCATCGACGCCCTGGCTGACCGTGCACCGAGCGGGGTCGTGCGGCAGCTGCTCCGCCAGCGGGGAGGGGTCGGGGACCCCCTCGCCCTGGCGCTGTCGGCGGCGGCCTTGCTCTTCCAGCACGGGGCCCTCTCCCCAGCGGAGCTCGATGGGCTGGCGCGGGAGGCCTTCGACGCCTCGGCCCTCTGCGAGCCCTGGGTCCAGGCCTGGGTCCGCCTCGAGTACGCCCTGCACGCCGGCCGCTCGGGCCGGTCCCAGGAGGCGGTCGAGGCGGCCGAGGAGGCCCAGTCCCTGGCCGCAGGACACGGCTTCCAGCGCCTGGAGGCGATGGCCTGGCTCCGGCTCGGGTCGGGCCAGCTCTTCGGGCCGTCGCCTGCCGGGGCCGAGCCGGCCCTGCTCAAGGCCGCCGGGCTGCTCCAGCAGGCCTGTCCACGCCTGGCCAGCGTGGCCCGGGAGGGCCTGGGCATCCTCTACGGCCTGACGGGTCGACCGGACCTGGCGGCCGAGGAGCTCGAGCGGGCCCTGGAGGGTGCGGAGCCCCGGCAGCTCGCCACGCGCCTGGGGAACCTGGCCTACGCCGAGGCCGTGCTCGGTCGGGACGAGGCCTGGGTGCACGCCGAGTCCGCCCGGGAGCGGCACGGTCGACTGGGGGACACCGGCTGGGTGCTTCGCCTCGACGCCCTGCTCGGCGCTCTGGCCCTGGCCGAGGGGCGGCCACACGAGGCCCGGGTCCGGCTGGAGCCGGCCCTGGACCAGGCTCGGCGGCGGGGGTCCGAGGGGCTGGAGGCCCCGCTGGCCATCGCCCTGGCCGTGGCCCGGGCCGCCGAGGGCGACGAGGACGGGGCCCTGGCCGTGCTCGAAGGCCCCCTGGACGGGCCCCAGGTCTACGAGGATCTGCGCTGGGACCTGCGGGCCGCCTTCACCGGGGAGCGCCACTGGCGCCGGGCGAAGGACGGCGAGGAGCGGCCGGAGCGGTTGTTGGTGGACCGGGCGATGCGGGGGGTGGGGCTGGACTGACCTGCCCGGAACACGGGGGTCGACCTGCGCTCGCTCCCTGAGGAGTGGGGCGTAGCCGCCCTGGACGTCGGCGGAGCGGCAGTTGGGGCCGGCTTCACTCCGAGAGCGCGTACCCCGCGTCCTCCCACCCGTTCATCGCCTCGGGCAGGTCGTGATGTTCCGGTAGCCCAGGTCCACCAGGTCCTGGGCGGCCTTGGCGCTCATCGGCCCGGTCCGGCAGTAGAGCACCGTGAGGCGGTTCAGGTCGCTGCCGATCTCCGCTGCCAGGGCGTCGGTGTCGGTGTAGGCGATGTGCACGTCGGTGCCGGGGATCTCG
>CAYFPX010000145.1:0-21814 GCA_964344945.1 uncultured Enterobacterales bacterium
GCCGAGAACACCGCGAGGACCTGGGGATCCACCCGCTGGACCTGGTCCCGGGTGGCGGGCGAGCGGGCCAGGAGGTGACGGGTCATCGAGGACAGGTCCTCCGGCCGCTCCCGCAGCGCCGGCAGGTGCACAGGCACCACGGCCAGGCGGAAGAAGAGGTCTTCCCGGAACGTGCCGGCGTCCACGTGCTCCCGCAGGAAGCGCTTGGAGGTGGCCACGATGCGCACGTCCACCGGAACCGGGTCCGGCGCTCCGAGAGGCTTGACCATGCCGGTGTCGAGGACCCGCAACAACAACGGCTGGAGACCCGACGGCAGCTCGTCGATGTCGTCGAGCAACAAGGTCCCCCCGGCGGCCTCGCGGAACGCCCCGAGCCGGTCGTCGACAGCATCGGTGAAGGCACCCCGCACGTGACCGAACAGGTCCGAACCCGCCAGCTGGGGCGACAAGGCACCACAGTCCACGATGCGCAGTGGCCCCGCCGAGCGGTGGCTGGCGGCGTGGAGGGCGCGCACGGCCTCTTCCTTGCCCGTGCCCGTCTCCCCGCTGAGCAGGACCGGCAGGTCGATGCGAGCGACGTGGTCCAACAACCCGATGACGTCGCGCATCGCCCGGCTGCGCCCGATGAGACCGCCCAGAGCCTGCTTGTCCGACCGCTCCGACGGCAGGGGCTGGTCCGCCGGCTGGTAGGCCAGCACGGACTGCCCCACCTTGAAACGCAGCCCGGGCTGCACGTAGACCTCGCGCACGGCCACCCCGTCCAGCCAGGTGCCGTTGCGGGAGTCGAGGTCCACCAACATCACCCCGGCGCGACCCCGCACCAGGCGCGCGTGGCGCCGTGAGACGGTGTCGTCGCTCAACACCACGTGGTTGTCCGGGGCCGCACCGATGCGCAACACGTCGCCGAGCACCCGCCAGGTGCGCCCGGCGTCCGCACCGCTGACGCACTGCACCGAGCCACCGCGAAGGCGCTCCAGGGTGTCGCCGCGCTCGGGCAGCTTGTGGGTCGGGCCGGCCACGGACCCAGCGTACCGCGCCAGGGGGATATGGTTCGTCGATGCTGTGGACTGCGCTGCTGGCCGCGACAGCGCTCGCCTGCGAAGCGCTGACGAGCGCCGCCCAGGTGATCGATCACCTCGGCGCCGCCGAAGCCGCCTGGACCCAGCTGGACCGCACGGGCTTCCAGCTCGCCTACGACGACCTGACCGCGGACCTCCCCTGCGTGCGCGACCCCCTCACACCCGCCGACGCCGCGGCGATCCACCGGGTCGAAGCCCTGGACCGCTTCCTGGCCGGCGACCGCGACGCCGCCGCCCGCGCCTACAGCGCCGCCCACCTGCTCGAGCCCGGCTACACCCTGCCCCAGGCCATCGCCCCCGACGGCAACCCCCTGCGAGCCGCCTGGCTCGAAGGCACCCAGCGCAGCCCAGGCCCCAGCCGCGAGCTGGACCGCCCCGCCGAAGGCGCCCTGCTCATCGACGGCAGCCGCAGCCTGCGCCGCGCCCTGGAGCGCCCGGTGGTCTTCCAGCGCGTCGATGAGCACGGCCGGGTCGCCGACACCGCCTACCTGCGCCCCGGGGACCGCCTCCCCCCCTACCGGGCCTACGTGCCCGGCGGCGCCCCCAGCCAGGTCCCGGTGGCACCCCGCCCCACCGCCCACCGACCCTTCGTGGCCATCGCCGGCGTGGCCGCAGCCGGCTCCGCCGGCCTCTGGGCACTCTCGCTCCAGCGGGCCGACACCTTCTGGGACCCCACCACCCCGGCCGGAGACCTCGCGGGACTGCAGCGCCAGACCAACGGACTCATCGTGGCCTCGGTCACCGCCGGGGTCGGCTCAGCCGCGATCGGAGCCATCGCCCTGTGGGTGCGGCAGCGGTGACCGGACCCCGCTACGACCTGCTCCGCGTCATCGGCAAGGGCGGCTTCGGCACGGTCTACCAGGCCGAGGTCCACGGCGAAGGCGACTTCCGCAAGCTGGTGGCGATCAAGGTCCTGCACCCCCGCATGGCCGAGGACCCGGAGCTCGCCAGCCGCCTGCGCGACGAAGCCCGCGTCCTCGGCGTCCTGCGCCACCGCGCCATCGTGCACGTCGAAGGGCTGGTGAAGCTCCAGGGCCGCTGGGCCGTGGTGATGGAGTTCGTGGAGGGCGTGGACCTGCACAAGCTCATCGGCCGCGGGCGCGTCCCGGTGGGACCGGCCGTCGAGATCGTGCGCGAGGCCGCCACCGCCCTCGAAGTCGCCTGGTCCCGCCCCACCCCGGGCGGCGAGTCCCTGCACCTGCTCCACCGGGACATCAAGCCGAGCAACATCCGCCTGACCCCTGCGGGAGAGGTCAAGGTGCTGGACTTCGGCATCGCCCGCGCCGACCTGGCCACCCGCGAGGCCGACGGCGGACCGAGCCGCTACGGCACCCAGGGCTACCTGTCGCCCGAGCGCCTCGACGGCTCCGGCGAAGGCCACGCCAGCGACGTCTTCGCCCTGGCCGTGGTGCTCTACGAGCTGGTCGCCGGGCGCCGGCTGGGCCAGCCCGGCCTCGATCCGGGCCTGTTCTACGAGCACGTCGAAGAGGCCCTGGAAGCCGTGAAGCCCGTGGACCCGGGCGGCGCCCTGACCGGCGTGCTGCGCGAGGGCCTGGCCTACGAAGCCGCCGACCGACCCGACGCCGCAGGCCTGGCCCGACAGCTCAGGGGCCTGCGCCAGCAGGTCGAGGACCCCTGGCTGTACGACTGGGCCGCGATCTGGGTCCCCCGGGTCATGGCCGAGCCCGCCGGTCGAGACGCGGGCCTGACCCAGCTGGCGAGTGGGGCCGACACCCTGCCGGACCTGTCGGGCAGCGCCTGGACCGCAGCCCTGGACGGCGGAGAGGAGCTGGACCCGGTGGAGCCGCCGACGGCGACGACGGTGGTCCCGCCCTCGACGTCGAAGCCGTGGAGGTGGCCCTGGGCCGTGGCCGGTGCCGCCGCCCTGGCCGCCGGACTGGCGCTGGTGGCGACACCGGAGCCGGAGGAAGAGGCCGCCGAGGACACGCTGCCGAGCCTGGTGACCGAGGTCTCGGCCGACGAGGAAGAGGACCAGGACGAGGCCCCGAGCACCACCCCGGCGCCGACCACGACCCAGACCACGAAGCCGGCCACCACCCAGCGCTCCAAGCCCCGCACCACCCGCCCCAGCTCCCCCTCTCCGCCGCGGCGCACCACCGCACCGGCTCCGGACGCCGAGGCCCGGGTCAAGGTCAGTGGCGACGCCCGCGGGGTCGTGCTGGTCGACGGCAGCAAGCGCCGCGACCCCGGTCGGGTGCCCGCCGGGAGCTACAGCATCGAGGCCGACTTCGGCGACGGCTGGGTCGGCGCGGGCACCCTGCGGCTCGTAGAGGGCCAGGAGGTCACCCTGCACTGCGACGGGGCCTTCTTCCAGTGCCGGGTGCGCTGATGCTCGGCCTGCTGCTGCTCGCCTGCCACTGGATCAGCGACGAGGACCTGGCGGCCCGCGGCGGCGGGACGGACACCGGCTGCCGCCTGATCGACGGCTGGCTCGACCTGGACCGCGACGGCCACGGGGACCCGGACGCCCCGACGACCGGCTGCGCCGGCGCAGCCCTGGTCGAGACCTCCGACGACTGCGACGACAGCGACGCCGGGGTCTCGCCGAGCGCCCAGGAGATCTGGTACGACGGCACCGACCAGGACTGCGACAGCAACGACGACGACGCCGACGGCGACGGCTTCGGCCTGGACGACGACTGCGACGACACCGATCCCAGCGCCTGGCCCGGGGCCCCCGAGGTCTGGCACGACGCCCGGGTCCAGGACTGCGACGCCCCCCACCGGGTCGACCTGGCCGGGGCCCCCATCAAGCTCCGTGGTGCCGAGGCCTACGACGCGACCGGGCGCATCGTGGCCCTGCCCGGCGAGCTCACCGGAGACGGCGCCGCGGACCTGGCGGTGGGCACGCCCTTCCTGGCGGTCGGAGCCCGAAACCCCGGCGGGGTCTACGTGGTCAGCGGCCCCGCGGAGGGGGTCTCGGATCTGGCCTCGGCCAGCACGCTCCTGCTCGGCGACAGCGACTTCGACCAATTCGGTGGTGCGGTCGCAGGAGGCGACTTCGACGGTGACGGCCAGCCCGACCTGGCGGTCGGCGCCCTGAACGAGAGCTCCGCCGGAGAAGCCGCCGGCGCCGCCTATGTCTTCACCGGCCCCCTGCCCGGCGGCGCCACCCACTACGCCGCCGACATCGCCCACACCCGCCTGCTCGGCGCCGAAGCCGGGGACTGGGCGGGCTGGGCCGTGGCCAGCGCGGGACCGGTGACCTCGAGCGGGGTCGACGACCTGCTGGTGGGCGCCCTGCTCGGCGGCGAAGGCAGTGGCACCGTCAAGGACAGCGGCGCGGCCTTCCTGATCCACCGGCCCGGCGGCGGCGCCAAGGGCCTCGGCGGCGCCACCGCGACCTTCCGCGGCGAGTCCCTCCAGGACTACGTCGGCACAGCGGTCTCCGGCGCAGGAGACCTGGACGGAGACGGCCTGCACGACGTGCTGATCGGCGCCACCGGCACCGACCACACCGGCACCACCGCCGGCTCCGTGTACGTGTTCCGGGGTCCTCTCGCCGGCCAGCAGTCCCTGGGCGACGCCATCGCCCGCCTCGACGGCCCCGGCCCGAGCGCGTTCTGCGGCGGCGCGCTGGCCCCGGTGGGCGACGTGAACGGCGACGGCCACGACGACGTGTTGATCGGCGCCACCGGCTACAGCGACGGCCCGGACCAGCCCGGCGGCGCCTTCCTGGTCCTGGGCCCGCTGGCGTCCGGCGGCTGGATCGACACCGCGGCCGAGGCGGTGTTCATCGGCCTCGACGACGGCGACGCCGCCGGCCACAGCGTGGCCACGGCCGGCGACGTCGACGGCGACGGTCAGCCGGAGCTGGTGATCGGCGCCCCGGGCCACGCCGACTCGGGCGCGGCGCACCTGGTCCACGGCCCGGCGAGCGGGTTCGTCGACCTGGCCGACGCCACCCTCATGCTGGGCGAGGATCCCGACGACGAGCTGGGCTACCACCTCGCCGGCGGCGCGGACCTGACCGGCGAAGGCGACCTGGACCTGGTGCTCGGCGCCCCCGGCCACGACCCGGGCTTCGGCCGGACCGGGGCCGTCTATGTGCTGACAGGCGGCGGTTGACCGGGCGGATCCGGAGTACCTTGCCGGCGTGTTCCTCCTCCTCGCCGGCTGCAGCTCCCTCTTCCAGCCCGACACCACCGGGCCGACCGTCGGCGACAGCGGCGCCGGCCCCACCGACTCGGCACAGCCCACGGACTGCCAGGCCGAGATCGCCCTGCACACCCCCGCCGACGGCCACCTCGCCGTGCTCACCGACGCCCTGGTGCTCGCCGAGCTGAGCGAGGCCGCCCGGGGCGCCGAGGTGGTCCTGGAGGGCCCCTCCGGCGAGGTCCCGGGCACCACCACCACCAGCGGCACCACCGTCACCTACACCCCCGACGCCGCCCTGGACCGGGACACCCAGTACACGGCCACGGCCACCGCCTGCGAGCGCACCGACCGCAGCACCTTCCGCACGGTCTGCGACCCCATCACCGGGGGCCAGGTGGTCGGCCACACCTACGACCTCGACCTCACCGCAGCGCTCTGGCTGGCCCCCGAGGGCTTCAACAACCTGGTCGTGACCCTCCAGGCCCTGGGCTACGCCTCGAACCTGGACCTGCTGCTCCAGGTCGACGGCCTCACCGGCAGCAGCCTGGACCTGCTCGTGGCGATCGGCGAGCGCATCGACGGCGTGCTCGGCCAGGACGGCAACGAAGAGACCTACCGGGTGGTGGGCGACCTGTCGGACAACCCCGCCTGGCGCACCGGCCCGCTGGACCTTCGCATCGCGTCCAGCGGAGGCCCCCTGTGGCTGCGGGACTTCGACTTCCGCTCCGCCTTCACCTGCGACGGCGCAGGGCTGTTGTGGACCGAGGTGACCTCGACCTGGGACCTGCGGGACGTGTTCGTGGAGGAGGAGCCCCTCTGCGACACCGTGCAGCTCTACTTCCCCGACATCGTCTGCGAGGCCTGCGGCGACGGCGTCGAGGCCTGCCTGTACACCTCGCTGATCAGCGAGGAGGTCGAGAGCGTCGACCTGGTGCTCCAGGAGCTGTAGCGAAGGTCATCGACCGGTCATCGGAGATCCGGGTGTGTCGGCCAAGGTCCCGATACAATGGGCAGTCCGGGCCCCGCCACCGGGGACCAGGAGGCAGGGTGATCGAAGGCGGACGGTTCTCCGACCTGGTCTTCCTCGGGGAAGGTGGCATGGGCCGGGTCTACAGCGCCCTGGACGATCGCTTCGGCGAGCGCGTCGCGCTCAAGACCATCCCGTCCGCGAGCCCGGACCTCCAGGCCCGCCTGAAGAGGGAATTCCGCTGGGCCTCCTGGTTCACCATGGAGCTGCTCCGCGGCGTGCACCTCGACGAGTGGGTCCGGCGTGACCTGCCCGTCGAGGCCCCCCTGGACATGACCGGGCTCGCCCGCTTCCACGCCTGCATCGCCCAGCTCATCGACGCGATCTGCGCCCTGCACGACAACAACGTCGTGCACCGGGACATCAAGCCCGCCAACGTGATGGTCGTCGGAGGCCAGCGGGTGGTGCTCCTGGACCTGGGCATCGCCGACCACCCCATCCTGCGCGGCGACCACCGGCGGCGCCCGGAGCTGGTGGGCACCGCCCACTACATCCCCCCCGAGGGCTGGGAGGGGGTCTACGAGCAGGCGTCGGACTGGTACGCGCTGGGGGTGCTCACCTACCGCCTGCTCACGGGCACCACCCCCTTCGACGGCGGCATTCACCAGGTCCACCACCAGAAGACCGACCCCGACTTCACGCGCCTGCCCTCGGACACCGCGGGCCTGGTGCCCAAGGAGCTCGACCGGCTGGTGGGCCGGATGCTGGCGCCCGATCCGGCCGACCGCCCCACCCGGGCGGAGATCATCGCCGGCCTGGCGCCGGAGCGCACGACGACGAGCAGCTGGGAGCGGCTGCCGGTGCTGCGCTTCGTGGGCCGGGAGCGGGAGCTCGAAGCGCTGGCGAGCGCGCTGGAGCCCCGGGCCGACGGCCGGCCCCGAGTCGTCGTGGTGCGGGGGGTCTCGGGGTCCGGCAAGACCCGACTGGTGGAGCACGCGCTGGCCCGCTGGCAACAGAGGACCGAGGGCGACCTGCTCCAGGGCCGCTGCCACCCCTACGAGTCCGTGCCCTTCAAGGCCCTGGACGCGGTGGTCGACGAGATCTCCGAGCTGCTCCGACAGCCCGGCAACGCCCGGCTCATGGACACCCCACCGCCCCACCTGGGCGAGCTGCTGCGGCTCTTTCCCAGCCTGATCGCGGTCAGCCGGCTCGCCCGCGTGGTGCGTCCCGAGGCGCTCTCGGTCACGGACACCTGGTGGGAGGACACCCTCAACGCCAGGCTCGAGGTGATCAGTCAGCCCACCCTGGAGCAGGCCTCCACCCCCCTGCCGGCCACCACCGACGTCGACGACGCCGACCGGCGCCAGCGGGCCTTCAGCGCCTTCCGTGGCCTGCTCGACCAGATCGCCGGCCACACGCGCCTGGCGATCTGGATCGACGACCTCCAGTGGAGCGATGCCGACAGCGAAGCCCTGCTCGCCGAGGTCCTCACGGGACCCCAGCCCCCGGGCCTGCCCCTGGTGCTGTGCCAGCGCTCCGAGGCTCGGACCCAGGGCGGCATCCGCATCGACGAAGACGGGCGGCTGGTGGCCGCGCCGGCGGTGCCGACCACGCTGATCGAGCTGGGACCCCTGGCCGCGGACCACGCCTTCGACCTCCTCGAGGCGGTGCAGGGCTCCGCCTCGCTGGAAGACGCCGACGCCCGGGCGGTCATCGACGCGGCGGGCGGCTCGCCGCTGCTGCTGCGCGAGCTCGCCCGAGACCCGGAGGGCCTGGTTCGGGCCCGCGACCAGGGTCCGGACGCCGTGGTCACCGGCATGCTGGCCCGCCGCCTGGAGCAGCTGAGCCCCGGCCACCGCCGGGTGGTGGAGCTGACCAGCCTCTGCGGCGGCCCGCTGGCCGTCGAGATCTGCCTGAGGGCCGCGGGCCTGCCGGCGGCGGAGCGCCCCGTGCTGGACCAGCTGGCGGACCGGGGCCTGCTCCGGGTCACCTCGGTGGCCGGCCAGGTCTCGGTGGCGCCCTTCCACGCCCGGATCGCCGAGGCCATCGTGAGCACCCTCGACGAGCCCACCGTCCGCGGCGGCCACCTGCGCCTGCTCCGGGCCTTCGAGGCGGGCACCGGCGGCACCGACCCGGAGGTCCTGCTGCGACACGCCGTCGGCGCGGGCGAGGAGCGGCAGTCGTCGGTCCTCGCCCTGGCAGCCGCCGAGCGGGCGCTGACCGCGCTGGCCTTCCACCGGGCCGCGGAGCTGTACCGCTTCGTGCTGGCCCTCGGCTACGCCCAGGAACAGGAGCGGGTGCAGCTCGGGCTGGCCGAAGCCCTGGCCCTGGCGGGACGGGGACCGGAGGCGGGCCAGGCCTTCGAAGACGCCGCAGCCCTGCCCACCCTGGCCGACGACGCCCTGATGCTCCAGCGCAAGGCCGCGGAGCAGTACCTGAAGTCCGGCCACCTCAACCGCGGCCGCGAGGTGCTGCTGGGCGTGCTCCGGGCCCACGGCATCGACCCCCCGAAGCACCGCAGGTCGGCCCTGGCCCAGGCGATGGCCGGTCGGATGCGCTTCCTGCTGCGCGGCACCCGCTTCACCCGGACCCAGGCCGAGGACTGCGACCCCGTCGCCCTGGAGCGCCTGGACGCCCTCTGGGTGGCCAGCACCAGCTTCGCCGTGGTCGACCACCACCTCGCCGACGCCATGGCGGCGCGGCACCTGCTGGAAGCCCTCACCGTGGGCGAGCCGGCCCGGGTGGCCCGGGCCCTGGGCTTCGAGACCTGCGCCGAGGGCATCCTGCCCGGCCAGTGGTTCGAGCGCCGGGCGATGCGGCTCGGCCGCGAGGCCGACGACATCGCCGTCACCACCGGTCGGCCCCACGACCTGGCCTTCACCCTGGCCTGCACCGGCACCGTGCACTGGTCTCGCGGCCGCTGGGCCGCCTGCGCCGAGCGCTGCGAGCGCACGGTCCGGGCCTACCGCGAGGTCGGCTACGGGGTCGACTGGAACCTGGGCCTGACCTTCATGTACCTGCTCTCCGCGTGGGCCTGGGCCGGCGCCCTGGGTCCCCTCCGGACCGAGACCCGCCGCCTGCTGGACAGCGCCCGGGCCCGGGGCGACCGCTTCACCGAGACCATGGTGCTGACCGGGCAGCCGTCGCTGACCTGGCTCGCCCAGGACCGGGCCGAGTCCGCCCTGAACCAGGCCGACGCCATCATCGCCGAGTGGGAGGCCGACGGCTTCCACACCCAGCACTACCACCACCTGATCGCCGGCGCCCAGGCGTGTCTCTACCTGGACCGCCCCGACGAGGCCTGGCAGCGGCTGGACGAGAGCTGGCCGGACCTGGTCGACTCGATGATCCTGACCATCGACGCCATCAAGTGCGAGATGTGGCACCTCCGCGGCAGGACCGCGCTGGCGTGCCTGGCCGCCGAGACGGGCGACGCCGTCGCTCAGCGAAAGGTCCTGAAGAAGGCGATCAGGGTGGTGTCCGGCACGGCAATGCCCCAGGCCCCAGCGCTGGCCGCGCTCCTCAGGGCGGGCGCTGCGGGCCTCGAGGCGGATCAAGACGCCGTGCGGACGCAGCTCCGGCTGGCGCGGCCCGTCCTGCTGGAGACCGGCACAGCGGTCTACGCCGCCGCCACCCGCGCGGCCCTGGCCCAGCTCGACGGCCGCGCCGAGCCCTGGACCGAGCTGTTCCTGAGCGGCGAGGTGGTCCGGCCGGACCGGCTGGCAGCGGTGCTGCTGCCGGGGCTGCTCTCCCTTCAGGGGGTGTAGCGCCCCCGGAGGAAGTCCGTGAGCGTGTGCAGCACCGACGCGCTGCCCGCGGGCAGCAGGCGCTTGAGCAGCTGGCGGGCCTCCTTGGTCTCCCGCCTGAGCACGACCTGGAAGGCCTTGGCCAGCGCGTGCTGGGGGTGCTCGGGGTCCGCCACGCCGAGCATGTGGTCCAGGACCTCCTCGACCTTGAGGATCTCGATCAGGTGAGGGTAGCCGTGGTTCCAGAGCAGCCGGTCGACCTCCTTCAGATACAGCAGGTCCGGGAGCTCGTCGTTCTCCATGTTCCAGGTGCGGGCGAAGGGGCCGCAGCGCAGGCCGGCGCCCCAGTTGCCCGGGGTCTCCTTCGCGGACAAGGGCGCAGTGGCCGACGGGTGCTCGTAGAGCAGGTGGTGGATGATGCGGTTCGCGCCGTGGCGGGCAGACTCGTTCGCCGCCTCCATGGTGGTCATGCGGGTGAAGGTCGACATGTGGGGCCCGACGATGATCCACCGCTGGAAGTCCACCGGGTACCACATCAGCGAGGGCGCCTCGCGGCCCGGTCGCTGTTCCGCGGCGATCGCCGCGCCCGGGTTCACCATCTGCAGCGTCGACGCGCTGTGGGGCCGGGTCGAGCCCGGGCGCATGCCCCACTCCCCCGGCCGGTTGATGAGGAAGGGTGCGCAGTTGCGGGTGATGCCCAGGTTCGGGTCGTCGTACTCCAGGTAGTCGTCGATGTGGAAGTAGATCGGGTCGGGGTACCAGGGCATCGGATTGCCGAGGTGGTCCAGGGGTGCCGCCAGCCCGTTGATCAGCTGGGTCCAGCTGCCGTGGGCGGCTTCGAGCTCCGTGGCGTCCCAGGCGCTGGTCATGTTGCCGTTCACGTCGAATTCGGCGTTGAAGTCGCACAGGTCGACGGACACGATGCCGCTGACCGCCTGCTCCAGCCAGAACTGCCGCTGGGAGATCGCCGAGATCCCCCAGGGGGCGTCCGGGAAGTACAGGTGTCCCTCGTGCAGGCTCCAGTCGGACTCCAGGTAGTACTGGATGCCGTTCATGGAGCGGAAGGGGCCTTCGTTGAACGGGCCGAAGAGCGCGTACTCGGTCGACGGGTGCTCGTAGTCCGCGGCGGACAGCCAGGCGGACAGCCACGGAAGAGCCCGCTGGTGACGGGCCTTGGCGGCCTCGAGGCTGGCCTCCTCCTCGGCGCGGTCCGCCTCCTCCCGAGCGATCCGGGCCTCGGCCTCCGCGAGCTGACGCTGGGCGCTGCCCGCCGGGAAGGTGGTGATGGCGGCCTCCAGCTGGTCGGCCGCGATCCCAAGGCTCCACGCGCTGAACCCGCTGCTCAGCCAGTCGAAGAACATCGCCCACAAGGAGCTCGCGAGCGCGCCCTGCATCGCCGCGCGGGTCGCCGGGTCTGCGAAGCGCAGCAGGTACCAGATCCGCTCCAGCGGGATGGCGAGCACGTTGTAGGTGGGCAGGCCGATCTCGACGGCCGCCACAGAGGAGTCGGGCTGATCGAAGTAGTCGAAGGCCTCGTCGTTGTCCGGGTCGTCCTCGTAGACGGGGGTCGCCGGCGTGGGGCTGGCCGAGGTGACCGTGGTCTGGCTGCGCGCCTCGCAGGTGGTCGCCTCCCCCCACACCGGCAGCAGCTCACTGGTGACCGAGTCGTACTCGAGGGCGACCAGCTCCCCCAGGAAGAACCGGACCCCGAGCTTCTTCAGGTAGGACTTCCACGGGTCCAGCCAGACCGTCGAGGTCGGCCCGTTGAGGGTCATGTCCGTGCGCTCGCCGTTGCCGAGCTGGTCGAGCATGAGCTGGGTGGAGATGTTGCCGTAGGTGTGGGCGTCGATCTCCGTGTAGGTCATCGACACCAGGGCCTGGCTGCTCGCGGCGAGCTGCTTGCGGAAGCCCTCGGACCACGTGGACTCCTCCCCCTGGAAGATGTAGTCCCACCAGGTCCCGCGCCCCCAGTCGGCGCGGCGATCCGTGCAGCTCGTGAGCCACTTCAGCAGCTTGAGCTGGTAGCGGATCATGTCCTCCTGGGTGAAGTCCAGGCGGTCCAGGATCTCGTCGAGCAGCTCCTTGGCCTCGGTCACCGAGCCCGGGCGCTTCCGGTTGAAGACCATCGGGTCCCGGTGATCCTCGAGCCCCAGGCCCATGCGGGTGGTGGGGTTGAGGTTGTCGTAGACGGTCCGCGGCTCCGCGGCCTCGGTGTAGGCGTCGTAGAGCGGCGTGCGCCGCATCGTGTCGAAGACGTGGGTGTAGAAGCTGGGGAAGAAGCGGTAGCCGTGCTCTCCGGGCAGCTTGGTGGTCTGGATGTCGACAGCGATGAAGCCGAACCAGCCGGGGGCCAAGAGGCCCGCGTCGATGGCCTGGTTCCCCAGGATCTCCAGGATCTCCGGGGGCGGCACCAGGTACTCCCAGTCGATGTCGCTGACCGTTGGCGCGGCCCCGCCGATCACGCCCTGGACGCTCAGGTAGTTCTGGACGTGGGGCTGGAGGTCGATAGCGTTCTGCCAGTCCTTCTGGAAGGTCCGGCCGGTCTGGACGTTGAGGCGCACCCGGAGCTTCACCGGGCCTCCACCCAGGTGGGTCACCGCGTCGCGCAGGGCGGTGACGAAGGGGTCCAGGGCCGGCGCGAGGAAGGGCGATGGCAGGTCCAGGGTCACGTTGCCGGTGATGCCGTCGAGGGTCACCGGGATCAGGGGGAGCGGATCGAGGTCCCCGACAGCCTCGTTGAAGGTCCCCTGGCACGGCTGACCGCCGAAGGCGTTCCACAGGGCGTACTGGGTCCGCGCCACACCCCCGACGTGCACCAGGGTCTCCTGGTCCCCGAGGATCTCCTCGACCCGCTGGTTCGGCTCGATGACCTGGACCGAGAAGCCCCGCAGCACCAGCTCGTGGGCCACCGTCAGGCCGCTGATGCCGGCCCCGATGATCCGCACCACCGGCGCGGTCGGGCAGTCCGTGTCGGTGGACTTCTCGAAGGGACTCGCCTTGCCACCCGAGAGCAGGTTCTCGTCTGGGGGCCCGATCCCGGGCGCGCCTTCCAGTCCGAACACACCACCTGCCATGTCTGCCCCACACCCGAGGCCGAGTGTGCCACTACTGCCTCGGAACCTCCGGTGTACCAGACGCCCGAAGCCGGCTCAAGAGGCGGGGAAAACCCGAGGACCGCACGGCACCGTGCAGATAGGCGAGCCAGGCGGTGTCGAGGTCGTCCAGCCCGGTGACGGGAGCCCGCGCCTGCACCCGGCCGGAGCGCAGGGCAGTGGCCAGCCCCAGCCGCCCGTCGACCAGGTCCAGCACCGCCTCCCGGCTGGCGACCAGCTCGATGGCCGCCACCTCGTCGGCACCGAGCAGCCGGTGGGTCCCGCCGTCGAAGCCGAGCCGCTCCTCCCGGTCCCCGAGGGTCACGGCGAGCCCCCAGGGCGCCAGGGCGGCCACCAGGCGCTGGTGGTGCCACGGCGCCTGGCCGGCCAGCAGGTCCAGACTCTGCACCACCCAGCCCCGCTCAGCCACGCACGAACTCCAGCACGGCTCGCCCCGCCAAGGCCACGCGCTCCCCGAGCACCGTGCCCTCGACCGTCACGCGGCCGCTGACCTCGTGGATCGCGGTGGTCCCCAAGGGGTCCCGCTCGCTGGGGATCACCACCTGGACCACGTCGTCCAGGGTCGCCTCGCAGACCAGCCGGTCCCCGCCCTTGGCCGCCTCGACCACCAGCCTCGCCGGCAGGCCCTCCGCCTGTCCGGGCCGCAGGAGCCGGCCCACCCGGGGGATGCGCAGCCCCTCCCCCACCGGCAGGTGTCCCTGGGGCCGATAGGTGACGGCGTCTTCCAGGAAGATCCGGTGGTAGGCGGAGCCCTTCCACAAGAACAGCCCCTTGGACCGGGTCTCGAGGCCGCCGGCGTCGCTGACCCTGGAGAACACGAGGCTCCAGGGGTTGTCCGCGGCATCGGGCACGGCGAAGCCCCACTCCCAGGCGAAGTCGTCGCCCCACAGAAACGTCCCCCAGTTGTGGTCGTGGTACCCGGGGGCTCGGTCCAGGGTGTGGACCCGGTCGGCGACGCGCACGGTGCCGCTCACCGCGAGGCGCGGGTACACCAGCCACTGGACCCGGGCCGGGTTCGTGAACGGCAGGCGGCTGGTGGCGGTGGGGGCCGTGGTGGGCACACAGCGCAGGTCCAGGGCCACCGGGCGGTCCTGGAGCTGGATGGCCAGGTGCCAGGCGCCGTCGTGCCAGCGGAGCCGGTGGGGCCCGAGACCGGCGTCGATGCGGCCGTCGACCAGGTCGAGCTCGTGCTCGGCGAAGCGCTCCACCGCGCCGTCGGGATCGCCGTCGTCCACGATGACCGTCGCCCGCCCCACCAGCGTGCCGGGACGGTCCAGGTCCTCCGCCACGCTGAGGTTGGCGATGACCGTCAGGCGCGGGTGGACCACCACGAAGTGCGTCCACTCCTTCCAGCCCCCCCACTCGTGGGCGAAGCGCGGGCGGCCGCGCCAGTGGTCGGTGGCCGGGACCGGGCCGGCCGCGGTCTTCATCGGAGCAGGTCGCCCAGCTCGGGTGCGGGGCTCTCGGCGCCGGGCTCGGGGGGCCCCAGCAGGGCGAGCACCTCTCCGAGCCGCTGCCGCAGCGCGATGGCCCCGAGCAGGGCGAAGAGCTCCGGGCTGTCCGGGGCCGGGGCCAGGCCGCCGCGGGCCGGGGCCTGCCGGTCCAGGAGGTCGTCGAGCCGCTCGCCGAGCGGCACCAGGCCCAGCACCAGGTGCAGGAAGGGGTCGACCTCGTCGAAGGCGGGCTTCTGGTCAGCGAGGCCCACGGTCCTCGCTCTGGAAGCGGGCGAGCAGGGCCTCGCTGTGGGGGTGGCTGGCGAACTGGAGCAGG
Source organism: uncultured Enterobacterales bacterium (assembly GCA_964344945.1). Lineage (GTDB taxonomy): Bacteria > Myxococcota_A > UBA796 > UBA796 > CAJQPC01 > CAYFPX01. The sequence continues at coordinate 14,795 of CAYFPX010000145.1, forward strand.
GCGTCGACGAAGGTGGTGGGCAAGAGCGTCGGTGGGTCCTCCTGGAGCAGCTCCGCGGTGGTCATGTCCCAGGCCACCCGCAGGTCCCGCAGCAGCGGTGACCCCGCCAGCCGGCGGCGCCAGGCGCGGCCCTCGGCGGTCTCGGCATAGCGGCGGCCTTCGGCCACCAGGGCGGAGAACCCAGCCTGGGCGGCGACCGGGTGGCGCAGCACGGCGTACCGGGCTTCGCGGAGGGTCGCGACCAGGGTCTCGTCGGGCTCCTGGAGCACGACCCGGGGCAGGCCCGAGGTGCTCACGGCGCAGCCACCAGGCGCACGGTGACCCACAGCTTCAGCGCGGTCCGGTCGCCCACGGCCACGTCCACGTCCAGCTCCAGGGCCTGTCCAGCCTCGGCGTCCACCTCGGTCAGGTCCAGGGAGACCGTGACCACCTGGCTCGCCCCGGGGGCCAGCTCGGCGCGTGCCGGGTCGAAGCGCACCGGCGCCCACCAGGCGCCATCGGGGCGGGCGCGGCGGAGCTCCGAGGGCCGGAAGCCCAGGCGGGCCGGGCGACCCAGGGCGTTGTCGACCACGAAGCGTCCTCGGAGGGTGGACCGGGGCGCGCCCTGGAGCGCGAGCTCCTGCTGGGGCAGCGCCGCCACGGCCGGCTCGGCGCGCTGCTCCCGGAGCTCCCCGATGAGCTGGTCCGTGACCTTCGTCTCCTCGCGCAGGCGCTCCTCGTGCCGGGCGAAGTGCTCCCTGGCCTGCTGGTAGAGCTCGGGCTCGGCGGGCTCCTCGGCCGCGACCTGTCCCAGCAGCCGGGCGAGGGGGGTCCCGCCCTGCTCGTGCAGATCGCCCAGCAGCCGGGCCCAGTGCTCCGGGGGCTCCTGCTCCAGGGCGCCGAGCAGCTGCTTCAGGTCCATGACTCCTACCGGGTGCGGGCGACGACGTAGACGACCAGGGCCTCCAGGAAGTCCCGGTGCACCGAGTCCGAGAACCAGCGCGCCAGGCTGCTGAAGGACCGCTCGGCACGGTCCACGTGCTGGCGGGCGACCCCGCGAGCATAGGCCAGGCTGCCCTGCTGGCGCACGAGCTGCCTGAGCCAGGCGACCTCTGGCCGGGGCTTGTCCGGCCTGGGGGTGCCCAGCAGCGCCACCGCTCGCTGGCGCTCCGCCGGCGAGGCCGTGCGCAGGGCGTGCAGCAGGATCAGGGTGTGCTTGCCCTCCCACAGATCCCCACAGGACTCCTTGCCGATCACCTCCTCCTCGCCGGCCAGGTTCAGCACGTCGTCGGCGATCTGGAACGCGATGCCCAGGGGGATGGCGAAGCGGGTCAGGGCCTGGCGCACCTCGGGGGGCCGGCGGGCGCACAGGGCCCCGACCACCGCCGGGGTCACGAAGGAGTAGATCGCGGTCTTCTTGTAGACCATGCGCACGTAGTCCCGATCGGCCTGGTCCCAGGCGTCGTCCCGGACCCAGGCCAGCTCCATCGCCTGGCCCTCGGCGCTCTCCCGGGCCATGCGCACCACCGCGTCCAGGATGTTCAGCGCCGGGCCCAGCCCCACGTGCTCCACGTTCTCCAGCAGGGGCTGCAGCGCCAGGGCCAGCAGCCCGTCGCCCACGTTCACCGCGATGGGCACGCCGTGCTCGCGGTGCAGGGTCGGGGCGTGGCGGCGCAGCTCGGAGCCGTCCTCCACGTCGTCGTGCACGAGGAAGGCGTTGTGGAAGAGCTCCAGGGTGGCCGCGGTCCGGACCACGGCATCGAGCGACCCGCCGAGCCCCCGGCAGCAAGCCATCGCCAGGGCTGGCCGCAGGCCCTTGCCGCCCCGGAGCGGGTAGTCGTGCATCATCCGGTACAGCCCGCCGGTGTCGGGGCGGTCCGGCGGGATCAGGGCGGCGATCTGGTCGTCGACCACCTGTCGGCAGTCGGCCAGGTAGTCGGCGAGGCTCTGGCGAGGGTCGGACATGGGCTCGGGTCCGGCCCATCTTGGATCAGCGGTCGTCGTCTCCGTGGTTCGGCACCGCGCAGATCCCGTGGCTCTCCACGTGCACGCTGTTCGCCGAGCCGGACTCGCAGGTGGAGTCCGGGTCGTCGGTGATGTGCAGCCCGGGGCACTCGCCGGCCCGCTGGCGCTCGCAGTAGTGCAGCAGGGTCAGGGTGTTGTCGCCCTTGTCCAGCCAGAAGGTGCCCAGGTAGATCAGGTTGCCGGTGGGGAAGCCGTGGTTGTCGGCGTCCTGGACCACCCAGTCGGCGCCGCAGTTGGCCCAGTTCGGCTTGCCGGACGGGTTCGTGGTGTTGCTCACCCGCAAATAAGCGGTCTCGTTCCACTGCTTGGTGCCCGACTCGGCGATGGTCGTGTCGTAGAGGTCGTAGAAGCCGCGGGCCGGAGCCTCGATCGAGCCGGTGTCGGTGAGGGGGTCCCAGGAGAGCACGACCAGGGTGTCTGGACTCACGGCCACGTCGACCCCGCCCACGCAGTCCTCGCCGACGAAGCGCGGCGGCGGGTCCCCCGACGGCGGGTCTTCGAAGTCCGGCCGGTCGCCGTCGGGCGGGTCCACGCCGTCGCCGCCGGTGTCGTCCCCGGGCCCGGGGCCCGGTCCGGGGTCGTCGCCGGTGTCGTCGCTGGGGCCGGTGTCGCCGTCGGGGGTGGTCGCCGAGCCGTGGTGCCCGGTGTCGGGCAGCGGTGCGCTCAGATCGGCGGGGGTCTGGAAGCTGTAGTCGACGCAGCCGGCGACGAGCAGCAGGGGCCAGGTGATCGCGAGACGCATGGGGCGGGGTCCGAGGTGCCGCCCCCCCTGAGGCAAGCACTGTGCCAGAGGCTGGATCGGCCTGGCTCCGTGGCGGACTGGGGGACGGCTGTCATGGGTGCGACCGCTCAGCGCGACGCGCTCGCCGCACCGTCGGTGAGGGCGTCGTCGCGCAGGACCTGGTGGCCCAGCACCAGCCGCGGCCAGTCGCCGGTGGGCGCGAAGATCACCTCGAAGGCCAGGTGGTCCGCGAGCTCCGCGCCCTCGGGCAGCGGGATCTCCAGCCAGGCGGACTCGCCCACCTCCGGCAGTGAGAAGAACATCTCCTGGCTGCCCAGCACCGTGCCTCGCCGCTCCCGCGCGGTCAGCCGCAGCGAGAAGCCCCCCAGCGGGGCCCGGCCCCGGGTCGCCGGGGCCTTCACCTGGGCCAAGACCCGGTAGGGCAGGGCCTCGAACCCGGCGACCAGGGGGCCGCTCCCCAGCGCGCTCAGGTCCAGCAGGTCCACGTGCACCTCGCCTTCGCCGGCGCAGGACGGGCTCGCCGCGAGCACGATGCGGCGCTCCGAGTCCGGCTCCTGCCACAGCACCTGGCCGCAGCGCCCGGACACCGGGAAGCGCCGGACCCCGCGCTCGGAGTAGGCCTGCAGGTCCCCCCAGGGCAGGGCCTCTTCGGAGAGCACGTCGCCCGCGGCGTCCAGCTCCAGCGACCGCACCACGAGCGAGGTGCCGTCGAGGTCATCGGGGGCGGTCACCGCGACGGAGACCCCGCCTTCGGAGAGGCCGAGGCGGCCGAAGGAGCCGGAGAGGTCCACCTCGTCGTGGAAGGTGACCGCCGTCTCGGTGCTGGTGACCGGGACGCAGGCGGCGAGGAAGAGGGCGAGGGTGGAGAGGCGTCGCATGTCGCGGGGCCATCCACGAGCCGTGCCAGCCGACGCCCATCGGGTTCATGCGGATCCGCACGGGTCTCTGGGGCACTGGCGTCATGCTCCTGGCTTGGGTGCTGCGGCGGCGAGGTCTCAGTTTCACCGGGCTGGTCGGCGCCGAGAGCGCAGGGCGCTGACGCGCCGCTGCGGGCTGTCAGCTGTCAGCGTTGGGTGCGATCCCCGCGGTGATCACGCGGCCAGGCGCCCTCGAGCTGGGCCCGGCAACAGGGGTCAGGAACCCCCACCTACCACTCCTGGCGCGAGCACGAATCGCCGTTGGATCCGTACACAGAGCCAATCGACACTGGGGACAGGTCTCCACACCTAGCACTGGTGGCAGCCTCCGTGGGCCGGTGCCCCCCGAAGAACAGGCACGCAGCGGCGCACCGAAGACCATGCCTCAAGGCTAAGTGTGGAGACCTGACACCACTTCGATGCAGCTGTGGCCCGTATCCCCGCGCCTGGTCCAAGTGTCAAGTGGGGGTTCCTGACCCCTGTTCACGCACCCTCTGCTCAGCTGCTCAGCTCCCCTCCGCCGCCGCACACACCCCCGCCAGCCACGCCCCGAAGGCCTCGGTCTGCACCAGGTCTCGGGCCCGCTCGCTCATCAGGGCCTGGACGTGGGGGCGCCAGCCCTCCTCCAGGCCGCTGCCCGCCAGGAAGTCCCGGGCCGAGCGCCCTCCGGCTTCGCTGACCGCGGCCTCCAGCCCGGCCTGGATGGCTCCGCCCAGGCCGTCCCAACGGGCCACCGCCCGCAGCATGGCCGCCACCTCGGTGACCAGGGTGTCGGGCTCCAGCTTCTCCAGCTCCCGCCGGTAGCGCTCCACGGGCAGGTCCAGCAGGGCCTCGACCCCGTCGGCCCGCCAGGCGCCGAACTCGTCGGCAAAGTCCGGGGCGCACATGCGCTCCACGCTCAGGTCCAGGGACCGGGCGATCGCGCCGTCGAGGAAGGCCTGGACCTTGCCCTCGAGCTGGCGCTCCAGCTCGGCGCCGACCACCATCGCCACGCCCTGGGCGGCCCCCAGCAGGTTGCCCAGCCGGCCCCGGCTCGGCAGCGGGTTCTTCTGGGGCACCGCGCTCTTGATGGTCTTGGCGAACTCGGTGAGGGTCTCCGAGAGCACCGCCCGCAGCAGGTTGTTCATGGCCCGGTGGTCGAGCAGGGCCCGGATGATCACCGGGTCCGGGGTGTAGGGCCGCCGCAGCAGGTCCTTCACCGGGCCGATCAGCTCGCCCGGCACCCGGGGTCGCAGCGGCCCCTGCTGGGTGTCGGCCCGGTCCAGGGCGGCGTTGAGCTGGCTGCGCACCCAGTCCTCGGTGCGGGTGTCGCCGGCGCTGGCCCGGAGGCCCTCGACCACGCGGCTCGCCAGCCACTCCGGCTCCACCAGCTCCGAGACAGGGCGGGCCAGCAGGTCGTCGAGCACCAGCTCCACGAGCTGGTCCAGGGCGGCGGGCTCGCTGCGCAGGAACTGCAGCAGGTCTTCGGCACTCGGCATCTCCCGCCGATAACTTCCCCTCTGGATGTTCGAACACGAGCCGACCCGAGTGCTCCCGCCGCTCAGGCCCCGCCTGGTGCTGTGGGCGGTGTGCGGCGGGCTGCTGATCGGGGTCCCCTTCTTCTGGACCCTCGGCTGGATCCTGACGGCCATGGGGCTGATCGAAGGCCCCCCCGCTCCCATCGAGGTCTGGTACGACCCCTTCGAGGACGGGGGCGGGAGCGTGCCGTGAACCGGGCGGGGCCGGTGGTAGCGTCCCCGCCGGAGGTGGGTCGACGATGCAGGGGCTGTGGGTCCACCTGAGCGCAACCGCTGAAGCCGGCTGCCCAGCGGGATTCCGCCAGGTCCAGGAGTCCACCGAGAGGGCCTTCGTCGCCTACGAGGAGGGCAAGGTCCTGCTCTTCCAGCAGGCGCTCGACGTGCTGCTGAGGGAGGTGGCCTGCCTCGAGGGTTTGCTGGAGCCGCCCGAGGCCGTGCAGCTCCACCTGCTGACGGCGCTGAACGCCTGGGTCCTGGACGACCAGCCGAGCACCGCAGCGGCCCTGGCTGCGGTCCTGGCCATCGATCCCGGGATCTCGGTGCGGGCCGAGCTGGGCGTGACGGACCTGGAATTCGAGGCGCTGGTGGCGCAGGTGAAGGCCGCAGGGACCACCCCAGCCCAGGTGGCCCTGCCCCTCGTCCCGTGGACGACCTGGCGGGTCGACGGCGTCGAGGGGCGAACCGCCGCCCCGGTCGGGCGCCCGACCCTGCTGCAGCTCGTCGACACACGCGACGCCCGCATGCGCACCTTCTACCTGCTCGAAGGAGGACTGCCGGCGGGCTTCGACGCACCGGATGCGGCCGGAGCGGTGGCGTTCTCCGCCGAAGGGGGAACCCGCCGGGGCAGCGCGCTGGCAGCACAGGCGGAGGTGGAGGCCGCCCTGACAACGGAGGAAGCAAGAGCGTCTCCGGGGCCTCGGCCCTGGCGGCTGTGGGCCAGCCTGGGCGGTGAGTACATGCGGCTCTCCGACCCCGGCGAAGAGGGTGCCCCGGGGAGCGCCGGCGGACTCGGAACCGACCTGCAGGCCGGCCTGTTGATCGGTCGGCCAGAGCGCTGGGGCGTCTCGGTCGGGCTCGGGTACCGCAGCTTCCGCAACAGCACGGACACCTACGGCGACGAGCTCGAGGCCCTCGGCTACCACCCGGGCGACCGAGGCCGCTTCGGGACGGTGGGCGTGGAGGTGACGGCGGTGCCGGTGGCGGTCTGGACCTCTCGAACTTCTTCACGTCCGCGGTGAGGGTCAGCTCGGGCTGGACCAGCACGGCCGACGGCTCGGAGCTCGACCATGTGTCACCAGGCTCCCCTTCCCGCAGCGACCTCTGGATGAAGCTCGACGGGTCGTTCAGCACGGGGAGTGATGGGGGCGGTGCGGACATGCCCAAGAGCGGGGCACTCCCCAAGGAAGACCTGGTCGCCATCTACGAGTGGATCCAGGGGGGCGCCCCCGAGTAGCCCCCACGCCCCGCGTGATGAACGAATGCTCATGCGTGCGGTGCAGACGCGCGAGCCGGGGCCTCGGCTCCGGGTCGCGCCAGCGCGGCTGGCCCGGAAGCTGCACTGCCTCTTCCCATGCTCCTCCTCACCGCCCTCTCCTGCAGCACCGGCCTGGTCACCGACCTGGACGCCCGCCTGGCCCCCGCGGTCTCGACCGTCATCGAGGTCCACTTCACCCTCGACCAGGCCGCCGAGGTCCACCTGGCCTACACCTTCGACGACACCGAGGCCGAGACCCCCTCCCGCTTCCTGGGCCCCGGCCCCCAGCGCCTGCGCATCCTGGGTGTGCCGTCGGCCACGGAGGTGACCTGGCAGCTCGTGGCCAGCGACACAGACGGCATCGAG